>DATAUR010000151.1:0-9556 GCA_036268175.1 Phenylobacterium sp. | reverse complement strand
TCGGCGGCGACCGCCTTGGTCACCGCGCCGGTCTCGGCGTTGAAGGCGTGGTAGACCTTGATCATCCCCTCGCAGTGCAGGCTCTCGTCGCGCACCGACCAACTGATGATCTGGCCCATGCCCTTCATCTTGTTGTGGCGCGGGAAGTTCATCAGCATGGCGAAGCTGGCGAACAGCTGCAGGCCTTCGGTGAAGCCGCCGAACATGGCGATGGTGCGGGCGATGTCGGCGTTCGTCTCGACCCCGAACTGCTGCATGTAGTCATGCTTGTCGCGCATGGCCTGGTAGTCGAGGAAGGCGGTGAACTCCGCGTCCGGCATGCCGATCGTCTCGAGCAGCAGGGCGTAGGCGGCGATGTGGACCGTCTCCATGTTGGAGAAGGCCGCCAGCATCATCTTCACTTCGGTGGGTTTGAAGACGCGGGCGTAACGCTCCATGTAGTTGTCGTTCACCTCGACGTCCGACTGGGTGAAGAACCGGAAGATCTGGGTCAGCAGGTTGCGCTCGCCGTCGTTGAGCTTGGTCGCCCAGTCCTTGCAGTCCTCGCCCAGCGGCACCTCCTCGGGCATCCAGTGGACCTGCTGTTGCTTTTTCCAGAACTCGTAAGCCCAGGGATAGCGGAACGGCTTGTAGGCGGCCGACGGCGTGAGCAGGCCTGGCAGGGTGCGGATGTTGGAGGTTGTCGACACGGCTACGAATCCCGGACGCTGCGGACGGTGAACGAGGGTTAAGGATAGGCGCCGATCGGAAGCTATATCTAGCGACAAGTTGGCGCGGCGACCCAAGATGTTGTGAACAAGGGGTGCATAACCGCCCGCTCCACCGCGCTCACCAAAGCGGCTGGTCTGGCGCGCGCCCTAGAAGTGCGGACGGATCGAGAGCGAGAAGGCGACCATCGAGTCGGAGCCCGGGTCGACGCCGAACAGCATGTTCTGGCCCTTCACCTCGCGGTGGATGTAGCCGAGCGAGGTCTGCACGTCGCCCTTGCGCCAGCCGACGCCCACTTGGGTGTCGCCGATCAGGGTCGAGGTGGTGTCGGTCGAGAGGCCCGCGCGGTCCCAGCCGTCGGTATTGTGCAGCATGTTGAAGCCCACCGCCCGCCCGCTGGCGGCGGCGAACAGGTACCAGCGGCCCTTGTCGCCGAAGCTCGAGCCGTCGCGCACGCCAAGCGCGTTCAGCCGTTCCTTGATGGCGGTGTCCTTCTGCATCAGCCGAACCGTGGCGCCCGCCTCGGCCGAGCCGCCCTGGTTGGTCATGCCGAGCGCGGCATGCGGCGTCACGTCGAGGCCAAAGCCCGCGGTCTCGACGGCGAAGGCGGCCGGCCAGTCGCGGGTCACGGCGACCTCATAGGCGTCGGGGTCGAACTGGGCGCGCGACAGGGCGAGCGCCACGCCGGGCGGCGTCCGCAAGGGGCCCCCGACGCTGACCCGCAGCGACGCCACCGCCCCGCCGTCGGCTCCGGTGACGAGCGGCGCCTGGCCGGTCATCCAGCGCACGATGCCCGCGCCCGGCTGATAGGCCTCGCGGTCGATCAGATGGCTGGTGGGATCGACGTCGCTCGACCCGGTGCGCGGGGCGAAGGCGGCGTTGTTCAACAGCGCCAGCGTCGCGTCCTGGCCGGACCGCGCCGCGCCAGGCTGAATCTGGATCGGCAGCGGGGCGTCGCCGGTGGCGGCCTGATCGGTGAGCGTCAGGCTGGTGGACGACAGGCCCGAGGATGACGAGTTGGCGGACGATGTGGCGGCGAACGATTGCGCACTCGCGGCGGTCGCCGCGGCGCAAGTCACGACGATGGCTACGATAGCCAGCGGCCGCATCGATTCCTCTCCCAGCCCGCAGCTTCTGCGCCCGCGGTCTCGCCATGCTCTTGCCTAGCGAAAGCCACAAACCGGCTTGCGGTTCCCCACGATCAGCCTAGGCGCCGGCCAAGGCTTTCGCGAGTCAATTCTGTGGCCTGCAAGGCCCGTGCCGCGCCGGGAGGTTTACGCCCGTGGCCGGTGGGAAAGCCCCCTATTGGCAGGCGAGGCATTCCTCGTAGTCGGTCTTGGCCGCGCCCGACATGTCCACCGCCTCATGCGTCTCTCCGCCCGCATGCGCCGCCCGCTGCACCGACTTGGAGCGCAGATAGTAGAGCGACTTGCACCCCCGTTCCCAGGCGGAAAAGTGAAGCATATGCAGGTCCCATTTCTCAACGTCTCCGGGGAGGAAGAGATTAATCGACTGCGATTGGCAGATCTCAGGGGTGCGGTCGGCGGCCAATTCTACCACCCAACGCTGGTCGATCTCGAAAGCCGTCTTGTAGACGTCTTTCTCGTCCTGGCTGAGGAAGTCGAGATGCTGAACGGAACCTTCATTCTCCAGGATCGAATCCCAGACGGCCGAGGTGTCCTGGCCCTTGTCCGCCAGCAGTTTTTCCAGATAGGGGCTCTTCACCGCGAAGGTGCCCGAAAGTGTCTTGTGGCTGTAGATGTTGGCCGGGATCGGCTCGATGCCGGCCGAGGTGCCGCCGCAGATGATCGAGATCGAGGCGGTCGGCGCGATCGCCAGCTTGTGGGAGAACCGCTCCATGATCTCGCGGTCGGCGGCGTCCGGGCACGGGCCGCGCTCGGCGGCGAGCGTGCGGGACGCCGCGTCGCACTGACGGCGCAGGGTCTTGAAGAGCCGCATGTTCCAGCTCTTCGCCAGCGCGCTTTCGAACGGCACGTTCTGCTGCTGCAGGAAGGTGTGGAAGCCCATCAGGCCCAGGCCCACCGACCGCTCGCGCTTGGCGGCGTAGACGGCGTTGGCCATTTCCGGCGGCGCGCGCTGGATGAAATCTTCCAGCACATTGTCGAGGAAGCGCATGACGTCCTCGATGAAGGTCGGATGGTCACGCCATTCCAGGAAGGTCTCGGCGTTCACCGAGCTCAGGCAGCAGACGGCGGTGCGTTCCTTGCCCAGGTGATCCTTGCCGGTGTGCAGCACGATCTCCGAGCAGAGGTTGGACTGGCGCACCGACAGGCCCAGCTCCCGCTGATGCTGCGGCATGGCGCGGTTCACGGTGTCGGCGAAGATCAGGTAGGGCTCGCCGGTCTGCAGGCGGATCTCGAGAATCTTCTGCCACAGCGCGCGGGCGTCGACCTCCTTGACCACTTCCTTGGTCTTCGGCGAGCGCAGGCCGAACATGGCGCCGTCGCGCACCGCTTCCATGAACTCGTCGGTGATGGCCAGGCCATGATGCAGGTTCAGCGACTTGCGATTGAAGTCGCCCGACGGTTTGCGGATCTCCAGGAACTCCTCGATCTCCGGGTGGTGGATGTCGAGGTAGACGGCCGCGGAGCCGCGGCGGAGCGAGCCCTGGCTAATCGCCAGGGTGAGCGAGTCCATCACCCGGATGAAGGGGATGATGCCGCTGGTCTGGCCCGCGCCCTTCACCTTCTCGCCGATAGAGCGCACGCCGCCCCAGTAGGTGCCGATGCCGCCGCCGTTGGAGGCTAGGTGCACGTTCTCGTTCCAGACGCCCTGGATGCCTTCCAGGCTGTCGGGCACCGCGTTCAGGAAGCAGGAGATCGGCAAGCCGCGGTCCGCGCCGCCGTTCGACAGCACTGGCGTGGACGGCATGAACCACAGCTTCGAGATGTAGTCGTAAATCCGTTGCGCGTGGTCGGCATCGTCGGCGTAGGCCGTGGCGACGCGCGCGAACATGTCCTGGTAGCTCTCGCCAGCCAGCAGGTAGCGGTCTTCGAGGGTGGTCTTGCCGAAATCGGTCAGCAGGTCATCGCGCGACCGGTCGACCTCGACCTTCTTGACCAGCGTCAGTTGCGGCCGCGACGGCGCGTCCGCAACCCGTTCAATTGACTCGGCAATCCCAACTTTCGCCGCTTCACTCATCGTCCCTGACCCTATGCCCCTATAGAACCCCGCCAGCCCCGGCTCGGTTCTAGCCCCTACATGTTGTGTGGCGACACGCCCGAGCAACCTACATATGGGGCACCCGTCCTAATGACTCGTCAATGAGGCGAGCCGACCGCCCCCAGATTTTTTCGTAAACCAAAGATTAACGGAGCCGCCGGCGCCTCGGCAGATCAAGGGCTTGGCGGTCATTGCCGCACCCCCGCTCACGACACTGTGACCGACTTAGCGGGTCAACGGCCAAACCGCCGCGATCAGCAGGCTGCCAACGATCAGCACCGCCACGCTGAGCGGCGCGCCGAGCCGCGGATAGTCGGAAAACCGATAGCCGCCCGGCGCCATCACCAGGGTGTTGCACTGGTGGCCGATGGGAGTGAGGAAGTCGCTGGCCGCGCCCACCGCCACCGCCATCAGGAAGGCGTCGGGGTTGTAGCCCAGCCGCTGCGCCAGGCCCGCGGCGATCGGCCCGAACACCAGCACGGTCGGGGCATTGTGCATGAAGGGCGCGCTGATCATCGCCAGCAGCATGATCGCCCCCAGCGACAGCAGGGGCGGCGCGGAGCCGAGCGCGTGCGACAGCCAGCCGGCGACCAGGTCGGCGCCCCCCGTGCGATGGATCGCCTCGCCCACCGGAATCAACGCCGCGATCAGCACCAGCACCGGCCCGTCCAGCGAGCCGTAGGCCTCACGCATCCGCAGGCCGCCGACCGCGACCATGGCCACGGCGGCGGCGAAGAAGGCCACCGCCACTGGAATCATGTGGAAGGCGATGGCCAGCATGGTCGTCGCCAGGATCGCCACCGGCGCCAGCACCCGGCGGATGCCGCCCAGCCGCACCTCCCGCTCGGCGAGCGGCAGCAGGCCCAGTGTTTTCAGCGCGCCGGGCAGGGCACGCTCTCCACCCTGCAGCATGACGATGTCGCCCACCCGGAAGCGCACGCTGCGCAGGGTCTGGCGCAGGCGATAGCCGCTGCGGCTCACCGCCAGCAGGTTGACGCCATGCTCGCCGTGCAGGTCCAGCCGCTGGGCGCTCTCGCTGACCAGCAGGGAGCCCGGATTGACCACCGCCTCCACCACCCGGATCTCCTCCCGGGATTCCTCCTTGGCGACCGGACGGTCGGCGCGGGTGAGCTTCAGCTTGGCCCGCGAGATCAGCGCCTCCAGGGCCTGTTGGGCGCCCTCCATCAACAGCCGGTCGCCCGGGCGCACCCGGGTGTTGGCGTGGGGCGACGACAGCCGCTTGCCGCCGCGAATCAGCGCGGTCACCGTGACCTCGCCCTCGGCCAGCGCCTGCAGGGCGCCGATCCGCCGCTTCTCGAACGTCCAGTCCTCCGGCACGTCCACCTCGGTGGAATAGGCGTTTCCGGCCAGGGCCGCGTCCAGGGTTTCGGCGGGGGCGCGGCTGGTGGGCAGCAGGCGGTAGGCGAAGGCCAGGAACACGATCCCCAGCGCCGTCAGCCCCAGGCCGACCGGCGCGAAATCGTACATGCCGAACGGCTTGCCGAAGAGTTCCTGACGCACCTGGCTGACGATGATGTTCGGCGAGGTGCCTACCAGCGTCACCAGCCCGCCCAGCAGCGAGGCAAAGGACATCGGCATCAAGAGGCGCGACGGCGCGGTCCCGGTGCGCCGCGCGGTCTGCAGCGCGATCGGCATGAGGATCGCCAGCGCGCCGACGTTCTTGGTGGCCATGGAAAGCAGCGCGGTGGCGGCGACGAACACCGGCACCTGGGTGGAGAGCCCCTTCAGGTGCGGGGTGACCGGCTGCAGGATCGCTTCGATGACCCCGGAGCGCGCGAAGCCGGCGCTGACCACCAGGGCGCAGGCGATGATCACCACCACGTCGTTGGAGAAGCCGTCGAAGGCCTTGGCGGCCGGCGTCAGGCCCAGCAACACCGAGGCCAAGAGCGCCACCAGCGAGATCACGTCGTAGCGGAACCGCCCCCAGACGAACATGCCGATGGTGACGAGCACCAGCGCGAAGGCGAGGGCCTGTTGATGGGTCACTCGAACTTCCCTCCGACGCCAGCGGTCGAACGGGAACGCCCAAAGGCCGATAAAGCTGCGCCTTAGGGGTTGAGGTTGAGCAGCGCCGGGTCGCCGCCCTGCGCGGCGATGTTGACGCTGACCGCGCGCTCGACGGCATAGCGCAGCAGGGCGTTGGGGCCGCCGGCCTTGGGGCCGGTGCCGGAGAGCCCCTCGCCGCCGAACGGCTGGACCCCCACCACCGCCCCGATCATCGAGCGGTTGACGTAGGCGTTGCCGGCTGGAACCGCGGCGCGCACCTGCTCGGCGAAGGCCTCGATGCGGCTGTGCACGCCCAGCGTCAGGCCATAGCCGGACGCGGCCAGCGGCGCGGCGGCGGCGGCCAGGTCGCTGGCGTCGTAGCGGACCACGTGCAGGATCGGTCCGAACACCTCCTTTTGCAGGAAGCCCGCGGACGGGATCTCCGCCAGCACCGGCCCGAAGAAATGCCCGCCGGCCGGCGCGGCCAGCTCGTGCAACACCTTGGCCTCCTTGCCCAGCCGGTCGCGGTGCTTGGCGAGCGCGGCGCAGGCGTCTTCGTCGATCACCGGGCCGATGTCCGTACGCGGATCGGTCGGGTCGCCGATGACCAGGGCGTCCATGGCCCCGGCCAGGCCCTCGATCAGGGCGTCGGCCGTGTCGTTCGGCACGAACAGCATACGGAGCGCCGAACAGCGCTGGCCGGTCGAACCGAAGGCCGAGGCCAGGACGTCGTCGATCACCTGTTCGCGGAGCGCCGTGGTGTCCACGAACATGGCGTTCAGCCCGCCCGTCTCGGCGATGAACGGCACGATCGGCCCATTGCGGGCGGCCAGCGTCCGGTTGATCGCCCAGGCGGTGTCGGTGCCGCCGGTGAAGGCGACGCCGGCGCACAGCGGATGGGCCACCAGCGCCTGACCGACGGTCGCGCCGTCACCCGGCAAGAGGTGCAGCAGGTTCGGATCGAGCCCGGCGGCGTGATAGAGGCGCACAGCTTCAGCGGCGATCAGCGGGGTCTGCTCTGCCGGCTTGGCCAACACCGCGTTGCCGGCGGCCAGCGCTGCGGCGATCTGGCTGGTGAAGATGGCCAGCGGAAAGTTCCACGGGCTGATGCAGGCGAAGACGCCGCGCCCATGGAGGGAAAGCTGGTTGGTCTCGCCCACCGGACCGCGCAGGGTCTCCGGCGCCCCGAACTGCCGCTCGGCGAGGCTCGCGTAGTAGCGGCAGAAGTCGGCGGCTTCGCGCACCTCGGCGACGCCGTCGGAGAGCGTCTTGCCGGCTTCCCGGGCGCAGATGGCGATCAGCCGCTCGCGGTTGGCTTCCAGGGCGTCAGCCATGGCGCGCAGGATGGGCGCGCGGCCCTCGCCGCCCCGGTCGTTCCAGGTGGGCTGGGCCTTGGCGGCGGCGGCGTAGGCCGCCTCCACGTCAGCGGCGGAGGCGTCGGTGACTTGGCCGATCTGCCGCGACAGGGCCGACGGCAAGACCCGAGCGGTCGAGGTCCCGCTGCGCACGGCGCCTGAGACGATCGGCGCGGCCTCCAGAGCCGGCAGGGCGGCGATGGCCTGAGCCAACGCATCGCGGGTCGCGGCGATGGAGAGGTCCAGGCCGGTCGAGTTCTTGCGGCTGGCCCCATAGAGGTCGATGGGCAGCGGGATGCGCGGGTGCGGCGCGCCACCGGCCGCCTCCACCGCGGAGACCGGATCGGAGACCACCTTCTCCACCGGGGTCCGCTCGTCCAGCAGGGCGTGGACGAAGGAGGTGTTGGCGCCGTTCTCCAGCAGGCGGCGGACCAGGTAGGGCAGCAGGTCTTCGTGACTGCCGACCGGCGCGTAGACCCTGAGCGGGAAGTCGCCGTAGCGCTCGCGGGCGCCGGCGTAGAGCGCCTCCCCCATGCCGTGCAGCCGCTGGAATTCCGGCGACAGCCCCGCCTGCCGCGCCATCACCCGCACGGCGGCCAGCGTATGGGCGTTGTGGGTGGCGAATTGGCCGTAGAGCGCCGGCGCGGCCGAGAGCAGCGCCCGGGCGCAGGCCAGGTAGGAGAGGTCCGTCGCGGCCTTGGTCGTATAGACCGGATAGCCCGGCAGGCCGGCCACCTGGGCGCGCTTGATCTCGCTGTCCCAATAGGCGCCCTTCACCAGGCGAACCATCAGCCGCCGCCCGCTGGCGCGCGCGATGCCGGCCACCGCCTCGATCGTCTGGGGCGCGCGCTTCTGATAGGCCTGGACCGCCAGGCCCAGCCCCGTCCAGGTCCCGAGCTCCGGTTCGTTGGCTAGGCGCTCAAGCAGCTCCAGCGAAATCGCCAGGCGGTCGGCCTCTTCGGCGTCGAGGGTCAGGTTGATGTTGGCGTCCGCCGCCAGCACCGCCAGGCGCTGTATGCGCGGATAGAGTTCGCCCCACACCCGCTCCGGCTGGCGCGCCTCATAGCGGGGCGACAGCGCCGAGAGCTTCACCGAGACGCCGTGACCAGCCTCGGGGCCGTGGCCGCCGGCATGCTTGCCGACCACCTTGAGGGCCGCAGCGTAGGCCGCCTCATAGCGGTCGGCGTCGGTCTCGGTGCGGGCGCCCTCGCCCAGCATGTCGAAGGAGCAGACGAAGCCGTCCTGGGCCGCGCGGCGGATGGCCTTTTCGATGGTGGCGCCCAGTACGAACTGCTCGCCCATGATCTTCACCGCCGCGCCCACCGCGCGCCGAATCACCGGCTCGCCCAGGCGCCCGGCCAGGCGGCGGATGAAGCCCGGCAGGTCGGCGCCAGCTTCCTCGTCCGGGTCGATCAGCTTGCCGGTGAGCATCAGGCTCCAGGTCGAGGCGTTGACCAGCAGGCTATCCGACGCGCCTGCGTGGCTCGCCCAGTCCGCCGAGGCGATCTTCTCGGCGATCAGCTTGTCGCGGGTTTCCTCGTCGGGCGTGCGCAGCAGGGCCTCGGCCAGGCACATCAGCGCCAGGCCCTCGCGGGTCGACAGGCTGAACTCCTGCAGGAAGCTTTCGACCACGCCCTGACGGCGTGCGCCCCGGCGGGCGGAGCGGACCAGCGCGGTGGCCTCGTCCAGCACCGCCTGCCGGTCGTCCAGGCTCAAGGGCTTCAACGCCCGGGCGGCCGCCACGGCCTGCCGCTCGTCGGTGAATTTTGCTGAGTCCAGGTGATCGAAGGCCATGTCCGTTCCGCGCGTTCGCCGGGACTAATGGGAAGACCTTGCGCCGAAGGCAAGGCTGGGAGGCGCTTTTGCTAAGCGCAAAACGCAAGGAGCCCGGCCTTTCGGCCGGGCTCCAAACGTCTCACCGATCGCTCGGTGGTCGAGATCAGAAGCTGATGTCGACCGTCGAACGGCGGTTCAGCGGTTCCTTCACGCCATCGGCGGTCTGGACGGCCAGGTCGGTCTTGCCCTTCCAGTCGACCGACAGGGAGGATTGCGACACACCCATGCCAACCAGGGCGTCGGCCACGGCCTTCGCACGGCGTTCCGACAGGCGGATGTTGTAGGCCGCCGAACCGGAGGTGTCGGTGTAGCCCACCACGGTCACCTTGGTCGCGTGACCGGAGGAGGCGTAGTTGGCCGCGTCCTGCACCACCGACTGGGCTTCCGGCGTCAGGATGTACTGATCGAACGGGAAGTAGACGATGTACTGCTTCGCCTCGTAGTGCGGCGGCGGCGGGGGAGGCGGA
>DATAUR010000150.1:0-9581 GCA_036268175.1 Phenylobacterium sp. | reverse complement strand
GAGCGCGGTCATCAGGCTCCAGGCGGCGACGCAGATCGACAGGATGCCGACCCGGTTGAAGCGGTCCGCCAGCCGCCCGATCGGCAGGCTGGCCACGGTGT
This sequence comes from Phenylobacterium sp., assembly GCA_036268175.1. GTDB lineage: Bacteria > Pseudomonadota > Alphaproteobacteria > Caulobacterales > Caulobacteraceae > Phenylobacterium. The sequence continues at coordinate 9,480 of DATAUR010000150.1, read as the reverse complement.
TGAAGAAGGCGAAGGCCGGCCCGCCGAGCAGACCAAGCTGGAAGTCGCTCAGGTGGAACTCCGGCTTGAACTTCTCCTGCAGCAGGGCGACCAGCCCACGGTCCATCAGGTTGAGCCCGTAGATGACCATCAGAACGCCGAGCACATAGGCCCGGTAGGGCTTGGCGCCGTAGCCCGGATAGCTGTCGGCGGCGGGCGCGGGGGTCGATCCAAGGCTCAGCTCGGCCATGCCGTTCTCCTTCCTCGCAGCGTCCACGAACCGCGTCGGTCAGGTGACGACAACGCGCACGCGGCCCAGGTTCTTCGGCCGCGCGTAGAGGCTATCGTCCTCCGCACGGCGCACCGAAGCCCTCACCGCTGGAAGGTAGGTCCCAGATTGCGAGAAGGCGAACGTCTTTCGCACTGTCGCGCGCGGTGACGGCGGCCCGAGGTCCGACGTCTCGGGAAAGTCGCCGGCGCCCTCGAAGTCCCATTCGACGGCGGCGATGACGCCCGCGCCCGGCGGCGCCTCAACGACCGCTTCGAATTCGACAGGCTCGCCTGCCTTCACCACGGCTTTCGCGGCGCCGTTCGCCGTCAGCGCGACCACGGGCTGGAGGCCTTTGCGGTCGGCTGCCGAAGCCGCCAGCACCACTTGCCCATCGTCCACGCGATAGCCGCTGCTCCGCGGCGGCGCGACGCCCTGCTCCACCCAGGCCGCGAGGTCTCGCAACGCCTGCTGCAGGACGCCCTGGTAGCTGATCACCCGGGTCGTCGAGACCGGTCTCGGTTCGCCGGGCGCGACAGCTTGGGTGGTGTGCATGGCGTTCTCCACGAACCACAGCCGGTAGCGATCGTCGATTTCCGAGCCGAGCGCGGCCTGGACACGCTTGCGGTACCAGTCGCCGCTCCAGGGATAGGCCGCCTCGTCCATCAGCGCCTGCATCACGATCATCTTGCCATGGAAACGGCCGCTCTGGGTGGCGCCGCCCGACAGCGACTCCGGCCCGGGCAGCAGCGGCCGCTGCGGATAGAGCGGCTCACCGTCGGGGCCCCTGTACTGGTCCCAGGCGCAGTACTCCGCCGCCGGAATCTGATGGCGATGGTAGGTCTGGGTCGCCAGATAGACCGAATTGTCGACGGTCACCTCGTCGCCGACCTTCAGCGCCGCCATGGCCTGGAAGTGACCCTGGCCGAAGCCGATCATGACGGCGTCGCGCACCACGCCGGCGATGTAGAACTGATGGCCCTTCGCGCCGCCGCTGCGGACCACCACCGAGGCCCCCTGCAGGCTGCCCTCCGGCAAGCTCTCCAGTCTCAGCGCGGCCGGGAAACTGACCCCGCTTTCCGTCTGCGCGGTGGCCATGGTGAGCGGCAGGCCCAGCGCGCGCGCCTCGTCCGGCATGACCAGCGCGCCGACCCGGGTGTCGTGCCGGATGCGGGCGTTGCGCAGCGACTCCGGCGGATCGGCGCCCAGGTAGCCGGCCTTGGTCCAGAAATCGTCGAAGTAGGTCGGATCGCCGTCCACGATCCGGTCGACCAGGGTGGTGAACACGCCGGTATAGCCGAAGGCGATCCGCCGGAAGTTGAACCAGGCCCGCGGCGGAAAGCCGAAGCGGGTGACCTCGCGCAGGGCGTCGGCTTCCTCCTCGGTGAGGTCGGCGTACATGTCGCCGCCACCGCCAGGCTCCAGCGCCTCGACGATCTGCGGGAACTTCGCGCCCAGCACGCGCATCGCATGCGCCTGGACCGTGAAGAAGTAAGGGACGCTCACCGGGGTCCCGTGGACGAAGGGCACGCTGCCGTCCCAGACGTCCTCAAAATTCTCGACGCAGCCCAGCGTCTTGAACGCGCCGCCGCTGCCGCCGTAGACGTAGCCGTAGGGCCGGTGCGGCCCGTACATCTGCGCGGCGATTTCCCGCGAGTACCGCGCGACCGCCGCGTTGGCCTCGGCGCTGCCGCCGAACATGTTGCGCGCGCCCTGGTTCGACTCCGCGAGATAGCCGCCGCTGGCGATGGCGAAGTCGACGCCGAACGCCTGGTTCATCGACATCGGCGCGGTATTCTCGTTGCCGGAGACCGCCTGCAAAGGCTGGAAGAACCGGCCGCCGTAGGCCTCCTTCGGCGGGAAGTAGAACGAGAACAGCAGCTCCGTGTCCTTGAAGCCGCCGTGCACATAGCGATGGCGCACGGGCGCGTCGCGCCATTCGTCCACGTCGATGAACGGCTCGGCGTACATGGACACTCCTTGGTTTCCTATCCCGGCATGCCGCCTTGCCCCCCTGGCGTTCGGCGACGACGCGGCTCATTCTATGTTGTATAGGCATAACCATACATCGTAAGGACCGGGCGTAAAGGCTCCGCTGGTTGCAACGGGAATCGGGTGCAAATCGGACCGAGATGGCGAACAGGACGAAAGCGCGGGCGCAGGACCTGCACATCGAGCGGATCGCCGCGGCGGCGCTGGCGGTGGTGGACGAGCGCGGGGTCGAGGCCTTCACCATGCGCGCTGTCGCCGACGCGCTCTTCGTCACGCCGATGGCGCTCTATCACCACGTCGCCGACAAGCAGGCGCTCGCCGCGCTGGTCATCGACGCCGCCTCGCGCGAAATCCCCTTTCCCAACTCCACCGGGGACTGGCGCGGCGACCTGATCGCCATGGCGCGCTGGTCGCGGCAGGTCACCCTCGCCCATCCGGGCGTCGGCCGATTGCGCAGCGCCTATGGGGTCTGGACGCCGGCGGTCCTGCAGATGACCGAGCGCTGGTTCGGCCTCTGGCAGCAGAGCGGCCTGCCGCTCGACGCCGCGGTGCGCGCCGCCAGCGTCAGCAGCGCCGCGATCGTCGGCCTCATGGGCCAGGAGATCGCCGGCCGCGACAGGGCGGGACCCGACGCGGCCCTGTTGGCCCTGCTGCCCAATGCGCGCCTGGCCTTCACCGCGAAGCACGACCGGAAAGACGCGTTCGAGATGGCGGTCCGCGCCCTCATCGATGGCCTCCGCCGGGAACTCTCCGGCGCGGCGAACGGCTGACGTTCGTCCTCCGCGGCGGAGACCTCTTCCTGCGGGCCTATGAAGCCCGCCGCCCCTCCCGGTAGGTGCGAGGGCTGACCCCGAAGGCCTGGCCGAAGGCGTTGGTCATGTGCGCATGGCTGGAAAAGCCGGTCTGGGCGGCCAGCAACGCCAGGTCGTCGGCGTCGGCGTCGAGCCGCCGGCGCACCTCATCCAGGCGCCGCGCGAGGATGAAGCTGTGCGGGCTTTCGCCGGTCTCGGCGTGGAAGGCGCGAGTGAAGTAGCCCCGGCTGAGGCCGGCCACGGCGGCCAGCTCGCTGACCGTGATCCGCTCCGCCAAGCGGCTGTCGATATGCTCGCACACCCGGCGCAGGTTGAAGGCGGTGAGGCTGGGCCGCGACGGGACGGCTGGGCCTCCTGCCCGCGCCAGGCCAGGACGCGCCAGGGTGGGTCGCGCCGCGCCGCGCACCAGCAGCGCCCGGGCGATCAGGCTGTCGGCCAGATGCTCCAGGTAGTCGAGCGCCGCCTCGCCCTCGTGCAACAGCACCCGGCGGATCTCATGGGCGAGCGCTCGGACGCCAGGGTCGATATCCCGCTGGCCCCGCTGCTGTTCGGCGAGGCCGGCGGCGGCCGGATGGGCGAAGGCCACCGCCAGGGTCTCCACCGGATCGGTGCTTTCCAGCCGCACCGGCGCGCCGGGCGTCAGCAGGGAGAAAGCCCCGCGCGGAAACCGCTCGCCCGTGGTCCGGGACTCGGCCGGGGTGAACAGGAAGACCACCATCGGGCGGCTCCCGTCGTAGTCCAGGCGGAACAGTCCCAGGCGCTGGTGGCGGATCCAAAGACGATTGAGATCGACCAGGGTTACCGCGCCTTCGGCGCCCGCCCGCGGCTGCAGCGGCGCCTGAGGCCACGCCATCGGTAGAAATGAAGTCACGCACCCTCGCTCGGCAACTGGCGCATAGGTAAGCGCGCCGCGCGCCGCGGCAATGTCGCGGAAGCCACACCGCGGCCGGCTCTCGCGAGATGTGATCGCGTCACACCCTTGCAAGCCGGGTGACAGGGCTGAAAGCGCCACCGCAGGGCGGCGCCGATCTTCGCTCCCGCAAGCCTCATCAAGAGGCAGGAGTAAAGAACATGAAGTCTCTCATCCTCGCCGCTGTGTCCGCGGCAACCCTCCTCGTCGTCCCCGCCGCGGCCTCGGCCGCCCCTGGCGCCGCCGACGACAGCAGCTGGTATGTCCGTGGTGACGCCGGCGGCACGTTCGACGCCCGGATCGACGGAACCAACGGCCCCAAGAGCGACACGGGCTGGACCCTCGACGGCGGGGTCGGCAAAAGCTTCGGCAACGGCTGGCGCGCGGAAGGCCAGCTCCTCTATCTCGACAACAGCGGCAAGTCGGGCGCCGGCGACACCAAGGTGTTCGGCGGCTTCGCCAACGGCTTCTACGACTTCCTGCCTGGCTCCCAGTGGCGCCCGTTCCTCGGGGCCGGCATCGGCGTCGCCCAGGTGAAGGAAGACAGCGGTCCGGCGACCGCGCCGCACGGCGACAAGACGGTCTTCGCCTATCAGCTCCAGGCGGGGATCGCGCACCCCTTCAACGACCAGCTCACCGGCGAGGTGGCCTACCGTTACCTGGGCGCCCCCAGCGTCAAGTTCGGGTCGGACACGGCGCGCGTGAATGGCGACTTCGGCGCGTCCCTGGTCACCGTGGGCCTGCGCTACAAGTTCGGCGGCTAGGCCGCCGATGGGGTCCCGCGCGGCGACGTTTCCCCCGAACCCACCGCCGCGCGGGGCCTCGACCCCCTGTTCATGAGACCCACCATGTCTTTCTCCCGACTGCTTTCCCATGCTTACACCGCGAGCTGCGTCATCTTCCTGGGTGTGATCCTGATGTTGTCGCTGACAGCCTGCGACCGGCGCCCTGGGTTGTTCGCCGACGCCGCATCGCCAGCCCCCGCCGCGCAAGTCGGGGTGCTGCAGAGCGATGTGCTGATCGTCAACGGCCAGGCCGTGCATCTGGCCGACGCGGTGACGCCGCAGCCCTCGCCGGACGCCCGCTGCCCCGCCGAAGCCCTGGCGGCCCGTCAGACGGCGCTGGAGCTGAAGACGCTCACGAGCGGCGTGCGCGCCGTGACCGTCACCCCCACCGGCGCCAAGGACAGCAGCAATCGCCCCTACGCCCACGTGCTGCTGGACGGCGTCGACCCCGCCCACGAGCTGATCGAGGATGGCCTGGCGGTGCGGTCCGCCGCCGGCGCGTTCAACTGGTGCGGCCCACTCTCGGCCGCCTTCCCCCGCGCCGAGCACATCGCGATGCTGTCGGTCTCCGGGACCTAGGTTCCCGGCCGCCTGAGACGCTTAGGTTTCCCGCCCTAGGCGGCCAGCGCGGCGGTTCTCAGGGCCTTCTGGACATCGGCGGGCATGGTCATGAACCCGGCGGGCGGCTTGGAGCCGCCGTCGGAGTTGATGATCATGGCGATGGTCACGCCTTCGTCCTGCAGGGTCTCCAGGTTGGACGCGAAGCCCTGGATGTTGCCGCCATGCGAGACCGCCCGGTGGCCGTCGATCGCGCCCAGGCTGACGCCAAAGCCATAGCGCACGGCGGTCTTTTCGCCCCTGCGGTTCTTCTGCATGGGAAGCGAGCCGTCGTTCAGGGTGGCCGGCGTCAGCATGGCCGTAAGCATCGCCGGCTGCAGCACCTTGCCGCCCAGCAGGGCAGTGTGCCAGGCGCAGAGGTCCTCGCAGGTGGAGCGGATGGCGCCCGCGCCGCCCGGGTAGGTCATCGAGGTGAAGGACGCATTGTCGAAGCCCGTCGGCGCGGCGGTGTCGTTGCTGTAGCCGGCGACGCGGCGGGGCACGATCTCGACGACGGAATCCACCGCGGTGCGGGTCAGGCCCAGCGGGGTGAACAGGCGGCTCTGCAGCACGTCGTGGTAGGACTGGCCAGCGGCCTTCTCGATCACCAGGCCCAGCAGCACGAAGCCGGTGTTGGAATAGCGGTACTCGGTCCCCGGCTCGAAGATCAGCTTGGCGCCCACCGGCCGCATCAGCTCCAGCATCTCGGCGGAGTTGCGGTCGGTCCGGGCCTGTTGCCAGACCAGCTCCGGCGGGGTCGTGGCGGTATAGTTGCCCAGGCCCGAGGTGTGGCTGAGCATCCGGCGCACGGTCAGGCGATCCGCATTGGGGAAGTCGGGGAAGAACCGCGAGAGCTTGTCGTCCAGCGAAAGCTTGCCGTCCTGCGCCAGCAGCAGGACGGCGGCGGCGGTGAATTGCTTGCTCACCGAGCCGATGCGGCAGACCGAGGTCGGGGTCATGGCGGCGTCCCACTCGAGGTCCGCCTTGCCAAAGCCCTCGGAGAACACCTTCTTGCCGTGCCGGGTGACGCAGACCTGCAGGCCGGGCGTCAGGCGATCGGCGACCGCCTTGCGCCCGATGGCGCGGACGCCTGACCACGCGCCGCCCGCCCCCACCGCCGCCTTGGGACTCTGGGCCTTAGGCCCCTGCGGCTTGGTCGCTGCGGCGGCCGAGCCGGCGGCCAGCGTCAGAAGTCCGGCCAGCGAGGCGCGTCGATCGAGGTCCACGGTCATGTCTTTCCCCCACAGGATCAGGTTGCGGCGGCCAGCTTGAACGCCATCCGCCGTTTGTCGCAATGGAAACTTTTTCACCACTGGCAAGTTCGGAAAATATTCCGCCCTTCCGAACCGCCCCCACCGCCTAGGGAAGCACCGAGAACTCCACGAACGACACCGCGCCCGGCGCGTGATGCACCGCGTTCTTCGCCACGATAGCCTTGCTCTCGGTGACGTTGTCGCCGCCGGTGTTGAGGTTGCGGGCGAACTTCGGGAAGTCCGACGAGGTGATCTCGACCCGGATCCGGTGGCCCTTCTCGAAGCGGATCGCGGTGGTCATCGGCGTGGGCGAGAGGCGGTAGGTTTCCCCGGGCTGCATCATCACCTCGTGGTCCAGGCCGTCGCGGTAGCGGGCCCGCAGGATGGTGTCGCCGATGATGTAGGCCGTGCCGTCCGGGGCCACGTCGACCAGCTTGACCGCGAAGTCGGTGTCCTTGGCGTCGGAGGAGACGAACAGCACGGGCTTCACCCCGCCAGCCACGTCGATCGGCGCGGTCAGGGGATCGGTGGTGTAGACCAGCACGTCCTGCCGGGCCTCGACCAGGCGCTGATCGAAGGCGCCGGCGGTGACCAGACCGCCGTTGCAACAGTCGCCGCCGCCGATCGTCTGCACCGGATTGAGCGGGTCGTAGACGAACCGGTCGTCGTGCTCCTTGGAGGTCGGCGGCGCGGTGGAAAGCTTGCCATCGCCATAGAGGCTGTTCGCCCCGCCCTGGCTGTGCAGATAGAGCCGCAGGGGCTTGGCGTCGGCCGGCGGCCACTGCGAGGCCTGCCGCCACTTGTTCTCGCCCATCATGTAGTAGCGCACGTGGGGCGTGGTCGACGGGAACGCCGCCGGCTCCGCCTTCAGCCAGCGGTCGAACCAGCTGAAGATCGCGCCATAGGTGTCGAAGCTGGTGTCGCCCATGTTGCGCTCGCCGACCACGGTGTCGGGGCCCAGGTTGAAGTACTGGCAGTGCGGCACGGGCGCGATCACCGCGTACTGGTTCTGGCTGGCCTGCGAGCTCGGATCGACCTCACGGGCGTGGTTGAACAGCGCCATGTTCGGGCCGATCGACACGTCGTACCAGGCGTTGAACCACAGGGTCGGCACGTTCCAGCCTTCGTTGTCGTGATACAGCCCGCCCCGGAACCAGGCCGGATCGTTCGGCTTGCGGGCGATGAATTGCTCATAGGTTCCAGGCGGTTCGCCAAGGCCGGTCAGCATGTCGCTGAGCGGCAGGTGCTTGATGCGCTTGGTCCAGTCGACCTTCGGCTTGGTGGCCGCCAGGTTGTTGTAGGTCCCGATGCGGGCGCGCATCGCGGGGTCCAGGCCGGCGGGAATATTGGCTCGCAGCGGATTGTCCACGCCATACAGCCAGACGAAGAACAGGGTCCGCGGCACGCCGCCGGTGTACCAGTTGCCCTGCTCCTCGAACGGCCCGACGCGGCCGATCCCCGCGCCCGCCGACATGGCCACCATGGCCGCGAGCGCCGGATGCTTCTGGGCGGCCAGCGCCAGTTGCCATTCCGCCGAGGACGAACAGCCCAGCGTGCCCACCTTGTGGTTCGACCAGCCCTGCTGCGAGATCCAGGTCAGGGCGTCGTAGCCGTCGGTCTGCGGGTAGCCGAGGATCTGGTACTTCCCCTCCGAGAAGTACCGGCCGCGCTCGTTCTGGATCACGAAGGCGTAGCCGTGATCGACCGCCTGCGCCGCCAGTTGCAGCAGCGAGCCGTTGACGGTGTTGTAGTCGTAGGGCGTGCGCCAGAAGATCGCCGGCAGCGGCCCCTTGGCGTCCTTGGGCAGGTAGATGTCGGTGGAAAGCCCGATCCCGTCGCGCATCGGGACCAGCAGCTTCGACTGCACGGTCGCGTTCTTCGCCAGGAAGGCGTGCAGCGCCGCCTCGCTGTAGCCGCTGAACTGCGGCGCGGGCGCCGCCAGGCTGGCCGACGACAGCGTCGCCAGGGCCGTGAGGGCCGCGCCCAGGCGTTTCCAGATCCGCATCGCGACCCTCCCCGCTTTTTCAGATGGAAGCAGCTTCACGAAACGGCGTCGCGCATGCAATGGTGAATTTTCTGATTTCGCAAATTGAAAAACCGCGAGGCGCCGATGGCCGCAGAGTTCCCAGGAAAGACCCTCGCCGGCCTCGCCCTGGCGGCCCTGCTAGCTGGCCTCGCCGTCGCGACGCCGGCGCTCGCGGACCCCGCGTCCGACGCCGCCCGCCTGAACCGCATCCTCACCGAGACCCCGTTGATCGACGGGCACAACGACCTGCCGTGGGAGCTGCGCGAACGCTTCGGCGACAAGGCGGCGCTCACTGATCTGCGGCACGGCGCCGGCGCCCTGATGACCGACATCCCGCGCCTGCGCAAAGGCCGCGTCGGTGGGCAGTTCTGGTCGGTCTACATCCCGGCGGAGGTCCAGGGCCCCCTGGCGGTCCAGATGACCATCGAGCAGATCGACCTCGTGAAATCCCTGGCCGCCCGCTATCCGGCCGACTTGGAGATGGCCTATTCCGCGGCCGACGTGGCGCGCATCCACAAGGCCGGCCGGGTCGCCTCGATGATCGGCATCGAGGGCGGCCACCAGATCGACGACTCCCTACCGGTGCTGCGCCAGATGTACGCGCTGGGCGCGCGCTACATGACGCTGACCCACACCAAGGACCTGGCCTGGGCGGACTCGGCCACGGACAAGCCGATCCACCACGGCCTGACGCCCTTTGGCCGCGAGGTGGTGCGTGAGATGAACCGGCTGGGGATGCTGGTGGACCTGGCCCACGTCTCCGCCGACACCATGCGCGACGCCCTGGCGGTCAGCCGGGCGCCGGTGATCTTCTCCCACTCCTCGGCCCGGGCCGTGGTCGACAACGCCCGCAACGTC
>DATAUR010000149.1:0-25650 GCA_036268175.1 Phenylobacterium sp. | reverse complement strand
GAGACGTAGAGGATGTCGAGCTCGCCCGCCTCGATCCGCCGCCAGGTGTCGGCCTTCTCCTCGGGATCGATATTGGAATCCAGCCGTGCCGCCGCGACGCCCGACTGCTGCAGTCCGGCCACCTGGTCGGTCATCAGCGCGATCAGCGGCGAGACCACCAGGCCAAGACCCGGCCGGATCATGCTGGGGATCTGGTAGCAGACGCTCTTGCCGCCGCCGGTCGGCAGCACGGCCATGGCGCTGTTCCCCGCCAGAACCTGGGCGATCACCTCGCCCTGCAGGCCACGGAACTCCGCGTGGCCAAAGGTGCGCCGCAGGATCTCGCGGGCCTCGGCGAGGGTGTCGATGTCAGGCGCGGCGACGGCGGACGGCATGGGTGGGTTATGGGGATGAGTCGGAGGGATTGCGAGCGGTCAAAGTGACCCTTCTCCCCTTCGCGGGAGAAGGTGTCGGCGCAGCCGACGGATGAGGGGTCTCGCGAGGTCAGCCGCCCGAAGACGCGCGGGGTCGCCCCCTCATCCGACCTGCTCCGCAGGCCACCTTCTCCCGCAAGGGGAGAAGGCCCTCGGCTCAGGCGTCCATCCGGCTGATGGTCGGCTTCTTCGCCCAGTGCTTGCCCATGTGATTGGTGAAGATCTTCGGGCGGTCGGCGATGACGTCGGTCTCCAGCCACAGGCGCTTCAGGTGGCGGATCTTGCCCGCCGCGCGGTCGTCCTCGTAGGGCTGGCGGCCGTGCAGCACGTGGTAGTTGTTGATGAACTGCATGTCGCCGGGCTGGAAATCCATCAGCACCGAATAGGCGCCGCCCTCGGCCATCTCCTGCATCCAGGCCAGCGCCTCGATGGCCTTGGCGGTGAGGCGCGGGGCGTCGGCGTGGCGTTGCGAGGCCAGCACGTAGGGGCGGATCAGGCGGATGAACAGCCGGTCGCCGTGCCGGGTGAAGACCGGCATCGGGTACCAGCCGGGCTTCCCGGGCGCCTGTTCGCCGCGATAGTCGAAGGGTTGTGGCTTGTAGAGTTCCGCCGCCAGGTCGGGCCGTTCTCGCACCAGCCGATTGTGCAGGGCGACCGAATTGCACACCGCCGACAGCCCGCCGCTGACGCCGGTCTGCAGGCACATCAGGCCCACCAGGTCGGAGCCATCGCAGTGGAAGTCCAGGCCCACCAGGCCGATCTCGTTGCCGCGCACCGTGGGGTCGCCCGGCGTCTTGCCGTGGTCGGTGACGTCGCCCAGCAGGTGGCCCTTGGCGTTCTGCGGCCAGGGCCGGCCCAGGTGCGCGCCGATCCCCCAATAGGCCATGCTCATCTCGTCGTTCGACCAGCGGTCGCGGGGCAGGCCGCGGATCAGCACGAAGCCGCGCCCGTCCATCAACTCTCGCTCGATCTCCTTCAGCCGCGGCCCCAGCGTCGGCAGCGGAAACTGCGCCTTGCCGATCTGCAGGAAGTCGTCGGAGACGCCGAAGGCCTGCGCCACGGCGGCCTCCAGCTCGTCCACCTCGGCGGGAGAGAGGCGCTCGGTCCATTGCGCCGGATCGGCCACGTCTTCGGCGGTCCATTCGCAGCCGGTTTCCAGGACTTGCGGCGCGAGAGCGGTGACGTCGTTCATGGCTTCAGCCCTTTTCCTTCATGCTCGCCTCGTCCCACAGCCGCAGGCGATAGCCGCTGGGATCGAGAAGCTCCGCGCCATAGCCCCAAAAGACCTTCCGCGGTGGGTGTTCGAAGGCGACGCCGTGGGAGGTGAGTTCGCGGTGGGTGGCCTCGACGTCGGCGACCTGGATCGTGAACGACAGGCCCGGCGCGGCCACCGGCGGGGCGCTCTCGTGGATGAAGATCGTCAGGTCGGCCTCGTCGCGCAGGCCCGCCATCCGCGTGTCCGGGAATTCCATCTCCACCTCGAAGCCCAGCATGTCGCGATACCAGTTGCGCGATTCCTGCCAGTCGCGGACCGGCAGCTCGATGTGATCGAGGCGCGCCACGGCGACCGCTACTCCGCGGCCATCGCCGCCGGCGCGGCCTGGGCGCCGCGCAACAGGCGGCCGGGCAGGGCGTCGGTGGGCTCGCCGTCGCGATAGGTGACCTGGCCGGCCACGATCGTCGCGGTATAGCCCTCCGCGCGCTGCACCAGCCGCCGCCCGCCGGCCGGCAGGTCGTAGGCGACGCTGGGCGCCTGCAGCTTGAGGCGCGGATAGTCGATGACGTTGAGGTCGGCGCGATAGCCGGGCGCGATCACGCCCCGGTCGTGGAGCCCCACCGTCTCGGCGGTGTCGCGGCACTGCGCCTTGACCATCTGCTCCAGGCTGCGCTTGGGCCCCCGCGCACGGTCGCGGGTCCAGTGGACCAGGTTGGTGGTCGGAAAGCTGCCGTCGCAGATCATGCCCACGTGCGCCCCGCCGTCCGACAGGCCCGGCACCACGCAGTCGTGCTGCAGCATCGTCAGCACATGGTCCAGGTCGGCGCCGGCGTAGTTCAGGAGCGGCAGGTAGAGCATTCCTCTCCCGCCGCCTGCCCCACCGTCGAGCATGTGGTCCAGCGCCACCTCGCGCGGATCGACGCCCCGCGCGGCGGCGAGCGCGGCGATGGAGGTCTCCGGCGTCGGCTCATAGTCGGGGCTATCGACGCCCATGGGGAAGATGCGCTCCCAGGCCCGGGCGGGCGAGAGGCCGGGCGCGCGCACGCTGTCCGGTTCGTCGGCCAGCAGGCGGGCGCGGAATTCCGGGTCGCGCAGGCGGGCGATCCGCTCGCCGAACGGCAGCAGCTTGGCGATCTCGCGGAAGGTCGGATAGGTGCTGAAGGGATTTGCGGTCAGCTCGAAGCCGAACAGCACGCCCACAGGCCTGGTCGCCACCTGGGCCCGCATCTGCAGGCCCGCCGCCTTGGCCGCGCTCATCCGCTCCAGCATGTAGCGCCACTGCTCGGGGTCGCGCGGGCTCTGCAGCAGGGAAAACGACAGCGGCCGGCCCGACCTGGCGACGATCCGCTGCAACATGTCGAACTCCGCCTCCGGATCGACGAAGTCGGAGACCACCTGCAGGACACCTCGGCCGGCGCCGTTGTTGGCCGCCGCCATACCGAGCGCGATGCCGGTCAGCTCGTCCTCGCCGGCCGTCAGGGTGGCGATCGGCGAGCCGTCGGAGGAGCGGTGGTTCAGCGTGCGCGAGGTGCCAAAGCCGATCGCGCCGGCCTCCATGGCCCGTTTGGCGATGGCCGCCATGGCGTGGATATCGGCCTCGGTCGCGGGCTCGCGATTGACGCCCCGCTCGCCCATGACGAAGACGCGCAGCGCCGCGTGCGGCAGCTGGCTGCACACATCCACGTCGAAGGCGCGCGAGGCCAGCCCGTCCAGATAGTCGGGATAGCTCTCCCAGTTCCACGGCAGGCCTTCGGATAAGACCGGGAAGGGAATGTCCTCGACACCCTCCATCAACTGGATCAGCCGGTCGTGGTCGGCGGGCTTGCAGGGCGCGAAGCCGACGCCGCAGTTGCCCATGACCACGGTGGTGACCCCGTGCCAGGACGAGGGCTGCATCCGCTGGTCCCAGGTGGCTTGGCCATCGTAGTGGGTGTGGATGTCCACGAAACCCGGCGTCACGACCTGTCCGCGGGCGTCGATCTCCTCCGCGCCGGCGCCGGACACGCGGCCCACCGCGACGATCAGGCCGTCCTTCACCGCCACGTCGGCCTCGAAGGCCGGGGCGCCCGTGCCGTCGACCACCTGGCCGCCACGGACCACCAGATCGTAGGCCTTTTCCATCGTCTGCTCCCTGGAGCGTCGCAGCCTGCGCTGTCTTCAGCCGCCAGTTTGCCGCCCGCAAAAGGGCAGGAGCAAGGAAAGAGTCTTTGGACGCACGCCGGCCGCGCCGCTGAGGATTTCGCGCCGGCGTTTCGCGCCCATTAACCGCGACAAGCTAGACCATGAGGCTGCGCGAGATCGGTTGAGGGACCCGTCGTGATGCTGAAGGCCATCCTGGCCGCGGTGGCCGCGGCCGCCATCGTCGTCGGCTTCTGCTTGCCGGCCACGCCGCGTCATGCCGAGCCCAAGTCGCAGATTCAGCAGCTAGACATCGGGCAAGGCTAGCGCTTCACGGCGCCGGTCGCAGCGGAGCGCGTCGCGACCTTGGCGCCTGCCGGCGGCCCGCCGCAGCCATCCAGCGGCGTGGTATCCTGCAGGTCGACCTCCGCCACGAAGGGATAGCTCACGCCGCTCTGCCGATCGATGCAGGCGCTGTCGTAGAAGCTCACCGTCATGCGTCGGCTATCGGCCAGCGACCCCGTCCACGACGCCGAATGCGCCTGGATCGTCGCGCCGGGCGCGGTCACCGTAACGTCGGGTTGGCTCGCCTGGCTGAGGATCAATTGCCGGCCGCGGATCTTCAGGCCCCAAGACGGATCGCCGCCCCGCGCGTCCAGCGGCGGATTGAAGTTGGCGGCCAGGTCCGGCGGCGGTGGGCGGTCGTTCGGATCGGGCTCCTTGCCGCAGGCGGCGAGCGCCAGGGCGGCGGCCAGAATGGCGGTGGCGGCAAGCATCGGCTGGCGCATCGGCAAACGTCCACTGGCCCGATCTTAGGCCCCGGCTTTGGTATCGCGCGACGCAGGTTAGACTAAGGCGCGATGAGTCGTGCGCCCCTCTCCTTCTACGAATTCTTCGCGGGCGGCGGCATGGCGCGGCTGGGCCTCGGCGCAGCCTGGACCTGCGCCTTCGCCAACGACTTCGACCTGGTGAAGGCGCGGACCTACCGCGACAACTTCGCCGATGCGGGCGAACACTTCCACGAAGGCGACGTCTGGAAGCTGTCGGCGTCCGACCTGCCGGGTCGGGCCGACCTCGCCTGGGCGTCCAGCCCTTGCCAGGATTTCAGCCTGGCCGGCGCGCGGGCCGGGCTGGCGGGCGGACGGTCTTCGGCCTTCTTCGGCTTCTGGCGGCTGATCGAGGGCCTGGCCGCCGATGACCTCGTAAGCGGCGGCCGCGCGCCGCGCGCCATCGTCATCGAGAACGTCTGTGGCCTGCTCACCTCGCACGGCGGGCGGGATTTCGCGGCGCTCGGCGAAGCGCTGGCGGCGCAGGGCTATAGCTTCGGAGCGCTGGAGATCGACGCCGCGGCCTTCCTGCCGCAGTCGCGGCCCCGGGTCTTCGTGGTCGCCACGCGCGCGCCGCCGCCTTCCGCCCTGGTGGGCGAGAGCCCGTTCCACACCCGGGCGGTGAAGGCCGCCGCGGCGGGCCTGCCGCCGGCATTGGCCGCGCGCTGGGTCTGGTGGGCCGCGCCGGCGCCCGCGCCCCGCAACACCGACCTGGCCGCCCTGCTGGAGCCGGATGCGGCGGTGGAATGGCATTCGCCGGCCCGCACCGCGCGCTGGCTGGAGTTGATGGCGCCGCTGCACCGGGCCCGCCTGGACGCCATGGGCATCCGTGGGGAACGGGCGGTGGGCGCGGTCTATCGCCGGATGCGCGTTGAGGACGGCCGCCGGGTGCAGCGCGCCGAGGTGCGCTTCGATGGCCTCGCCGGCTGCCTGCGCACCCCGCGTGGCGGCTCCTCGCGCCAGGTGATCGCACTGGTCGAGGCGGGGCTCGTGCGCACCCGCCTGCTGACGCCCCGCGAAGCCGCGCGCCTGATGGGCCTGCTGGACAGCTATCGCCTGCCGCCGGCGGCGACCTCCGCCCTGCACGTGGCGGGCGACGGTGTCGCGGCGCCGGTGGTGCGCTGGCTGGCCGAAACGATCCTGGAGCCGTTGCTGGACGGTCCGGCGGCGATGGCGGCGGCGTAAGCCGAGGCCCTTCCAATCCTGCCCGGAAGTCTTAGGTTCGCCCCGACAAAGGGCGTCCGTGAAAGGTCCGGCTGATGGATTCCACCCCCGACAAGGTCTACGACGCCGCGCGCTACCAGCGCGCCGGCCGGGGCAAGATTTTCAACTCGATCCTCGACACCATCGGCGACACCCCGCTGGTGCGGCTGCCGAGGCTGAGCGCGGCGCTGAAGCCCAAGGGCGAGGTGCTGGCCAAGCTCGAGTTCTTCAACCCCATCGCCTCGGTGAAGGACCGCATCGGCGTGGCGATGGTCGAATACATGGAGGCCACGGGCGACCTGAAGCCGGGAGGCATGATCGTCGAGCCGACCAGCGGCAACACCGGCATCGCGCTGGCCTTCGTCGCCGCCGCCAAGGGCTACAGGCTGATCCTGGTGATGCCCGAGAGCATGTCCATGGAGCGGCGCAAGATGCTGCTCATCCTGGGTGCGAAACTGGAACTCACGCCGGCCGAGCGAGGCATGGCCGGCGCCGTCGCCCGCGCCCGCGAGATCGTGGCGGCGACGCCCGGCGCGGTGATGCCTCAGCAGTTCGACAATGTCGCCAATCCGCTGATCCACCGGGTCTCCACGGCGGAGGAAATCTGGAACGACACCGACGGCCGCGTCGACGCGGTGATTTCCGGGGTGGGCACCGGCGGCACCATCACCGGCGTCGGCCAGGTGCTGAAGGCTCGCAAGCCCTCGGTGCGGATGATCGCCGTCGAGCCGGAGACCTCCGCCATCCTGTCCGGCGGCCCGCCGGGGCCGCACAAGATCCAGGGCCTGGGCGCCGGCTTCGTCCCCTCGATTCTCGACCGCCAGGTGATCGACGAAGTGGTGCAGGTGTCCAACGACGACAGCTTCGCCATGGCCCGCCGCGTCGCCGCCGAGGAAGGCATCCCGGTGGGCATCTCCTCCGGCGCCGCGCTCACCGCCGCCTTCGACGTCGCCAGCCGCGACGACATGGCCGGCAAGATGATCGTCACCATCATCCCCAGCTTCGCCGAACGCTACGTCTCGACGGCGCTGTTCGAAGGGCTCTAGCCGGGGCCGCCGTGACCGACGTCTATCCGCCGGAGAAACGCTCGGCGGTGATGCGTCGGGTGAAGGGCAAGGACACCTCGCCGGAGCTTTGGGTGCGCAAGGCCTTGACCCGGCTGGGCGCGCGCTACCGGCTGCACCGCGCGGACCTGCCGGGGAAGCCGGACATCGCGATGCCGGGGCGCCGGCTGGCGCTGTTCGTCCATGGCTGTTTCTGGCACGGCCACGACTGCGCGCGCGGTAGCAGGGTTCCAAAGCAGAACCGAGACTATTGGGTCGGCAAGGTCGAGCGCAACCGCGCCCGCGACGCCAAGACCCGCGAGGCGCTGGCCGCCCTCGGCTGGCGGGTCGAAACGATCTGGGAGTGCGAGCTTAAAGATAAGGCGGCGCTCGCGGGGAGGCTGAGGGAGATGCTCGGGAGCTAGGCCGCCGCCACCTCTTCCACCACGATCTCGGTCTTCACCGAATTGGCGATGAAGCAGACCTGGTGGGCGGCGTGGTGCATGTGATCGCGTTCGGCGGGCGTCGGCTGGCGGCCGGCGTAGGCGATGTGCGGGTGCAGGGTCACCCTGCTGACCCACATCTCGCCGTCCTCGCGCTTGGTCATCTCGCCCACCGCCGCGTCGCGATAGCGCTCGACCAGGAAGCCGGCTTCGCGGGCGACGTGCAGGAAGCTTAGCATGTGGCAGGTGACGATCGCGCCCACCAGCATCTCCTCCGGATCCACCGCGCCTTCCACCGCCCACCTGTTGCCGACCACCTGATGCGAGGCGGTGCCGGGCGCCTCGAAGCCGGAGCCGAACACCACCGCGTGGCCGCGGCTGTAGCGGCCCTTGGCGAAGTCCTCGCCGGCCTGCAGGCTCCAGTCGGCGGTGGCGCGATAGGTCCCCATCAGAACGCCTCGGCCGGCAGGGCCATCAGGGTCTCGGCGCCGGTCTTCAGCTTGGCGAGCCGGCTGGTGGTCTCCGGCAACACGCGGGCCACGTAGTAGCGGCCGACGGCGAGCTTCTCCGGATAGATCGGGTCGGCGGACCCGCCGGCGATCTTGCCCAGCGCCGTCTTGGCCATCATCGCCCACATGTAGCCGAGCGCGGTGAGGCCAAAGAGGTGCAGGTAGTCGGTCGACGCCGCGCCGGCGTTGTCGGGGTTGGCCAGGCCGTTCTGCATCAGCCACATGGTCGCCTCCTGCAGCTCGCCCTTGGCCTTGGCGAGGCCGTCGAGGAACGGCTTCAGGTCGGTCTCGGCTTCATTGGCCGCGATGAAGGCGTCGAGCTCGGCGAAGAAGCCCATCACGCCCCGCCCGCCGTCGGCGGCCAGTTTGCGGCCCACCAGGTCGAGCGCCTGGATGCCGTTGGTCCCTTCGTAGATCAGGGCGATGCGGCAATCGCGCAGGTACTGGCTGACCGGGAAATGTTCGGTGAAGCCGGAGCCGCCGTGCACCTGCATGGCGTCGGAACAGACGGCGAAGCCGCGGTCGGTGAGGAAGCCCTTCAGCACCGGGGTCATCAGCGCCATGTAGTCGTGACCCTTCTGGCGCGCGGCCTCCTCCGGGCTCGCCTCGGCCAGGTCGCCGTGCAGGGCAGTCCAGAACAGGAAGGCCCGGCCGCCCTGGACGATGGCCTTGGCGTCCATCAGCATCCGGCGAACGTCCGGGTGGACGATGATCGGGTCGGCGGGGCCGTCGGGGTTCTTCGGCCCGGTGAGCGAGCGGCCCTGCAGGCGGTCCTTGGCGAACTCGGCGGCGGCCTGATAGGCGGCCTCGGCCTGGGCGATCCCCTGCATGCCGACGCCCAACCTGGCCTCGTTCATCATGATGAACATGATCGAGAGGCCCCGGTTCTCCTCGCCGATCAGCCAGCCGGTGGCCTCCTCGTGGCTGATCACGCAGGTGGCGTTGCCGTGGATGCCCATCTTCTCTTCCAGGCCCAGGCACTTGACCGAATTGCGCGCGCCCGGGTTGCCGTCCTTGTCCGGGATGAACTTGGGTACGATAAAGAGACTGATGCCCCGCGTCCCCGCCGGCGCCCCTTCGATGCGGGCCAGCACCAGGTGGACGATGTTCTCGGTGAGGTCGTGCTCGCCGCTGGAAATCCAGATCTTTTGGCCGGAAATCTTGTAGGTCCCGTCCGCCTGCGGGACCGCCTTGGTGCGCAGCAGGCCCAGGTCCGTGCCGCACTGCGGCTCGGTCAGGTTCATGGTGCCGCCCCACTGGAAGGAGGCGAGCTTGGGCAGATACATGTCCTTCTGCGCCTGCGTCCCCGCCGCATGGATCGCCGAATAGGCGCCGTGGGTCAGGCCGGGATACATCGAAAACGCCATGTTGGCGGCCGAGCTCATCTCCGAGAAGGCGAGGTTGACCACGTGCGGCAGGCCCTGCCCGCCGTAGGCGGGGTCGGAGCCGAGGCCCGGCCAGCCGCCGTCCACCAATTGGCGGTAGGCCTCCTTGAAGCCCTTGGGCGTGGTGACCGTATTGTCCGCCGCCCAGTGGCAGCCTTCCTTGTCGCCGACCCGGTTCAGTGGCGCCAGCACCTCGGAGGTGAAGCGCGCGGCCTCCTCCAGGATCTGGTCGACGGTGTCCATGGACGCGTCGGCGAAGGCCGGCAGGTTGGCGTAGCGCTCCAACTCCAGCAGATCGCGCAGGACGAAGGCGTAGTCGCGGACGGGCGGCTGATAGGGCATCGCGGTCTGTCTCCCCGCGCGTCAAACGGCCGGGAACAGGGCTGCCGGAGACGCGCGACTCTCTCCTAGCAAAAGAGCCGGGGTCTAAGCGCGGCTATTTCGCCTCGCTATGTTCCACGCCATCGAGCCTACGGCGCAACATCTGATCGTAGTCCGCCGCGCGGGGCCGCAGGTCCGGCCGGGTCTGCGACAGGCGGGCCTCCAGGGCCTCGCAACCGTCCTTCAGCTCCTTGATGGCGTTGTCGATGTCGACCTTCTGGTGCTCCAGCGCGACGATGCGTTCCTGGAACTTGCGCAGCGACTTGGCCGCCTGCTGGGCGCCGCCGTCGTCCACTTCGTAGAGGTCGAGGATCTCGCCGATCTCGGCCAGCGCCAGGCCCACCCGCTTGCCACGCAGGATCAACTGCAGGCGCGCGCGGTCCTTGTAGGAATAGACCCGGTTCAGCCCGTCGCGGGCCGGGGCCAGCAGGCCCTTGTCCTCATAGAACCGCAGGGCGCGCGGCGTGCATTTGAACTCCAGGCAGAGCTGGCGGATCGTGAAGGTGCGGTTGGGGCGGCGTAGGTCCGTGGGCATGCAGTCCTCCCGGGGACGCTGGTGTAGCGAAGGGCTTACGATGTAATTGACACCGTAAAGCTATGCTTCCGTTTACGTCAAGGCGGCTGACGCTGCGTCGCCCATCACCTTTCGTTTCCGCGACCCAAAGCCGCGGCTTGGCCCCAGGCGAAAGCTTCGCTTAGTGTGCGCCGGTGGGGTCTTGGGGGGTGAATTTCGTGAAACTTGGACTGTTCGGCGCGGCGGCGACCGCTGCGCTCCTGCTGGCCGCGGCGCCGGCCCTGGCGTTCCAACCTCCGGCGGCGAGGCCCGCCGAGGCGGTGGCCGGCCTCACCCGTCAGGACGGCCTGCTCCCCACCTATGTGGACAGGGACAAGGGCCGTATCCTGGTCGCCCTGCCGGCGGCCGACAAGGATGGCGTCAACGGCCGGTTCCTCTATGTGACGGCGCTGAAGACCGGGCTGGGTTCCGCGCCCATCGGCCTCGACCGCGCCCGCATCAGCCAGAGCAAGATCCTGGTCTTCCGACGGATCGGCGGCAAGGTGATCGCCGAATACGAGAACCCCCGCTTTGTGGCGGCGGGCGCCTCGGCCGACGAGCAGAACGCCGCCCACGACGCCTTCGCCGTCTCCACCGTCTGGGCCGGCAAGGTCGAGGGTGTCATGCCCGACGGTCGGGTGCTGGTCGACCTCTCGACCTTCCTGACCCGCGATGTGGAAGACATCGCCGGCGACCTGCAGCGCGCCGGCGAGAAGGGCTACAAGCTGGTCCCGGACCTGTCGGTGGCCGATCCGGCCGCGGTCAAGGTCTTCCCGCTGAATCTGGAGTTCGAGGCCCGCCAGACCTTTACCTCGGATACGCCGGGGGCGGAGGTGCGCAACATCGCCCCAGACGCCAAGCTGATCACGCTCACCGTCCGCCACAGCCTGATCAAGCTGCCAGAACCGGGCTATGTCCCGCGCTATTTCGATCCACGCTCGGGCGGCTTCGACTCGATCGTCTACGATTACGCGGCGCCGCTGGACAAGGACATCGCGGTCCGCCTGGCGCACCGCTTCCGGCTGGAAAAGACCGATCCCAGCAAGGCCGTCTCGCCGGTCAAGAAGCCCATCGTCTTCTATGTCGACCGCGCCGCGCCGGAGCCGGTGCGCACCGCCCTGCAACAGGGGGCGAGCTGGTGGGCCAAGGCCTTCGAGGCGGCGGGCTTCAAGGACGCCTATCGCGTGGAGATCATGCCGGAGGGCGCCGACCCGCTGGACGTCCGCTACAACGTCATCAACTGGGTGGACCGCGCCACCCGCGGCTGGTCCTACGGCGCCTCGATCACCGACCCGCGCACCGGTGAGATCGTCAAGGGCTCGGTGCTCTTGGGCGCGCTTCGGGTGCGCCAGGACATGCTGATCTTCGAGGGCCTGGTGGGCGCCGACCGGGACGGCAAGGGCGGCCCCAACGATCCGATGGCGGCCGCCATCGGCCGGTTGCACCAGCTCGCCGCCCACGAGGTCGGCCACACCCTGGGCTTCGCGCACAACTTCGGCGCTTCGACGCAGGGGCGCACCTCGGTGATGGACTACCCGCCGCCCAGGGTGAAGCTGACCAACGGCAAGATCGATCTCTCCGACGCCTACGGAAAGGACATCGGCGACTGGGACCGGTTCCTCGTCGACTGGATGTACGCCGACGTGCCGCCGGGCGCGGCAGGCCGCAAGGTGCTGGCCGACAAGGCCAGGGCGGCGGCGGAGAAGCTGCGCTTCGTGCAGGACACCGATGGCCGGCCGGTTGATTCCGGCCATCCGGACGGGGCGATCTGGGACGATGGCGCGGACCCCATCGCCGAGCTCGACCGGATGATGGCGGTGCGCAAGGTGGCCATCGACCAGTTCGGCGAACAGGCGCTGCGGCCGGGCGAGGCGCTGGAGGCGCTGCGCCGCAAGTTCGTGCCGATCTACCTGCTGCACCGCTATCAGGTGGAGGCCGCCGCCAAGTCGGTGGGCGGCGTCGACTTCGGCTATGGGGTCAAGGGCGATCGGAACGCCGCCGCGACCCTGGTTCCGGCCGAGCGCCAGCGCGCGGCGCTCTCCGCCCTGCTGGCGGCCATGACCCCGCAGGTGCTGGACACGCCTGAGCGGCTGATTCCACTGCTGTCATCGGGCCAGTCCGGCCGCCCGGACCGGCAGACCGAGATCGAGGTGTTCGCTACCGCCGGCGGGCCCGTCTACGACAGCCTGGTGGCCGCCGACGTGGGCGCGGGCGTGGTGGTCGAGGCCCTGACCGCGCCGGCCCGGCTCAACCGCCTGGTGGACCAGCACCGCCGCGATGCGAACGAGCCCGGGGTCGGTGAGGTGACCGGGCGCCTGCTCGACGCCGCCTTCACGCCGGCCACCGGCCGCTATGCCGAGATCGCGCGCCGGGTGCAGACCCGCACGGTGCTGGACCTGGCCTACGCCGCCCGCCAGGCCGACACCTCGCCGGGCGCGGCGTCGGAGATCGACCAGGCGCTCGCCGACCTCGCCGACAAGCTGAAGGCCCAGCCCGGAACCGATCCCGCCGAACGCGCCCACCGCCTGCATCTGGCCGCCCTGCTCACCGACAAGGACGAACTCAAACGCGTGCTGGCCGACCCCAAGATGCGTCCCGAAACGCCGCCGGGGATGCCGATTGGCGAGATGGACTAACCTTTCTCGGCGATTCCCCATCGCGGGAAGGCGGTCGCTATTCGCAAATGTCGGCGCGTTCTACTCCGGCGGCGGAGCGTAGCCGAGCGGGCCCTCGTCGGTGGGGAAGGCTACGTCGTCGCCGTCTTCTAGCCTACCGTAGACCACCCATTGGAAGCCGCGGATCGCAGGGGCATGGACGCGGAAAATGCGCAGGCCCGCCTGGCGATAGAGCCCCCGCACGAAGGCTTGGTCATAGATCACCGCGTGGGTGGGATCGTCGAGGCTGATGTAGAGCGCGTGCTGATAGGGGTGCATCATCGGCGCCTGGGCCTTGTCGAACATGAACCAGGTGGCCCGCAGCACCCCGCCCCGCTCCAGAACGCGCCGGCATTCGTCGAAATAGAACTGCACGTCCCGCTGCAGGATGTGGGTGAAGACCGAGTGGGCGTTGACCAGGGAGAAAGTCTCGCGGGTTGGGATCGCCGACTGGCGTCCGCGCGGATTGAACTTCGGATTGTGCGCGTTCATCCGCGCGAACTGGTAGTTCGGGTCCCAGCGGGTCAGGTGCTGTCGGCACCATTTGATGGAGGGCGCATAGAGGTCGACGCCGAAGTACCGCTCGGGCCGGGCATGGCTTTGCAGCATCATCTGGCGCGCGACCCGCCCGCAGCCGCAGCCGAAGTCCAGTACGCTGCGGTAGTTTTCCTCCGGGATATCGTCGTGGAAGGCCAGGTCGCCGCCCGGATTCTCGAACTCCGCCGTGCCCTCGTGGCCCACCGACCGCCGCAGGTCCAGCGGTGGCATCGGTGGCTCGGCGTCCGGCGTGTGGGTCATGCCGCCACGAGTTCCCCCGCCAGGGCCTTTTCGATCAGGGCCACTGTGCGTTCGACGCCGAAGATGGCGACGAAAGAGCCGAAGCGGGGGCCCTGGCTCTGGCCCAGCAGTACCTCGTAGAGGGCGGAGAACCAGGCGCGCAGGGGCTCGAACCCGGCGGCCTTGCCGACCTCGAAAACCTCGTTCTGGATCGCTTCGGCGTCAGTTTCGGCGGGGAGCCCGCGCAGCTTGCCCACCAGCGCCTCCATCGCCGCCCGCTCCTGATCGGTGGGCGCGCGAAACCGCTTCGAGGGCTTCACGAAGTCCTCGTAGTAGTTGATCGCATAGCCGGCGAGCTGGTCGAGCACCGGCTCACTGGCCGGCGTCGCGCCTGGGATATAGCGCTCGATGAAGCCCCACAGGATGTCCTTGGTGGACGCGTCCGCCGCCGACACCAGGTTCAACAACAGGGAGAAGCTCACCGGCGACCCGCGCTCCGGTGGGGCGCCGTGATGGACGTGCCATGCCGGGTTGTCGATGGCGGGCATGTTCGCCCCATCCGCCCGGCCGCGGTTGAAGGCGTCGAGCTGCTGTAGGTACTCGTCCGTCGCCTTGGGGATTACGTCGAAATACAGCCGCTTCGCCGACTTGGGCGACTGGTACATGTAGTAGGCCAGGCTCTCCGGCGTCCCGTAGCGCAGCCATTCCTCCATGGTCAGGCCGTTGCCCTTGGTCTTGGAGATCTTCTGGTTGTGCTCATCCATGAAGAGTTCGAAGTGGAAGGCTTCCGGCGGCTCGCCGCCGAGCGCGCGAACGATCTTGTTGGACACCCGCACGCTGTCCACCAGGTCCTTGCCGGACGCCTCGAAGTCGACGTTCAGCGCCGTCCACCGCGCCGCCCAGTCGGGGCGCCATTGCAGCTTCACGTGGCCGCCGGTCACCGGAACCTCGGTCAGCGTCCCGTCCTCGTCGGCGAAGACGATCGTGCCCTTTTCGACGTCGCGCTCCAGCGTCGGGACCTGCAGCACCTTGCCGGTCTTGGGGCTGATCGGCAGGAAGGGCGAATAGGTGGCGCGGCGCTCTTCGCCGAGCGTCGGCAGCATCACCGCCTGGATCGCGTCGAACCGCGCCAGCATGCGCAGCAGCACCTCGTCGAAGCGGCCGGACTTGTAGGTCTCCGTTGACGACATGAAGGTGTAGTCGAAGCCGAACCCGTCGAGGAACGCCCGCATCCGCGCGTTGTTGTGCGCCGCGAAGCTCTCGTACTCGCCCCAGGGATCGCGCACCGATGACACCGGCTTGTCGCGGTCCTGCTCCAGCAGTTCGGCGTTGGGCAGGTTGGTGGGGATTTTCCGCAGCCCATCCATGTCGTCGGAAAACACGATCAGCTCGGTGGCGATCGCGTCCTCGGTGAGCGCGCGGAAGGCGTTGCGCACCATGGTGGGCCGGGCCGCCTCGCCGAAGGTCCCCATGTGCGGCAGGCCCGAGGCGCCGTAGCCGCACTGGAAGATCACCGGCTTGGTGAGCGCCGGCAGGGCCTGCGCGGCGTCGGCGAACCGGCCTTCCGCGAACAGCGTCGCGGCCAGGTCGCGCTCGGCGTCGCTGAGCCGCAGTTTGACGATCCGCTGCAGCAACAGGCGCGCTTGTTCGAACGGCCAGCTCTTGGCGTCGCGGGCTTGGGCGGAAAGACCAGTCAACATGGGGCTGCGGGTAAGGCGCCAGCGCCGGCCTGTCGAGGTCTTGGGCGCTTTCCCACCTTAACTGGCGTCATCCCGGTTTCGCGGTACGCGAAGACCGGGACCCATAGACTCCGCCTGTCTCGGTGAAACGCAGCGTCGCCGCTGCCGCCCCTTCGTCATCCGTCGCGTTGATGGGTCCCGGACAGCCGCTGCGCGGCTTCCGGGATGACCGGTCTATAGGGATGAGCGACCCCAGTTGCTCCCCGCGCGCGAAGCTGCGCTATGCTCCCGCCATGATCACCCGCCGCCTCCCGCTGCTCGCCGCCCTTGGGGTCGTTCTCGCGCTCGCCGCCTGCTCCAAGCCGGCCGGGAAATCCGCGCCCTCCAATACGCTCATCTTCTCCATCGTCTCCACCGAGGCGACCCGGACCCAGATGCAGGAGTGGGGGCCGTTCCTGAAGGACATGGAGAAGGCCACCGGCCTGACCGTGAAGCCGTTCTTCGGCTCGAACTATTCGGCGCTGATCGAGGCCATGCGCTTCAAGCAGTCGGACCTGGGCTGGTTCACCAACCAGTCGGGGCTCGAGGCGGTGCGCCGCGCCGGCGGCGAGGTGTTCGCCCGCACCACCCATCCCAACGGCCACGACGGCTACCAGGGGGTGATCATCGTCAAGAAGGGTTCCGGCATCACGCTGGATAAGCTCCTGCAGTGCGGCCAGACCATGGACTTCGGCATGGGCGACGCGAAATCGACGTCGGGCACGCTCGCGCCCAACACCTACCTCTTCGGGCCGCGCGGCATCGATCCGGCCAAGTGCTTCAAGACGGTGCGGTCGGCCAGCGCCGAGGCCAACCTCTATGCGGTGGGGACCGGCGTCCTGCCGGCGGCCACCGACAACACCCGCTCCATGGACCGGCTGGCGGTGATCGACACGCCGGAAGCCAAGAAGGTGATGAACAGCCTGCAGGTGATCTGGACCTCGCCGACCATTCCGGAGGACCCGATGATCTGGCGCGCCGACCTGGATCCCGCGGTGAAGAAGAGGATCTCCGACTTCATCTTCAGCTATGGCGTCGGCGACACCGCTGAGGCCAAGCGCCAGCGCGCGATCCTGGAACGCATCCAGACCGGCCCCTTCAAGCACGCCGACAACAGCCACCTCTTGCCCGTGCGGGAGATCGAGGCGACGGGCGAGCTGGTGCAGGCCAAGGCCAAGAACGATCCGGCCGCCATCGCCGCCGCCCAGGCCAAGCTCGCCCAGGTGAAGACCGAGATGGCGGCGCATCCGGCGAGCTGAGCCGCCAAGGCGAAATCGGTCAAAAATGTGCAGTGGTGGCGGCGCACCTGCGCCGCTAGCTCTTTCGGCTCGCGGGGGAGCAGACACCGATGCATTGGCGCTCGATTTTCGCAGGCCTTGCCGGCGCGGCGACGATCCTGGGGCTCACAGCCTGCGGTCCGGCCAAGGCGCCAGCCGGGACGCTGGTCGCCTGGGCCTATCCCAAGGCCGCCCAACAACCGCTGCCCGAGGCTCCGCCCGGTCCGCAGCACGTGCCGGGCAGCAAGCTCACCTTCACCGGGGCGCAGATCAACGACGGCGAAACGCTGGTGGACTGGTTCCCCGACGAGCACCCGAAGCCGCCGGCCATCGTGGTGCAGGTCCGCAAGGGCTCTCCGCCGCCGTGCGCGGAATGCCACATGATCACCGGCCAGGGCTTTCCGGCCATTCCGAACCTGTCGGGCCTGCCGGCCGCCTACATCATCCAGCAGGTGGAGGAATTCCGCAGCGGGCGGCGCCAGTCCTGGCAGCACGGCCGCCCGGCGACCCAGGAAATGATCGAGGTGGCCAAGAAGGTTAGCGACGCGGAGCTGGCGCAGGCCGCCGCCTATTTCGCCGCGCTCCCCAAGGCCCCGCACTACCGCGTGATCGAGACCGAGCAGGTCCCGGCCACCAAGCCGAATTTCTATGGCTGGCGGGATCTCGTTCCAGGCGCCGCTCCGGAACCGATCCGCGGCCGGGTGATCGAGGTGTCGGAGAACTTCCCGCTCGTCGTGCTGAACGATACGCACACCGGCATGGTGGACTATGCGCCCAAGGGCGCCGTCACCCGCGGCGAGGCCCTGGTGAAAAGCGGCGGCCACAACGGCCAGCCCTGCGCCGCCTGCCACGGCGCGGACCTCACCGGCATGGGCGACACCCCGCCGCTGGCCGGACGCTCGGCGGCCTACCTGGCGAGGATGATCTGGGACATCAAGACCGGCGCCCGTCAGGGCCCCGCGGTCACGCCCATGCAGGCGCCGGCGGCGCATCTGAACGAGGCCGATATCACCGACGTGGCCGCCTACCTGGCGTCCCTGCCGCCGGCGAAATCAACGGTGGTCGTTGCTCAGCAGGAAGTGGCCCCTTAGGGCGGCGAAGGGCTTGTCGCGGTCGTCCTGCCAGGCTTCCACATGCACGTTGGCGATCCGCCGGCCGACCTTGCGCAGGTCGGCGCGGGCGTAGGAGATCAGGCCGCCGCGCCCGGGCCGCAGGTATTCGATGGTCACGTCGATGGTCTTGGGAATCCGCCGCGTCGGCTCGGCGACGGAAAGCTGCGCCAGCGCGGTCATCTCCAGGAACGCCCCGATCACCCCCCCATGCAGGGCCGGAATGAAGGTGTTGCCGATCAGCTCGGGCTTGGGCGGCAGGATGGCGGTCATCTCGTCGCCCGCCAGCTCCGCCTGCATGCCGATGAAGCGGATGTAGGGGACCCGCTTCAGGAAGCTCTCGAGCTGTTCGGCGGCGGTGGTCATGCGTTCGGCCGGTTCAGGATGAAGGCCGCCTGGGCGGTGGCCACCAGGTCGGCGCGATCCACGTCCCAGGCCTCGGCGCGGACGAAGCCGATGGAACGGGTGATCTTGTAGCAGTGCGCCTCGCAGGTGATCCCGGTGCGCGCGGCGGCCGGGCGCATGTAGTCGATACGTAGGTCCAGCGTCGCGGTGGAGAAGGGCTCGGTCCCGGCGGCGGCCGCCATGGCCAGGCCGCAGGTGTGGTCGAGCAGGGTGGTCACCACGCCGCCGGCGATCACCTGGGTGTCGGGATCGCCCACGAGGTCCTCCCGCCAGGGCACCGAAAGCGACCCTCGCGCCGGCGCCACCGAGACGAAACGCATGCCGAGCGCCGCGGCCTGCGGCGTGACCTCGACCATCCGCTCGGCGATCTGGCGGAAAACCTCTGGGACTTCACTCATCGGAAAAGGCGGTAGGGCCGCGTTCCACCGGGGTCAATGTGATGTCGCGAGCGGAGCCTCGGGCTCCGCACTACATTAGGGCTCACGATGATCCGGCCCCAGGACCTGCTGTGCCCCAAGCCCGAGGGGCTCTACTGCGCCCCCGGCGACTTCTACATCGACCCGGTGCGGCCGGTGGCGCGCGCGGTGATCACCCACGGCCACGCCGACCACGCCCGCGCCGGCCACGGCGCGGTGCTGGCGACGCGGGAGACCCTGGACATCATGGGCGAGCGCTATGGCGCGGAGTTCGCCGGCGCCATGCAGGCCGCCGCCTACGGCGAGGCCGTGCCGCGCGACGCGGTCGAGGTGACCCTGGTCCCGGCCGGCCACGTGCTCGGCTCGGCCCAGGCGGTGGTATGCTGGAAGGGCCTGACCATGGTGGTTTCGGGCGACTACAAGCGAAGGCGCGATCCCACCTGCCCGGCCTTCCAGCCCGTGCCCTGCGACGTCTTCATCTCGGAGGCCACCTTCGGCCTGCCGGTGTTCCGCCACCCCGACGACCGCGACGAAATCGCCCGCCTGCTGCGCTCGGTGGCGCAGTTCCCGGAGCGCAGCCACCTGATCGGCGCCTATGCGCTTGGCAAGGCGCAACGGATCATCCGCCTGCTGCGCGAGGCCGGCTGGGACCGCCCGATCTATGTCCACGGCGCGCTGGAACGTCTGAACGCCCTCTACGAGAAGCACGGCGTCGACCTGGGCCCCCTCGAACCCGCCACGACCGGCAAGAAGCAGGACTTCGAAGGCCAGATCATCGTCGCCCCACCATCCGCCACCCAGGACCGCTGGAGCCGCCGCTTCCCCGATCCGGTCACCGCCTTCGCGTCGGGCTGGATGCAGGTTCGCGCCCGCGCCCGCCAGCGGGGCGTCGAGCTGCCCCTGGTGATCAGCGACCACGCCGACTGGGACGAACTCACCGCCACCGTCGACGAACTGCGCCCCGGCGAACTCTGGATCACCCACGGCCGCGAAGAGGCCCTGGCGCGCTGGGCCGACCTGCACGGCGTCCCGGCCCGGGCGCTGGCGCTCGTCGGCTACGAGGAAGAGGACGACGACTAGTTGCGCGCCTTCGCCGAACTCCTCGACCGGCTGTCGCTCACCGGGTCGCGCAACGCCAAGCTGACCCTGGTGCGCGACTATCTGCGCGAGACGAGCGACCCGGATCGCGGCTGGGCGTTGGCGGCGCTGACCGGCGACCTGTCCTTCGACGCGGCCAAGCCCGCCTTCATCCGCAAGGCGGTGGAGGAGCGGATGGATCCGCAGCTCTTCTGGTGGTCCTACGACTATGTGGGCGACCTCGCCGAGACCGTCGCCCTGGTCTGGCCGGCCAGGCCCGGCGCCAACCGCGAGCCGCAGCTTTCCGAGGTGGTCGATGCGCTGCGGGGCGCGAGCCGGGCCGAGGTGCAGCGGCTGATCGAGGGTTGGCTCGACGCCCTGCAACCCACCGGCCGCTGGGCGCTGTTGAAGCTGATGACCGGCGCCCTGAGGGTCGGCCTGACCGCGCGGCTGGCCAAGCGCGCCGCCGCCGACATGGGACCGGAGCCAGTGCCGGTCGCCGATGTGGAGGAGATCTGGCACGCGCTGCACCCGCCCTACGAGGACCTGTTCGCCTGGCTGGAGGGCCGCGGCGAGCGGCCGTCGTCGGAGAACCCCGGCCGTTTCCGCCCCGCCATGCTGGCCCAGGCCATCGACGAGGCGGTGGATTTCGCCAAGCTCGATCCGGCCGACTACGCCGCCGAATGGAAGTGGGACGGCATCCGCGTCCAGGCGGTGAACGAGGGCGGGGTGCGCCGCCTCTACACCCGCACCGGCGACGACATTTCCAAGAGCTTCCCCGACGTGGTCGACGCGCTCCAGGCCGAAGGGGTCATCGACGGCGAACTGCTGGTGATGCGCGACGGCAAGGTGGCCAGTTTCGCCGACCTGCAGCAGCGGCTGAACCGCAAGACCGTCGACGCCAAGGCGCTGGCCGCCTTCCCCGCCGCCATCCGCGCCTACGACATCTTGGCGCAGGGTGCCGAGGACACCCGCGTTCTGCCTTTCGCCGAGCGCCGCAAAAGGCTGGAGGCCTTCGTGGCCAAAGAAGCGAGCCCGCGCATCGACCTCTCGCCCATGCAACCGTTCGAAGGCTGGCCGCAGCTCGCGGCCCTGCGCGCCGACCCGCCGCCGGGCGACCCGCAGGTCGCCGAGGGCCTGATGCTCAAGCGCTGGGACTCGATCTACGAGGCCGGCCGGCCCAAGGGGCCCTGGTTCAAGTGGAAGCGCGACCCATATCTGATCGACGCGGTGCTGATGTACGCCCAACGCGGCCACGGCAAACGGTCCAGCTTCTATTCCGACTACACCTTCGGGGTGTGGACTGAGGACGAGGCCGGCCAGCGCCTGCTCACGCCCGTCGGCAAGGCCTATTTCGGCTTCACCGACGAGGAGCTGAAGCAGATCGACAAGTTCGTCCGCGACAACACCATCGAGCGCTTCGGCCCGGTTCGCTCGGTCCGCGCCGAGCCGCACGCGGGCCTGGTGTTCGAGGTGGCCTTCGAGGGCCTGCAACGCTCCACCCGCCACAAGTCCGGCGTCGCCATGCGCTTCCCGCGCATCAATCGCATCCGCTGGGACAAGCCCCCCGGCGAGGCGGACGAACTTCCGACCCTGGAGCGAATGCTGGCGCAGATGGAAGGGCGCTGAACACCCCCTTTTTGGTCATCCCGGAAAGCGCATGGCGCTTGTCCGGGACCCATAAACGCCGCGGCTCCAAGCTGTGAACCAGCGCCGACGCGGATTGTTCCGGCGCGGAGTCTATGGGTCCCGGACAGCCGCTAACGCGACTTCCGGGATGACGCGGAAGGTTAGGGCAGCAGCGCCTCGTTCTTGAGGAATTCCGCCAGGTCGCCGCCCGGGAACAGCACGCCACGGACGCCGGCTCTGAGCGCCGCCTCCAGGTCGCTGGGCTTGTCGCCGATCAGCAGCGAGGCCTCGCGGTCGATGGGCCATTCGCTGAGCGCGCGCAGGATCATGCCCGGATTGGGCTTGCGGTCCGGCGGGTCGGGATGGCGGTAGGCGTCCAGCGGCGCCTGCGGGTGGTGCGGCGCATAGTAGAAGGCGTCGATGTGGCCGCCGTCTTCGGCCAGGTCCACCGCCATCCGCGCATGCAGGGCGTGGACGTCTTCCTCGCTATAGAAGCCGCGTCCCACCCCCGACTGGTTGGTCACCACGATCACCAGCCAGCCGGCTCGGTTGAAGGCCGCCACCGTCTCCCGCGCGCCGGGGATCCAGCGGAAATCCGCCCAGCGATAGACATAGCCTTCGTCCTCGTTCAGCACCCCGTCGCGGTCGAGGAACAGGGCGGGGCGCAGGGCGGGCGTCGGTGAGGGCTCGGGCACGAAGGAACTATAGCGGGCCGGCGCGTGGCGAGGCGATTTCAAAAAGGCCGCATCGCTGTCTAAGGTCGGGGCGCATGTCCGCCGTCCTCAGCCTCGACGATCTGCGCGTGGATTTCGACACCCACGACGGGGTGGTGAGCGCCGTGCGCGGCGTCTCGCTCTCCGTCGCTCGGGGCGAGACCCTCGGCGTGGTGGGCGAGAGTGGCTCGGGCAAGAGCCAGACCTTCATGGCGGTGATGGGCCTCTTGGCGCGCAACGGCCGCGCGTCCGGCTCGGCGAAGTTCCTCGGGACCGAGCTGCTGGGCCTGAAGCCTCGCGCGCTCAACCGCATCCGGGGCTCGAAGATGACCATGATCTTCCAGGACCCGCTGACCGCGCTGACGCCCCACGTGCGGATCGGCGAGCAGATCGCCGAGCCCCTGCGGCTGCACCAGGGACTCTCGGGCCGGGACGCCATGGCCCGCGCCAAACTGTGGCTGGAGAAGGTGCGCATTCCCGACGCCGCCGCGCGGCTTTCGCAATATCCGCACGAGCTTTCCGGCGGCATGCGCCAGCGGGTGATGATCGCCGCGGCCATGGCCGGCGGGCCGGAGCTGCTGATCGCCGACGAGCCGACCACGGCGCTCGACGTCACCGTCCAGGCGGAGATCCTCGATCTGATGGCCGAGCTTTCCCGCGAGACCGGGACCGCCATGGTGCTGATCACCCACGACATGGGGGTCATCGCGCGCCTCGCCGAGCGGGTCTGCGTGATGAAGGACGGCGCCTATGTGGAGGAGGGCTCGGCCGAGCAGGTGTTCCGCGCGCCCGCCACCGCCTATACCCGCGCCCTGCTGGACGCGATCCCGCGCCTGGACCGCGCCGACCGCGGCGGCCGTCCGGTCCTGGCGCCCGCCCGGGCCGATGCGCCAGTGGTGGTCGAAGGCCGCGACGTGAAGGTCTGGTTCCCGGTGCGCCAGGGCGGGTTCGCCGCGCCCCGAATGCTGCGCGCCGTCGATGGCGTCTCCTTCCAGGTCCGCGAGGGCGAGACGCTGGGCGTGGTCGGCGAAAGCGGCTCGGGGAAGTCGACGCTGGCCCGCGCCGTTCTCAACCTGCTGCCGCCCACGGCGGGGGCGGTGACCCTGCTCGGCCGCGACATCACCCATGCCGACCGCGAGGCGATGCGCGCCGCCCGCCACGACCTGCAGATCGTCTTCCAGGACCCTCTGGCCAGCCTCGATCCCCGAGTGACCGTCGGCGATTCCATCGCCGAGCCGCTGCAGGTTTTCCAGCGCGGGATGGGCCGCGCCGAACGGGACGCGCAGGTCGCCGCCATGATGGCCCGGGTCGAGCTCGATCCGGCGCTGATCAACCGCTATCCGCACGAACTCTCTGGCGGCCAGAACCAGCGGGTCGGGATCGCGCGGGCCATGATCCTGCAGCCGAAGCTGGTGATCTGCGACGAAGCGGTCTCGGCGCTGGACGTCTCGATCCGCGCCCAGATCATCGACCTCTTGATCGCGCTGCAGGCGCAGATGGGGCTCTCGATGATCTTCATCAGCCACGACCTGGCGGTGGTGCGCGAGATCAGCCATCGGGTGCTGGTGCTCTACATGGGCCGGGTGGTGGAGACCGCCGGCCGCGACCAGCTCTATGCCGGGGCGCGGCATCCTTATACGAAGGCCCTGCTGTCGGCCGCGCCGATCCCCGATCCGGCCGTCGAGCGCACACGTCGCCGGGTGAAGCTCGCCGGTGAGCCGCCCAGCCCCATGGACCCGCGCGCGGCCCTGCGCTTCCTGCCGTCGCGCCTGCCGCTCGATCCCAACGCGCCCTTCGCCGCCCCGGAATTGCGCGAAATCGCGCCCGGCCACCTGGTCGCTGAGTTCGACCCACCGGCCGAAGCAGCCTAAGACGCGGGACCGTGACCGAACCTTCGCCAGACACCTTCGCCTCACAGATTTCCGCCACGGGTCGCTGCCTCTGCGGCGCGGTCAGCTTCGCGCTCGCCGGCCGCCTGCCGCCGGTGGGCATGTGCCACTGTTCCAAGTGCCGCCGGGTGTCCGGGGTCGGCTCCAACGCCGTCCTGGCCGTGCGCCGCGAGCGGTTCGCCTGGCTGTCGGGCGAGGACGAGATCCAGACCTTCGCCCTGCCGTCCGGCTGGTCGACGGCCTTCTGCCGCCAATGCGGTTCGCCCGCGCCGCAGCCGACGCCGGACGGCGCGCGCATGTGGGTTCCGGCGGGCGGGCTGGATGGCGATCCCGACCTCAGCGTCAGCGGCCATATCCATGTGGCGTCGAAACCCCGCTGGGCGGTGATCGGCGACGACGCCCCGCAATTTGACGAGGCCCCGTGAGCAAGATCACGAGCAAGATCACCCCTGTCCTGATGTCCGGCGGCGCCGGCACCCGGCTCTGGCCGCTGTCGCGGCGGGCCCGGCCCAAGCAGTTCCACGGCCTGGGCGCGGAAAAGACCCTGATCCAGGACACCGCGCTGCGCTTCACCGCCGAGGCCTTCAGCCCGCCGGTGGTGATCTGCAACGTCGGCCACGTGGACCTTGTGCGCGGCCAGCTGGCCGAGGTGGGCGTCCGCCCGACCCTGGTGCTGGAGCCGGAGGGCCGCAACACCGCCGCCGCGGCCATCGTCGCGGCGCTGACGGTGGCCGAGGCAGGCTCCGACCTCGTCCTGCTGCTGAGCGCCGACGCCCGGGTGGCCGACCCGGCCGCCCTGCGGGACGCCATCGCGACAGGAACCCCGGCGGCGGCGGATGGCGCCCTGGTGATCTTCGGCATCACGCCCACCGGGCCGGAGACCGGCTACGGCTACATCCGCGCCCAGGTTGGCCAAGCGGGGGCTAGGAACGACGCGGTGCGCAAGGTCGCCGCCTTCGTGGAGAAACCGGACCTGACGACCGCCCAGGCCTATGTCGCCGACCCGGCCTATAGCTGGAACGCCGGCATCTTCCTGTTCTCGCCGACCGCCTTCCTGGCCGAGGCGCGCCGGGTGGCGCCCGAGCTGACCCAGGCGGTGGAGCGCGCCTTCGCGCAAGCGGCCCGCGCCGCCGGCGACATCCAGCTGGGCGAAGCGTTCCGTAAGGCGCCGTCGCTGCCGGTGGACGTGGCGATCTTCGAACAGACCGACCAGGCCGTGGTGGTCTCCGCCGACATCGGCTGGAGCGACGTAGGCGTCTACGACGCGCTATGGGCCGAGGCGCCCAAGACGCCGTCCGGCGACGTACTGCCCGCCTCCGCCATCGCTGCGGCCAGCACGGGTAACCTGGTGATCTCCGATGGGCCGGTGGTGGTGCTGGCGGGCGTCGAGAATCTGGCGGTGATCGTCGAGAACGGCGTCGTCCTGGTCACCCGCCGTGACGCGCCCGGCGCGGTGCGCGCGGCGGTGGAAGCGGTCAAGGCGGCCGGCCGCGAGGACCTGCTGTAGGGGTCGCAGGTCTGCGCCCCTCAGATGCGCCCTCTTACCTCCCCCGCGCAGCGGCGGAAGGGGGACCGCGCCCCACAGAGGGCGTGGTGGAGGGGGCGAGCCTCAGGCTCCGCGGGAACGACCCGCTCCACAAACCAAGGGTCATCCCGGAAGTCGCGTAGCGGCTGTCCGGGACCCATACGCGCTGGGCTCGCCGGAGGGGCGCCGCCGCGCCCCAAATCCTGACGCTGGAGTCTATGGGTCCCGGTCTTCGCTTTGCGAAACCGGGATGACGCCGAGAAATTATTCGCAGCGAATTTTTGACACCTGCCGATTTCCATGTTCTCTTTTTGTTCATGCAGTCCGCGACCGACATGGCCGAGACCCACGCCGCCATCCTGGGCGAGCT
>DATAUR010000148.1:0-41234 GCA_036268175.1 Phenylobacterium sp. | reverse complement strand
GCTGGGGATGCTGGTGGACCTGGCCCACGTCTCCGCCGACACCATGCGCGACGCCCTGGCGGTCAGCCGGGCGCCGGTGATCTTCTCCCACTCCTCGGCCCGGGCCGTGGTCGACAACGCCCGCAACGTCCCCGACGACGTCCTGCGGCTGGTCGCCAAGAACGGCGGCGTGGTGATGGTCAACTTCTATCCCGGCTTCGATTCCGACGCGCGCTTCCGCTGGGTGGCGGCGCGCACCGCCGAGCAGGCGCGCCTCAACGCGCCGACCTTCGGCATCGACCTGGGCCAGCCCGACAAGGCCGCCG
Organism: Phenylobacterium sp.; assembly: GCA_036268175.1. GTDB lineage: Bacteria > Pseudomonadota > Alphaproteobacteria > Caulobacterales > Caulobacteraceae > Phenylobacterium. Next base: position 40,929 of record DATAUR010000148.1, on the reverse strand, counting down.
CGGCGCTGAAGGCCTGGGAGCAGGCGCACCCGGAGCCGCCGGTGACCATCGCCGACGTCGCCGACCACATCGACCACATCCGCCAGGTCGCCGGCGTCGACCACGTCGGCCTGGGGTCGGACTTCGACGGCATCCCGGAGGCGGTCAGCGGCCTGGACGGCGTCGACAAGTTTCCCGACTTGCTACTTGAGCTGATGCATCGCGGCTGGTCGGACGCCGATCTCGCCAAGGTCGCGGGCGGCAACGTACTGCGGGTCATGCGCGAGGCGGAACAGGTCGCCGCCCGGCTGCAGACGCAGGAGCTGCCCTCGACCGCGACGCTGCAAGGCCTGGACGGCGCAGCCGCTCACTAGCCCCTCGCAAGGAGACACCCACGTGAGCGGAAAGACCGGCTGGTTCCAACGGTGGCTGCTGCCAGGCCTGGCGTTCAAGGCGGTGGTGATCGGCGGCGGCTACGCCACCGGCCGGGAGCTGGCATCCTACTTCCTGCCCAGCGGGCCGCGCGGCGGCCTCTACGCCATGCTGCTGTCGATGGCGATCTGGAGCACGGTCTGCGCGATCACCTTCCTCTTCGCGCTCCGCACCGGCAGCCGCGACTACCGGACCTTCTTCAAGAACCTGCTGGGCCGCTTCTGGCCCCTTTACGAGGTCGCCTACCTGGCGGCGCTGGTGGTGATCCTCGCCGCCTTCGCCGCGGCGGCCGGGGCCATCGGCCAGGCGGTCTTCGGCCTGCCGCCGCTGGCCGGCGCGCTGGCGCTGATGACTCTGATCACCCTGGTCGCCGCCTGGGGCAACGACTCCGTCGAGCGGCTGTTCAAATACGTCTCGTTCCTGCTCTACGGCACCTATGCGGTGTTCCTGATCCTCTCCCTGCTGAAGTTCGGCGGGCGGATCGGGACAGCCTTCGCCACCGAAACCCCGACCACCGGCTGGGCGATGGGAGGCCTGACCTACGCCGGCTACAACATCATCGGCGCGATCATCATCCTGCCGGTCACCCGCCATCTGACCTCGCGCAAGGACGCGGTCATCGCCGGGGTCATCGCCGGGCCGCTGGCCATGGCGCCCGCGATCCTTTTCTTCATCGTCATGGCGGGCTTCTACCCGACGATCCAGCACCAGCTGCTGCCCTCCGACTTCCTGCTGGGCCAGCTGGAGTTTCCGGCCTTCCGCATCCTCTTCCAGACGATGATCTTCGCCGCCCTGCTGGAGAGCGGCACGGGCGGAGTGCACGCCATCAACGAGCGGATCGCCCACGCCTATACTCGGAGCGGCGAGCGCGCCTTCACCAGGCCGATGCGCCTGGCGGTGACCGTCGCGATCCTGGCCGGCTCGGTGTTCGTCGCCGACCGCGTGGGCCTGGTGTCGCTGATCGCCGACGGCTACCGGTGGCTGTCCTACGTGCTGCTGGCGATCTATGTGGCGCCGCTGCTGACCTTCGGGATCTGGCGGCTCTCGCGGCCGACCGCCGTCGCCTGCCCCGTCGAGGTCGAGCCGGCGACCTAGCGGGACGGCGACCCTGCCGCCGACGTCCGTTTGAAGTCGAGATCCTGGAAGTCGAAGCTGAAGTCGGTGGTGGGCGAGAGCGGCTTCATGGTCATGCCGTCCACCGCGCCATCCATGCCGGTGCGGAAGTTGACCAGGGCGTCGGCCTTCAGGCTGCGGTCCTCCCAGCGCACGACGAAGACGTTGCCCTTCATCGGCTGCAACTCGCCCTGCAATTGTTTGGTCCGGCTAAACACCAGGCGCAGCTTGTCGCCCTCCTTCTTGACCGTCACGTCGCCCCGCCAGAGGTCGCGGTAGACACCGGCGTAGGCGTCCAGCGGCAGGAAGCTGTGGCCGCCCGCCGCCTGGATCGCGGCGTCGGCGGCGTGGTCAGCGGCCTCGCCCCGCTTGATCTCGTCATCGGTGCGCTTCTGCCAGATCGACACCCAGTCGTGCGCCGGCTGGTGCAGGAAGGCGTCGAGCAGGGTCTGCATCATCGCCGACATGGCGCCGCCGCTCTGCTGGTTGGTCAGCACCACCAGCCCGACGTGCTGTTCGGGCAGCAGGGACACATAGCTCACCATCCCGATCAGGCCGCCGGTGTGGGTCACCCGTTCGGCGCCGTCATAGTCCTCCAGGAACCACCCCAGGCCGTAGTTGCGGAAGTGGGTCTGCACCGGGTTCTGCGGATCGGGCGCGGCGACCGGGACGATGGTCTGCGGCGTCCACATCTCCCGGTGCCGTGCGGCGCTGAACAGGGCCCCGCCGTCGGCAAAACGCCCGCCCGCCAGCTGCAGGTTCGCCCAGGCGGCCATGCCGTCGGCGTTGCACTGGATCGAGCCGGCCGGATCGTAGGCAGTGCTGGGGTCCGGCGGCACCTCGGTCAGCTTGTCGTCGATCACCACGTGCGGCGCGGCGACGTTTCGGTTGCCGGCGGCGAGCGTCAGGGTCGCGGCGCAGCCGGTCCCCAGCCGATCCAGAATCTTGGTCTGGACGAATTGCTCCCAGCTGATCCCGGTGAGCTTGGGGATCAGGTCGCCGGCCACGATGTAGAGCAGGTTGTCGTAGGCGTATTTCGACCGGAAGCTGGAGGCTGGCGGCAGGTAGCGCAGGTTGTGGATGATCTCCGCGCGGGTGAAGTCGCTCACCGGAAACAGCATCAGGTCGCCGGATCCGAGGCCCAGCCCGCTGCGGTGGCTGAGCAGATCGCGCACGGTCAGTTCGCGGGTCACATAGGGGTCGTAGAGCCGAAAGCCGGGCAAGAGGTCGGTGACCCTGTCGTCCCAGTGCAGCTTGCCCTCGTCCACCAGCATGGAGAGCGCGGCCACGGTGAAGGCCTTGGTGTTGGAGCCGATGCCGAACAGGGTCTGGGCGTCGACCGTCTCCGGCTTGCCGACCGCGCGGACGCCATAGCCCTTGGCGAACAGCACCTTGCCGTCCTTGACGATCGCCACCGACATGCCGGGGACCGCGAAGGTCTGCTCGATGCGGGCCGCCAGCCGGTCGATGTCCTGCGGCTGGGCGCCCGGCGGCAGGGCCGGCGTGGCGGCGGGCGCCGCGAAGACCGGCGCGGCGACCGCCAGGCCCAGGGCGCAGGCGAGCGCGCCGGCGAGACGGACGGTCTTGATGGACGCTGGCATGGTGATCCCCCGATGGGCCGTTAGCGGTGCGCGGCCGACGGCGCGGCCGCCTGGCCAGGCTGCAGGTGGCGCAGGAAGAAGTCGTCGGTGGCGTGGAAGAACCGGATCCAGGACGACTGGCGCAAGAGGTCGTGGATCTCGTCGGGCAGCACGATCTGCTCGAACTCCACGTGGTGCTTGCGCAGGCCCTCCACCAGCTCGACGCTCTGCGAGAACGGCACGTTGCGGTCGTCGTCGGCCTGCACCACCAGGACCGGCGAGGTCCACTTGTCCATGGTCGCCACGGGCGAGGAGGCATAGGCCAGCTTCGCCGCCTCCTGGCCTGATCCGGGGAGCGTATAGAGCCCCAACGTGCTCCAGTCGTAGACGCCGGCGTAGTCGACGCCCGCCGCCAACTGGTCCGACATCCGCGAGAGGCCCAGCGCGGTCATCAGCCCGCCGTAGCTGCCGCCCCAGATGCCGACGCGCTTGGGATCGACGTCCGGGCGCGTCCGCAGATAGGCCGAGGCCCCCTGGATGTCGTTGAGCTCGCTGGAGCCGGCGGCGCCGAACTTCTGCGCCTCGCGGAAATTCAGGCCATAGCCCGTGCCGCCCCGGTAGTTCACCGACAGCACGATATAGCCCTCGCTCGCGAGGTATTGGTTCAGCGCGTACATGTAGGTGTAGGCGTCCATCGGATGCCATCCGAGCAGCATCTGCCGCGTGGGCCCGCCGTGGAAGAACAGGATCGCCGGCCCCTTCGCCGCGCGCCCGGCCGGGGGCATGAAGAGCTGGCCGTGGATCTTCAGGCCGTCGGCGGTGTCGAACACCACCGGCTTGGGCTCGACCAGCTTGGTGTCCGGGAAGTCGGCGGGCAGCGCCTGGGGCGCGAGATCGGTCAGGCGCCCGCCGCTGGCCAGCACCACCGGATGGATCGGCCTGTGCCAATCGCCGTGCAGGGCGATCACCTGACCCTGGCTGGTGACCACCGCGTCGTCCTCGATGGTCGGGCCGCGGGTCAGCTGGCGCGGCGCGCCGCCGGCCGGCGACACCTCCCAGATGTGCCGGTGATCGATGTCGCCCTGGTTCGAGGAATAGACGATCCGCTTGCGGTCATCGCTGAGCGCGCCGCTGAACACCTCGAAGTCGCCCCCGGTCAACTGGGTGGCCGCGCCGCCGCCAGCCGGGACCGAATAGAACTGCAGCCAGCCGCTGCGCTCCCACGGGAAGACCAGGCGGCCGTCCGCCGTCCAGAACAGGGTCCGCTCGTCCTCGATGGAGCGGAAGGCGCTGCCCGGGCCCTCGCTGGCGACCCAGACGCGGTGGGCCGCGCCGGTGGTCGCGTCCGCCGTCCAGATCGACCACGGCTCGGCGGTCAGGCTGTCGGCGAAGGGGCTTCGGCGCCCGGCGGGGATGCGGATGAAGGCAAGGCTGCGGCCGTCCGGCGACCATTCCGGCGCCATGTCGCGGTCGACGCTCGGCCCCATCCAGGTGATGGCCTTCGCCGCGAAGTCGTAGACCCCGATGAAGCCGTGGTCGCCGCGCGAGCTGCGGAACGCCAGGCGCGAGCCGTCCGGCGACCAGGCCAGCGAGCTCGAGTGGCCGCGGTCGTGGATCAACTGGCTGGGCGCCCCGCCGGCCAGCGGCGCGACCCACACCTGGTCGCCCAGCAGATAGGCCACCAGGTCGCCGCGCGGCGAGACGACGGGAGTGTGGCCAGGCCCGATCGCCCGCGCGGGCGTGCCGTCCACCGACGCGGTCCAGACCTGCTGCGGCGGCGGGCCAGACGGCCGGCTGAGCGTATTGACCGGGCCGCCGCCTTCGAGGCTTCCTCCGCGCGCATAGACCACGCGCCGCCCATCCGACGCCCAGCTCACCTCGCCCATGTCGGAGCCGTCGTCGCCCACATAGGCGGTGATCGCATGCGCGCTGAAGCCGCCGTTGGCGCCGGGTTCCGCGACCCAGACATTGCGGCTCCCCTGCTGGTCGTAGACCCAGGCGACGCGACCGCCCTGCGGCGCGGCCACCGGCGCGGACGGGAACGGCGCGCTCATCACCTGCTCGATGCTGAAGGCGTGGCCTGCCGGCGCCGGCTGCGCGGCCCCCGCCGAGCCGGCGGCCAGGACGGCGACGGACGACATGGCCACCAAGGTGGCGAGGCTCAGGTTACTGCGGAACATCGGCATCTTCGAAAACCTTCACGGGTTAGGCGTTTGGCGCTGCGGCGGCGGGGTCGCTCGCCGCGCTCATGACAGCATCTGATGGACGTACCAGCCGCTCCACAGGTCCTGGGCGACCGCGCCCAGGGACTTGTAAGCGGTGACTTCCGACGGCGATCCCCGGCCGGCGATCCGGCCCGCCAGGACCTCGCCGATCTCGCCCAGGATGTGGTCGTCGCCGACCCGGCCCGAAGCGCGCGCGTTGATGAACTCCGCGCCCTGCGCCAGGACGTTGGCCCGGCTGTCGACGAAGAAGCGCGAGCGCGCCACCAGGTCGTCGTCGACCTCGGCCGGCCCGGCGCGGCTGGAGCCGACGATGTTCACGTGCGCGCCGTCCGCCAGCCATTCGCCTTTGAGGATCGGCTCGGCCGCCGAGGTGGTGGTGCAGACGATGTCGGCCTGCGCCACGGCGGACCGCACGTCCGGCGCCACCTCGACGTCCAGGCGTTCGTTGGCGGCGAGCTCGATCGCCAGCCGCTCGGCGTGCTCGCGGTTGCGGCCCCAGACGATGATCTGGCTCAGCGGCCGGGTCGTGGCGATGGCGCGGATGTGCGCCTCCGCCTGCTCGCCGGTTCCCAGGACGGCCAGGCGGCTGGCGTCCGGCCGCGCGAAGGTCTGCGTCGCGAGCGCGCTGGCGGCGGCGGTGCGGATGCGGGTGATCTCGCCGGCGTCCAGCACGCAGGCCGGCCCGCCAGACTCCGGATCGAACAGCACCACCACGCCCTGGTGCGCCGGCAGCGCCGAGCCCGGCGCGTGGCGGAAGGCGCTGATCAGCTTGGCGCCGAAGCGGTCGTCGGCGATCACGCCGGGCATCACCCCGAAAATCCCTTTGCCGCTCTTCAACGGCAGGATCTGCCGCGGCGGCTGGTCGACCCCGCCGGTGGAGACGGCGATCATCGCCTCGCGCATCAGGGGCACGCAGGCCTCGAACGTCAGCACCCGGCGGATCTCGTCGCGACCGATGAATCTGGGATCCATGCCGGGCCTCAATAGTCGATGTTCGGCCAGATCAGGTGCAGACTGACCGTGAACCAGATGGCGGCCAGGCAGGCCGCGGCGATGGCGACGCTGGAGACCTTGCCCCACCAGCTTCGGGCGGGGTCGGCGAACACCGCCTGGACGTTCATCAGCGGCGCGACGGTTCCGACGACGCAGGCCAGGCCGAACAGCTGGATCAGCCGCACGATCCCGTCGCTGCCGCTGGACGCGTGGCCACCCTTGGTGATCAGCCAGTACCAGAAGTAGCCGAACGCCAGGTATCCCCAGCAGACCGCCCGGGTCAGCCGATAGAGCACGGCCGCGCGCCCCTGCAGCTCGAAGCTGTGGCCGTAGCGGCGGCGGATGATCGCGGCCAGCGGCCAGGTCAGCGCCGCGATCGCCAGCACGCTCGCGCCCACATAGAGCAGCGGCAGGTTCCAGGCGGCCGACAGGGCGGGCGGCACGGGCTGCAGCCCCTCCACCGGCGGATAGTCGTCCCGCATGATCAGGCTGACCTTGCCGTCCTTGACCACCGCGCCCATGCGGCTCGTGCTGCCGATGGCCTGGTACTGGAACGGCCCGATTTCCCGCCAGCGCTCGAGCTGGTGGTTCACGCCGCGGTACGAGGAGACTGTGACGACGCCGGTCGGGTCCGAGGATATCTTCGTCTGGCCCAGCAGGAAGCTGCGGATGCGGATCCAGCTCGCCTCGGACCGCCCGGTGTCGATGTAGTATCCGGAGAGCGTCTGGCCATCGGCCCGGGCGTTGGGCCAGTTCGGCTTAGGCGCCTCCGCGGGCGCGGGGAAATAGCGGTTGGTGAAGCCCCTGAAGACCGAGGTGCGCAGGCCACTGCCGAGCGAGCCTGCCCCGCCCGTGCCCGCGCTGTTCAGCGAGATGTACAGGCCGACGTGATCGTCCAGGTAGAGGTGCAGGTCGCTGTGGAACAGGCCGGTGTCCCCGGCGTGGCCGATCACCCGGTGGCCGTTCGCCGGCTCCTGGTAAAACCCGAGGTCCATGCCGGGAAGCCGCGGCGCCGGCTGGAACTGCAGGCTGTGCATATATTGCGCGGTCTTGGCGTCCAGGATGCGCTGCCCCTGGAACTCGCCGTCCTGCAGATGGGCGATCATGAACCGGCTGAGGTCCGAGCCGGTGGTCGCCAGGGCGCCGGCGGGCGGCATCTGCACCAGCTCGTACGGCCCTGGGTGGCCGGACGCGGTGCGATAGCCCTTCGACATGTTCGCCGACCAGCCCTTGGGCAGCGGCTGCTCGAAGGTCGAGTGCGTCATGCCGAGCGGCGCGAAGATGTGCTGGGCGACGTAGTCCTCGAACCGCTCGCCCGACACCCGCTGCACGATGTAGCCGGCGAGCGAGGCGCCATAGTTCGAATAGGCGGGCGTGGTCCCGGGCGGGAAGATCCGCGCCGGCATGGGGACCTGGCCCAACTGGCTCAGGGTTTTCAGGTGCTTGAGATCGGGCGGGAAGAGATCCTTCGATTCATCGGCGAACCCGGCCGAGTGGGTCATCAGCTGCCGCATGGTGATCGGCTTGCCGTCGTAGGGCGGGACCTTGAAATCCAGGTAGCGATTGATGTCGGTGTCGAGGTCGATCTTGCCCGCCGCGACGAGCTGCATCACCGAGGTCCAGGTGAACAGCTTCGAGATCGAGCCCGGGCGGAACAGCGTCTTGTCGGGATCGACGGGCCGGCGCGCCTTCACGTCCGCGAGGCCGTAGCCCTTCTCCAGCAGCGGCTGGCCGTCCTTGACCACCACGATCACCGCGCCGGCGATGTCGGCGCTGGCCATGGCGCTCGGCAGCATGCCGTCGAAATAGGCCTCCGCATCCTCGGCGGTGAGCGCGTGAGCGGTCGGAGCCTCGGCGGCCGCCGGCGGCGCCTGGTGGGCGGGCGATGGCGTGCCGCTGCGCGCCGCGACCCCGGAAAGCGCGAACATCAGCGCGACGAGCGTCGCCGCCTTGAGAGCTCGATTCATCCGCCAGGTCCCCTGCACCAGCACAAATCTTGACCGTCCGCCTCGCGAGGGCGTCGACGCGAGGCTCAGGAGATCTGCCGCGACGAGGGTCTGCCCAGCGTCCGGTTTTCCTTGCTGACCACCCCGCCGATCGTCACGATCAGTTCACACGATTTCTCTTTTCGCAAGCATTTTCCGGTTTAGATATATTACCGCTCGACGCGAAACTCGACCTCTCGGGTCCGCGCGGGTTGGACCTGATGTCCAAGCCCATAGTAGGGTGTGAAGAGCGGCAGTGGAGTGGAGCTCGGGTGAACACGAAAGCAAAGCCGGGGGCGGTCCTGAAAAGCCTGCGGCTGGCCAATGGCTGGACCCTATCCGAAGTCAGTCGCCGGACCGGCCTGCCGGTCTCGACCCTGTCGAAGGTCGAGAACGACAAGATGTCACTCAGCTACGACAAGCTGGCCCGCATCAGTCGCGGGCTGGAGATCGACATTGGGCTGCTGTTTTCGCAGGAAGGCGCCATGGCGCCGCTCAGCCTGGTCACCGGGCGCCGCAGCATCACGCGCGCGGGCGAGGGCCGGCTGATCGAAACCGAAGCCTACGAGCACGTCTATCCGGCGGCCGACCTCTTGAACAAACGCTTCGTTCCGATCATCGCCGAGATCCACGCCCGCTCGCTTTCGGATTTCAGCGAGCTCATCCGGCACCCCGGCGAAGAGTACGCCTACGTCCTGGAGGGCACGGCGGAACTGCACACCGACCTCTATGCGCCGATCACGCTGGAGGCGGGAGACTCGATCTATTTCGACAGCGGCATGGGCCACGTCTATCTGAACGCCGGCCAGGGGGCGTGCCGCGTCCTGTCGATCTGCTCGGGCGAGGAATCCCAGCTCATCGCCGCCCTGACCCAGGAGCCGCTGGCCCCGGGCGAAGTCCACGAGGGGCCCAAGGCGGTGGCCAAGCCGGCCGAAAAGACCAAGCGGAGCCTTAAGCCAGCGGGTCAGCGACGCGCGGGTAGTAGTTCAGGTCGGTCTTCTTGACGTAGGGCAGCGCCGCGAAATCCATCTGGATCGCCCCGTGCGTGGCCACACGGATCACCTTGGCCGCGATCGGCGCAAAGCCGGTCTGGAAATGCTGACTCGACTTCACCGCCACCATCTTCTTCCCGGCCAGCTCGATGCCGAGGCCGGTAAAGGCGTCCGGTGAGAAAACCTGCGTTCGGATCGAATTGAGCACCACGTCGATCCCGCCGATCTCGACCCACACCGAGAGCCCCATCGCCGCCCGCGACGTGCCAAGGCCCGCCTGGCTGTGGCGCTCGCCGACCGCGCGCACCGTGGCCTCGACGTCCAGCGGCATCGCAGAGGCCGCGCCGGACTTGCCGCCGACCCGCAGCCGCAACGTCGCCCCGACGCCGGCGTCGGCGCAGGCGATGGCGGCGATTGGATCCCAGATGGCGCCCAGCGCGGCCGAGGTGACGCCCCGCTCCAGCATCGCCTTCAGCAAGCTGGTGTTATCGCCCGGCGCGCCGCCGCCGGCGTTGTCCGCCGTGTCCGCCAGAACCACCAGGCCCGGCGTCTCCAGGGCTTCCGACAGCGCCTCTCCCACGCTCGGAAACCGCGGCAGGAGCGCGTCGCGGACCGCGTAGATTTCGCGCCCGATCTCCTCCGCCAGGCGGGCGGCGAGGCCGGGATCGCCATCGGCGATCACCAGGACCCTCGAGCCGGTGTCCGGCGTGTCGCCCCAGGGAAAGCCATGGGCAAAACTGACGGAAAGCACGCCCGCCTCGCGCTCCGCCGCCCTGAACCGCTCCACCAGCGAGGCCATGGGCTCCTGCGTGGTGGGATAGAAGCCGACCATCCGGCAATCGAACAGCGCCGAGACCGGACGCGCCTCGCCCCGCGCCTTGGCCAGGCAGATGCGATACAGCTCCTCGCCCCGCTCCAGATAGTCGTCGTGCGGGTATTGCTTCATGATCACCACGGCGTCGGCGCCGTCCACCAGCGCGTGGGTCAGATGGCAATGCGGATCGAGCTCTACGCCGATCACCGCCTTGGGGCCGACCACCTCGCGGACGCGGCGCACGATATCGGCCTCGCAGTCGTCGCAGCCCATCGAGACCATGGCGCCGTGCAGGAACAACAGCACCACGTCGAACGGCGCCTGAGCCCTCAGCGCCGCCAGGATTTCATCGCGCATGGCCTCGTAGACGCTCTGGACGATCGGCCCGGAGGGTTGCGCCCAGGCGAACAGGCCGGTGACGAACTGATGGCCGTCGCGGGCACAGAGGTCGCGCCACAGCTGCGCCGTCTGGTGATCGGGCGCCTTTCCGGTCAGCACATCGCCGCCGCGCCGCATGCCGCCCTCCGCGAAGGCCCGTTCTCCCGTCGGCCAGGGGGCGAAGGTGTTGGTCTCGCTTTGCAGTCCGGCGGCAAAAACCCGCATGGCAAGCTCCACATTTCGGTTGCGGAAAATCATTTTCAGATATGTAAAGTCGTAGCGAAACGGGGTGGCCCATTCAACCGATGAAGATCATTCCCAACCCCGACGGCGTCGGGGTCGGAGAGGAGCCTTGGCCCTCGTCGTCCCGCGCCTGGTGGGCCGTGGGGGTGTTCTGCATCGCCGCGATCCTCTCGTACAGCGACCGGCAGATCCTCAGCCTGCTGGTGGATCCCATCCGGGCGGACCTGCATATCACCGACGTGCAGGTCGGCCTGCTGCAGGGCGCGGCCTTCGCGCTGATCTACGCCGTGGCCGGCGTGGCCCTGGGGCGCGCGGCCGATGTTCTGCCGCGCCGCCTGGTGATCGTCGGCGGCATCGCGGTCTGGAGCGTGGCCACCGTGGCCTGCGGCTATGCGGGTTCATTTGGCGCCCTGTTCGCCGCACGCGCCGCGGTCGGCATCGGCGAGGCCGCCCTGGCGCCGGCCGCCATGTCGATCATCACCGACAGCTTTCCGGCCAACCGTCGCGGCGCCGGCACCGGCGCCTTCCTCATGGGCATGGTCATCGGCGGCGGCGTCGCCATCAGCCTGGGCGGCTTCATCCTGCAGGCGGCGCAGGCTGGAGCCCTGCACGGCATCCCGGTGCTGGGCGCCTTGGCGCCCTGGCGCGCCGGGCTGGTGATCCTGGGCCTGCTGGGCGTGCCGGTCGCCCTGCTGGCCGCCACCGTTCCCGAGCCCGCGCGGCGGCATCTGATCGCCGGCGAGGCGGGCCGGCCCGCGCCCTTGCGCGACGCCGCCGTGCGCCTGGCCGCGCTGTGGCCCGCGCTGGCCCCGCTCTATGCCGCCATGGGCCTCGCCAGCCTCTGCGACTTCGCGATCCTGAACTGGGTCCCGACCTTGCTCATCCGCCGGTTCGGGGTCGGCGTCGCCGAGATCGGCGGCGTGCTGGGCGGCGTGGTGATCCTCGGCGGCATCGCGGGCTCGTTCGGCGTCGGGCTCGTCGCCGACCGGATGGTCAAGCGCGGCGGCGGCGCGTCGCGGCTAAGGCTCGCGGTGTGGTCCATGCTGGCGGTGGGACTTGTCAGCACCCTGTTCGTCGTGGCGCCCTCGCCGGCGCTGGTCTTTGCGTTCGCTGGGTTCTGGATCTTCGCCTCGACCACCGGCCAGGCGCTTGGACTTACCGTCCTGCAGGAGCTGGCGCCGGGAGACGCCCGGGGCTTAAGCGTCAGCCTGGCCTCGCTGATCAACATCGGCATCGGCCTGGCGCTTGGCGCCGCCCTGCCCGCGCTGATCCTGCAACACCTGCTTCACAGTTCCACCGAGGTGGGCGCGGCGATCACCCTCGTCGCCCTGCCCGCGGCGGCCGTGGCGACCGTGCTCTATCGCCTCGCCCTGACCGCCGCCCGAAAGATCGACAGGACATGAACACCGAGACCGTGGATGTCGTCATCATCGGAGCGGGCATCGCCGGCGCCTCCGCGGCCGCCGAGCTCGCGGCGACGCACAAGGTCGTGGTGATCGAACGCGAGTCCTTCCCGGGCATGCACTCCACGGGCCGCTCCGCGGCGCTGTTTTCCGAGATCTACGGCAGCGCACCGATCCGCGCGCTGTCCCGCGCCAGTCGGGACTTCCTCTATCGCCCGCCGGAGGGTTTCGTGGACGCGCCGGTGGTCCGCCAGCGGGGCGCGCTGCACATCGCCGCCACGACGCAACTCGACGCGCTGGAGGCGTTCTGCGCGCTCCCCGACGTGGCGCCCGCCATCCAGCGGCTGAGCGGCGCCGACACCCGCGCGCTCTGTCCGATCCTGCGGGAGGACTACGTGGCGCAAGGCGCCCTGGAAACGGCGTCGGCCGACGTCGACGTCGACGTCCTGCACCAGGGCTGGCTGCGGCAACTGCGGGCGAGGAACGGCCGGCTGATGGTCGACGCGCAGGTCGTGGGCCTGGCGCCCACCGCCGCGGGATGGCGCGTCGAGACCCCGGCCCTGACGATCGAGGCCAGCATCGTCGTCAATGCGGCCGGCGCCTGGGCCGACGAGATCGCCGCGCTCGCCGGCGCAAGGGCCGTGGGCCTGCAGCCCTATCGGCGCACCGCGCTGATCGTCGATTCACCAGCGGGTTCGCAGAGCGATCTGTGGCCGATGGTCATCGATGTCGACGAGCAGTTCTATTTCCGGCCCGACGCCGGCGCCCTGCTGCTGTCCCCGGGCGACGAGACTCCGAGCGCGCCCTGCGACGCGCAGCCCGAGGAGCTCGACGTGGCCATCGCGGTCGACCGGGTGCAGCAGGCGACGACGCTGGAAGTGCGCCGGATCCGCCGCAGTTGGGCGGGGCTGCGCAGCTTCGTCGCCGATCGCAATCCGGTGGTCGGCTATGCCCCCGAAGCGCCGGGCTTCTTCTGGCTGGCCGGCCAGGGCGGCTATGGCATTCAGACCTCGCCGGCGATGGGCCAACTGGCCTGCGCCCTGGTGAAGGGCGAAGGCGTGCCCGCCGATCTGGCGCGCTTCGGCGTCGACGCCCAGGACCTGCGGCCAGATCGCTTCGCCTGACGTCCTGACGACGGCGCCGCCGCGCCGGGATCGCCGTCTCAATCGGACCCGAGGATGGCGGCGGCCAGGCGCCAGCTTTCCTTCGCCGTCTCGCACATCCGGGTGCGCAGGCGCATCACGCCCGGCTGCATCTCCAGCTCCCGCGACCAGGCGTTGGCGCTCTTGTAGTCGTGGTGCCGGGAGATCAGGCGGTAGTCGTAGACGCCGGTGACCCGCGCCGCGCACATCACCGCCAGGTCCGCCGAAAAGCGGCCTTCCAGCGCGTCGAGGTCGGCGGGCTTGGTGGCGTCCACCTGGACGTCGGTGATGCACTCGCAGGTGTCCGGCCGCAGCCGCACCGGGGACACTAGGCGAAGAACGCCGGCGCGGCGCATCCGGCGCACGAATTTCCAAGCCGCCGCGGGTTTCAGGCCCAGCACCTGCGCAAGGTCGTCCCCGCGCGGCAGAGGTCGGCCCTCGAGCCTGGCGAGCAGCCTCAGTTCGTCCATCGATACGTGGACTTCGGCCGCCCGGGGGGTCATGCGTTTCAGTCGGCGAAAGGGATCACGGGCGGCGGGGCGCCGCCGCCCTCAAGACCCGTTAGAACTTCTTGGACACCAGGAACCCCAGGGTCCGCGGCTCGATGAGCGTCTCGGAGCGGCCAAGATCGAGGATCTGGCCGGGCGGGCTGAGGCTGATGATGCCGCGCTCGTCGGCGACGTTCTTGGCGAACAGCTGGAAGCCCCAGGTCTTGTAGTCGACGCCGAGGCGAAGATTGACCGTGTTGTAGGCCGGGATGTCGATCCGACCGGTCGGCGGCGTGATCGCGGTGGTGAAGCCGTTCTTGCGCTCGCCCATGTAGGACCAGGTGAAGCCGGCGTAGGCTTGATAGCCGTCCATCGGCTGCCACTCGTATTCACCGTCCAGGGCGCCGCTCCACCTCGGAACGCCGGCCAGGAAATCCCCCTTCAACCCGCCGATGCTCGGCGCGTCCGCCGTCAGTTCCGCATCGGTATAGGCGCCGTTGAAGGAGAAGGTCAGACCCTGCAGCGGAACCCAGGTCGTGTTCCATTCCACGCCCGCGCTGCGGGCCGTGCTGCCGTTGCCGGTGACGGTGACGTTGTTGACCTTTTCGGTGATCTGGATCCGCGTCCAGTCGATGTAGAAGGCCGCCACGTCCAGTTGCAGGCGCCCATCGAGCTGGGTCGATTTCACGCCGACCTCATAGTTGATGGTCGAGTCGGACTGATAGGTGCTGGGCGTGCCCGCGGGCGCGCCGACCGGCAGCAGGTTCGGGCCGCCGGGCCTAAACCCGCTGGCGACTCGGCCATAGATCATCGTGTCCTGGGAAAGATGATATCGCGGCGCCACGGAGAAGGTGCCGACGCTCTCCGACGACGACGCCTCCAGGGGCGCGACAACACCGACCAAGGCGCCGCTCAGGGCCTCAATGCTCGACTGCTTGATGGTCGCCACGCGCCCGCCGACCTCGACGTCGAACTGCGGGTTGAAGTGGTAGGTCACGTCGCCGAACCCGGCCCACTCCTTGTAGATCGAGGGCAGGCTCACCGTCTCCAGCACCGGGCCGAAGATCGCGCCGGTGGACGGCGTGAACGCGTCGATCACCTGAGCGAGGTCGCCGGTTTCGCGGGTGTAGTAGGCGCCCAATTGCCACTCGAAGTGATCGGACGCGGGCGAGGACAGCCGGAATTCCTGGGTGAACTTGTCGTCGTTCACCACCGCGTCCTCAAGGCCGCCCAGGTTCGTCTTGAAGGCGCTGCTCAGCACCTGGCCCAGCGTGCCGGTGGGCGGGCTGAACACCAGGTCGGTGGGGTCGCTGCGGACGAAAGTGTCGACCTTGCCGTAGCTGGTGGACGACACCAGGGTCGCCAGGCCGAAGTCCCAGGTCGCCTTGGCGTTATAGTCCCGGTAGCTGATGTTCGACGGCTCGCGGATGAAGCGGTTCTGGGTCAGCTCGCCGGTGAGCGGCGCCAGCGTGAACCGGTCGACGTCCACGCTGGGGCCGGCGAACGCGCTGAGGTCCTGGCCAAATCCGGTGAGCCGCAGGGAGAAATTGTCGGTCGGCTGATAGAGGAACGAGACGCGCAGGCCGTCCTTGTGGCCGTGGTTGACGTCCTTTTCCCCCAGCCGCGGATCGTCGATCCAGCCGGGAAGCTCCTGATGGAAGCCGGTGATCCGCAGCGCCGCCTTGTCGCCGAGCGGGATGTTGACCATGCCATCGGCGGTGTAGCCGTTCTGACCGTGCGTCACGCCCTCGCCGGTCGCCTGGATCTCGCCGGCGAAGGCCTTGGGATCGGGCGCGTTGGTGACGAACTTCAGCAGGCCGCCTTCGGCGTTGGCGCCATAGAGCGTGCCTTGCGGGCCGCGCAGGACCTCGATCCGCTGCATGTCGAAGGTGTCGAAGTCGCTGGAGAAGATCGAGCCATCCACCAGACCCGAGCTGGAACCCATGGGCGTTTCGTCCACGTAGACCGCCACGGTCGAGGACGCGCCGCTGGAACTCAGACCTCGCAGGATCAGGTGGTTCACGCCCGGTCCGCCGCTGGTGTCCGTCAGCCCCGGGACCAGGGCGGCGTAGTCCGCGAAGCTGCGGACCTGCAGCTTATCGAGCTCCGCGCCGCCGAGCGCGGTGACGGCCATCGGCACGTCCTGGATCTTTTCCTCGCGCTTGTCGGCCGTGACGACCAGTTCCTGCACGGTCGCATTGGAGGCCGACGCGGCGTCGGCGGCGTAGCTCGCCACCGGGAACGACAGGGCGGCGCAAGCGGCGCCGGCGAGCAGATTGAGCTTCGTGACAGCGTTCATCGAGGTCCCCCTTGAGCATCACCCGTTCGATGATGCCAATAATTTTTCATAGTTGGCAAATGCTTTCCGAATCTGCACTTCGAGCAGTTCTTGCTGTGACCCAATAGTCACTGCCGACCCGAGCATCGAAGGCGCAACGGCCCAAGTCGACGGGCGCCCTGGGCCGCGAAACCCAGTGATCGTGACGCCACGTCAAAGGACGCAGCGGGGCCTGAAATTCAGCCATGCATTCGCCGCCCGCGGCGAATCACGAAGACCTGGGTCTTCGCAGTTGCTTGCCCTTCTACTGCCGGCAAAGCAGCCCTTCGGGTCGGCCGACGCCTTGCAACGCGGCGCCCATTGGTTGGAGTTTGCTCGACGCCGGGGCGGGCGCCGCCCGGTCGGCCTCGCGCCGATCCTCGCCTCCGGGCAGATTTCGGCTTTACATTGCGGAAAATTAATATCGAATTCAGAAACTCGCATGCGACAGATCGGTTCGGCTCGGGTCCGGGCGGGCCGTGGTTTGGAAAGCTGACCCATGAACCTGAAACTGATCGTCGCCGCCGCGCTGGCGGCCATGGCCATCGGCGTTGGCGCCGACGCGCAGGAGCCGCGCGAACCCAAGCTCCCCATGAAGCCGCCGACCCCGGCCGCCGCCGCGCCGACGCCCACGCCCGTCCCGGTCACCGCCCATGCCTTGACCGCCGTCGACGCGGAAGCCTGGCTGGACGGCCTGATCCCCAACGCGCTGAAGTCGGGCCACGTGCCGGGCGCCGTCGTCGTCGTGGTGAAGAACGGCCAGGTCCTGCTCGAAAAGGGCTACGGCTTCGCCGACTACGAGAAGCGCACGCCGGTCGATCCGAAGACCACCCTGTTCCGGCCCGGCTCGACCTCGAAGCTGTTCACCTGGACGGCGGTGATGCAGCTCGTCGAGGCCGGCAAGCTCAACCTCGATGCCGACGTCAACACCTACCTCGACTTCAAGATCCCCCCCTACAAGGGCATCCCGGTGACCCTTCGGCAGATCATGACCCACCGCGCCGGCTTCGAGGAGCGGGTCGAGGACATCATCGAATTCAACCAGCCGCCCATGGCGCTGGGCGCCTATGTGAAGAAGTACGTGCCGCCGCGCATCTTCGCGCCCAACGAGGGGCCCGGCTATTCCAACTACGCCACCGCGGTGGCCGGCTACATCGTTCAGCGGGTCTCGGGCGAGGCCTATGACGACTACATCGCGCGGCACATCTTCACGCCGCTCGACATGCACCACGCGACCTTCCAACAGCCCCTGCCGGCCAACCTGCGGCCGGACATGGCGAAGGGGTACAGGGTCTCCGAAAAGCCGGGCGCGGGCTTCGAGGTGGTCGAACCGGCGCCGGCTGGGGCGCTGTCCGCCAGTGGCGACGACATGTCCCACTTCATGATCGCCCACCTTCAGTTGGGGCGGTACGGGAACACGCAGATCCTGAAGCCCGCGACCGCGACCGAGATGCAGACCACCGCCTGGCGAGCTTTCCCCGACCTCAACGGCAACCTCCTCGGGTTCATGGAGCGGGACATCAACGGCCATCGCGCCATCGGCCATGGCGGCGACACCAACTACTTCCACACCGACCTGATCCTGTTCCCCGACGATCAGGTGGGGATCTTCATCTCGGTCAACGCGCCGGGCAAGGAAGGGGCCGGCGAGATCCTGCGCCAGACCCTGCTGGAGGAATTCGCCGACCGCTATCTGCCCGCGCAGACCACCACGACCACGCGGGTCGACGCCGCCACCGCTAAGGCCCACGCGGCGATGATCGCTGGGGCCTACGGCAACACCCGTGGCTCCAAGTCGACGTTCATTTCGCTGCTGGGCCTGCTGTCGCAGAACGTGGTGACGGCCAATCCCGATGGCACCATCACCGCCCAGCCGCTCTACTATCCGGCCAAGTTCGTCGAGGTGAAGCCGTTCCTCTGGCAGGAGATCGGCGGCCACGACAAGATCGAGGCCACCGCCAAGGACGGCAAGGTCGTCCGCTGGGCCGGCGACGGCATCGCGCCCATCGAGATCTACGTGCGGCCGACGGGCCTGGCCGGCACGGGCCTGGAAAAGCCCCTGGCGATCGCCAGCCTGATCCTGCTGGCGCTGACCGCGCTGCTGTGGCCGGTCATCGCCATCGTGCGCTGGCGCTACGGCCGGGCCTACGAGCTGACCGGCCGCCGCGCCCTCGCCTATCGCGGCGTTCGGGTGGGCGCCGTCCTGGCGCTGGCCGGCGTGGGCCTGTGGTTCTTCGTCTTCAGCCAGGCGCTCTCGACCAGCGGCTTCCAGCCGGCGCTGTGGATGCACCTGGCGCAGGTGACCTGCTTCCTGGGCTTCCTGGGCGGACTCGCCGTGGCGCTGTGGAACCTGATCCAGGTCACCCGCCCCGGCAGCACCTGGTTCGCCAAGCTCTATGGCGTGCTGCTGGTCGCCGCCTTCGGCTTCATGCTCTACATGGGCCTGGCCTACCACCTGATCGGGACCGGCTCGAACTTCTAGAGCCAAAGGTTCGTCTCGCCTCAGCCCAGGCGCCGGTCACCGGCTGTCCTGGGCTGATGGATTCTTGGGCTATCGTTTTCCCTGGGATCGTCATGGCCCGACTTGTTCGGGCCATCCATGATCTCCGCGGTGGAAGGTTCGCCGCGGCGGCGCCGCGCACTTTCCTGCGCCATTCACGATCATGGGTCGCCCGGACAAGCCGGGCGATGACGATCAAAGGAGAATGGGGCAATCCGTGCGGCGGCCGGGCCAACGTCCCTGCCAAGCCCAGCGAACGGGTGACCCCTTCAGGGGCCACCCCGCCGCTTAGCGGACTTCGGTGTAGACGTACTCGTGCTGGCTATCGCGGACCGTCAGGGTCCGGGCGCCGTTCCGATTGCCGATCGTCGCGTCGAGCCCGATGTTTCCAGGCGCGATGGAGACCAGCGAGAGGCTGCCGTCGGTGTTCTTGCGGGTGGCCACCGGCCCTTCGATGGCGCCGGCTTCCACCCATTTGGCGCCGTTCCGGTTCTCGATGGTGATGACGTTGCCGAACTCCGGCTCGCGATACTTCGGCGCCAGGTTGGCCAGCGCCGCCGGGTCGCCCGGGATGGTCAGGCGGGCGCGCTTGGCCTTGGCCTGCGCCTTCAGCCGCTTGGCGGCGTTGGCCACTTCCTGCGCGGCCTCGGGCTTGCCGTCATAGGCCACTTCCAGCAGGCGGCGCAGGAACGGCCCGAACATCGCCGGACCGGTGTCGGCGTTGGTCAGCAGCACCGCGCCCATGCCGGAGTCGGGCAGGATCCACCAGTCGCTGTGGAAGCCCTGCAAGGTGCCCCCGTGGGTGATCACCGGCACGCCCGACACCACCTCGTTGAAGAGGCCCATGCCGTACCAGGCGTCTTCGCCGGTCGGCACGCCGCGCTTGCGGCGCTCCAGCAGGTTGGCTTCGCTCACCAGGCGCTTGCCATTCGGCAGCAGGCCCTTGGAAAGCTCGAGCTCCGCATAGCGGGCCACGTCGGCGGCGCTCGACCAGGCGCCGCCGGCCGGGCGATAGGGCACGATCAGGTGGTTGAAGTGGTTGGACATCTCGGTCATCTGGCCGTCGATGTCGTAGCCGTGCGGCCGCGCCCAGTCGCCGCTCTCGCCCACCTTGAAATCGAAGGTGGTGTCGCGCATCCCGAGCGGCCCGAAGATCCGGGTCTGCATCGCCTTGTCGTAGGCGGCGCCGATTTCCATGTTCGGATAGGCCAGCGTCCCGCCCAGATAGCCGGCCGCGGCCGCCAGCAGGTTGCTGTACTGGTAGAGTTCGCCAAACGCGCTGGTCGGCTCGGTCTTCGAAAGCTGGCTGAAGGTGTCGGTCGCCGGCGCCTTGCCGTCGGCCAGGATGAAGGCGTAGTCCCGGCGCGGCAGGCCGGTGCAGGCGCAGACCAGGTGGCGAACCTCCACCGCCTTGGTCGTCGCGTCGCTGCCCAGGCGGAACGAGGGGTAGAGGTCGACGACCTTTTGGTCCCAGCGCAGCTTGCCCTCGTCGGCCAGCACCGACAGCAGCAGCGTCGACATGCCCTTGGTGTTGGACGCGATCATGAACTTGGTATGGGCGTCGACGGGTTCGGCGTGGCCCAGCTCGCGCACGCCATAGCCGCCCTGCCAGACGACCTTGCCCTGGTCGATGATGGCGATGCCGACGCCGGGCACCTCCAGTTCCTTGGCCGACTGGGCGATGAACTCGCGAAGCGCAGCGATCCGCTCGGGCGTCAGCCGATGCGCGGTCCTGCCGGCGAAGGTCTCCGGCGCATAGCCGGCCGGACGCAGGCTGCGCTCGATGATCGCCGCCGCCGCCGCGCGCTTGTTCATGGTGGCGTCCGCGCCATCGACGATCACCACCGTCCAGGACGCTCCCTTGCGCATCGCCTGCGCCGAGGCCACGGCGCGTTCGCCAGGCGCGGTCTCATAGGAGAAGCTCACCCGCTGGTCCCAGCCGTCGCCCGGCGTCCCCGGCGTCGCCAGCCGCAGCACGCGGGCGGCGG
This sequence comes from Phenylobacterium sp., assembly GCA_036268175.1. Taxonomy (GTDB): domain Bacteria; phylum Pseudomonadota; class Alphaproteobacteria; order Caulobacterales; family Caulobacteraceae; genus Phenylobacterium. The sequence goes on along the minus strand of DATAUR010000148.1, from coordinate 20,357 downwards.
CGTTCGGCTTATAGATCGACCAGGCCTTGGCGACGGCCGCCTTTGCGTCGGCGGCGGCGCCGGCGTCGATCACCGCGATCCGCAGGTCCGCTTCCGGGGCGGTGAACACCGTCATCGCGCCCTGGACGTTCATCTCCCAGTCCTTGGGCTGGGTATAGGCGACCCCGGCGGAGGTTTTCCCGGGCGCGTCGGCGGCCGCGGGCGTCCAGGCCAGGACCGCCGTTGGGGCGCTCAGCAAGGCGACGGCGAGCGAAAACTTCAAGGCCAGCTTGTTCATAGGTCGTCGCCCTCTGCGTGATGCCATCGCCTTCCCGATCCCCTCCGGCGCGGAGCGTTCGACGCACCTGGGAAGTGGAAAAGTTTCTATGTTCGTCTATTTTGAAAATGACGTTTCAAAATTGGCAATGTCAATATGGCGGCGGCGGATTGCGCCGCGGCCCGCGCACCGCTAGAAAGCCAGCCGTGACCTGTCGCCTCGCCCGTTCCGCGCCTGACGCCGCCCCGATGTGGGCTGGCGAGCGCGCCTGCGCGGCCATGATGACCATTATTATTATGACCCACCCCTCCGAAGCGGGGCGAACGCGCGCGAGCTGACAACCTCCGGCGCATCGCAAGATCAAAAACCCCGCTTCCGAAAGGCAGCGGGGTTTTTTGTTGTGCGCCGGTCCGAACCTTTAAGGACCCGATGACCAAGACCCTTCGAAACTCCGAGAGCCGCGCCGGCCGGCGCGCGGCGCAGCGCTTCGCGCGGGAACTCGCCTCCGGCGCCCTGCTACGCCGCACGGCGCGGATCGAGGCGGTGGTGCACGCCGCGCGCGCCGAGCCGGTGTTCCTGCTGGAGGCCGCCCTGCGGAGCGCCTGGAGCCGTGCGCTTGGGAGCATTCGCCTGGGTGAGATCACCTGGGCGACCAACAGCGCCCAGGGCGCGCCGCGGATGCAGTTGCAGGCCTTCGACGCCGAGGGCCAGCTCCTATTGCGCAGCGTCTACGACGCCGAGGTGCTGTCATGAGCGCCCCGCCGACCCGCTGGAGCTTCCTGATCGACGCGCATGCGGAAAGCGACGCCCTGATCCGGGTGCTGACTCCGTTTGCCGTGCAGGCCGCCGATCTGACCGACGTGGCGCTCAGCCGCGCCAACGGCGGCCTGCGCATCCGCGTGGATGCGGAGGGCCTGACCCGCGAGCGCGCCGAGACCCTGCTGCATCGCCTGGAGGCCCTGGCCGTGGTGCGCCGGGTCGGCCTGGGCTGGCAGGCCGCGATCCAGGCGACCGGCTAGGGCGACGAAGCGGCGGCCTTCACCGCTCCGGGGTCGGCTTGAACTCGGCGACCAGGTCGTAGAGCTCGCCCGGAAACAGCTGGCGGACATAGGTGACGGGCTCGCTCTGTTTCCAGGTCCAGCGCTCCACCTGCAGGCAGGCCGCCGACGGACCGATGGCCAATCGCCGTGCCGCCACCGCGCCGGGACTTCGCGCCGTGATCCGATGCCGGGCCTCCGTCCAGGGAATGTGGCCGAGCAGCCAGGAGCCCGGAGCCTCTGCCGTGAAGTCGACCTGCGCGGCCTGCGGCGCGGCCGCCAGGCCGATCAGCCGATGCTCCAGGGCGAACGGCCGACCCTGGGCCACGTGCAGGCCATCGAGTTCCAGCACCTCGCCCGTGGCCAGGAAGCCGGCCTCTTCATTCGTCGCCGGCGGGCGCACGCGGCGGGCCAGCAGCTCGAAGGCGTAGGTCTCCCCGCGCCCGGCGATCAGGGCGGCGATGTCCGGGATCTCCAGCACCGCGGTCTGGACGTGCGGCCGGGCCACGAAGGAGCCCGCCTTCTTGCGCCGTTCGATCAGCCGCGCCGCCACCAGCGCCGAGATCGCCTTGTGCACGGTCATCCGCGCGCAGCCGTAGACGCCCATCAGCTCGTGTTCGGTGGGGATGCGGTCGCCCGGCGCCCATTCGCCGGAGCGGATCTTGGCCTCCAGGTCGGCGCGGATGCGGGCGTCCAGCGAGCTCACGCGGCCAGCAGCCGGCGCAGCGTCGCCCGATAGCGCGCGGCGATCTCCCCGCGCCGCCGATGGCGTCCGTTCTCCACCCATGGCTCGCCCGCGCGCCAAACCGCCTCCACCGCGTCTCGGCCGCCGGAAAACACCCAGCCGTCGAGGATCGCATCGCCCCGCCGCTCGATCAGCGACGGATGATTGAGATTCAGCGCCACAATATCCGCGCTCGCCCCGACCTCCAGCCCGCGCGGGTCGGCGGCCAGCGCCTGGGCGCCGCCGGCCAGCATGGCGCGGAACAGTGCCGCCCCCACCGAGTCCCCCTGCGCCGGCGCCAGCAGGTTGCGGGAGCGCACCGCCAGCCGCTGGGCGTACTCCAATGCGCGCAGCTCGCCGGCCGCGTCGATCTGGACGTTGGAATCTGTGCCGATCGCGATGGCGCCGCCCTCCTCCAGGTATCGCCGCGTGGGGAAGATCCCGTCGCCAAGGTTCGCCTCGGTGATCGGGCACAGCCCAGCCACGGCGCCGGACCGGGCCAAGCCGATCCGCTCGGCGTCGGTCAGGTGGGTGGCGTGCACCAGGCACCAGTCCGCCGCCACCGGCGCCTGGGCCAGCAGCCACTCGACAGGCCGCGCGCCCGACCAGGCGAGGCAGGCTTCCACCTCCTTGACCTGCTCGGCGGCGTGGATGTGCACCGGGCCGCCGGCCGCGAGCGGCAGGATCGCCGCCAGCTCGTCGGGCGTCACGGCGCGCAGGCTGTGCGGCGCGATACCGACGCCCCCGCCGTCCAGGCCCCGCACGGCCGAGCGGGCGTGCGCCACCAGTTGCGCGAACCGGTCGGGATCGCTGATGAACCGCCGCTGCCCGGGCTTGGGCGCCGCGCCGCCGAAATCGGCGTGGGCGTAGAACACCGGCAGCAGGGTGAGCCCGATCCCCGTCTCGCGCGCCGCCGAGACCACCGCGTCCGCCAGTTCGCCCACCGCGGCGTAGGGGCATCCATCCACGTCGTTGTGCAGATAGTGGAATTCGCCGACGCGGGTGAAGCCGGCCTCCAGCATCTCGGCGAAGGCCTGGGCGGAGATCGCCGCCACGTCCTGCGGCGTCAGCCGATCCAGGAACCGGTACATCACCTCGCGCCAGGTCCAGAAGTCGTCGTGCGCCGGGCCGCGGGTTTCGGCGAGGCCGGCCATGCCGCGCTGGAAGGCGTGGCTGTGCACGTTGCTGAGCCCAGGCAGGGCCGCGCCATGCGCCGCCGCGCCACTCGGTCGTGTCACGCCAGGCGCAACCGCCTCGATCCGCCCGCCGCCCACCGTCACCTGCACATCGGCCGCCCAGCCGTCGGGAAGCAGGGCCTGTTCGAACCAGAGCTGCATGGGGGAAGCATGCCGCGTCGAGATTTTTTGTCTAGACATTATCCGGGCGAGCCTCGAACCTTGCCGGCATGCATTGCGATCGCATCTGGCGGAACGCGCGCCTGGCGACCCTCGCCGGCGATGGGCCGGGCGAGGTCGAGGCCGGCGTGGTCGCCGCCGCCGACGGCCGCATCCTCTTCGCCGGCCCCGCCGCCGACGCGCCTGCGCTGGACGCGCCCGAGATCGTGGACTGCGAGGGCCGCTGGATCACGCCCGGCCTGATCGATCCGCACACCCACCTGGTCTATGCCGGCGATCGCGCCGCCGAGTTCGAGCAGCGGCTCGCCGGCGCCTCCTACGAGGAGATCGCCCGCGCCGGTGGCGGCATCGTCTCGACCATGCGCGCCACCCGCGCCGCCAGCCAGGCCGACCTGACCGCCGCCGCCCTGCCGCGCCTGGACGCCCTGCTGGCCGAAGGGGTCACCACGGTGGAGGTCAAGTCCGGCTACGGCCTGACGCTGGCCGACGAATTGAAGCAGCTTCGCGCCGCCCGCGCCCTGGGCGCGGCCCGTCCCGTGCGGGTGGTGACCACCCTGCTGGCCGCGCACGCCACCCCGCCGGAATTCCGCGGCGATCCCGACGGCTACATCGAAGAGGTCTGCGAACGGATCATCCCGGCCGCGGCGGCGGACGGCCTGGCCGATCAGGCGGACGCCTTCTGCGAGACCATCGGCTTCACGCCCGCCCAGGTGCGGCGGGTGTTCGAGGCCGCCCGACGACACAGCTTGCCGCTCAAGCTGCACGCCGAGCAACTCTCCAACCTGGGCGGCGCCGCGCTGGCCGCGGAATTTGGCGCGCTCTCCGCCGACCACCTGGAATATCTGGACGAGGCCGGGGTCGCGGCGATGGCCCGCGCCCGGACCACCGCCGTCCTGCTGCCAGGCGCCTTCTACGCCACCCGCGAGCGCCAGCCGCCGCCGATCGAGGCGCTCCGCCGCCATGGCATTCCCCTGGCGCTGGCCACCGACAGCAACCCGGGCACCTCGCCGCTCACCTCGCTGCTGCTGGTCATGAACCTGGCCGCGACCCTGTTCCGCCTGACGGTTCCCGAGTGCCTGGCCGGGGTGACGCGGGAGGCGGCGCGGGCGCTGGGGCTGCTGGCGGAGATCGGTAGTCTGGAGGCCGGCAAGCGTTGCGACCTGGCGATCTGGGACATCGAGCGGCCCGCCCAGCTCGTCTACCGGATGGGGTTCAATCCGCTGCACGCGCGGGTCTGGAGGGGTGAATGCGTCCGGTGATCCTCGAGCCCGGCAGGACGCCGCTCTCGGCGTGGCGCAGCCTCTATCGCGGCGCCCAGGCGCGGCTCGATCCCAAGGCGCGGCCGGCCATCGTCGCCAGCGTCCAGGCGGTTGAGCGCATCCTCGCCAAGGGCGCGCCGGTCTACGGGATCAACACCGGGTTCGGGAAGCTCGCCAGCGTGCGGATCGAGGCCGGCGACCTCGCCCAGCTGCAACGCAATATCGTGCTCTCCCACGCCGCCGGCGTGGGCGCGCCGACCCCGCCCGCCATCGTTCGGCTGATGCTGGCCCTGAAGCTCGCCAGCCTGGCGCAAGGCGCGTCGGGCGTGCGCCCGGAAACCGTCGACCTCCTGGAAGCCATGCTGGCGCGCGACCTGATCCCGGTCGTCCCGGGCCAGGGTTCGGTGGGCGCGTCCGGCGACCTCGCGCCGCTCTCGCACATGGCGGCCGCCATGCTGGGCGTCGGCGAGATCCTGGTCGAGGGCCTGGCCACGCCGGCCGCCGACGCCCTGGCCGCCGCCGGCCTGCAGCCGCTGACGCTGGGCCCCAAGGAAGGGCTGGCGCTGCTCAACGGCACGCAGTTCTCCACCGCCAACGCGCTCGCCGGCCTGTTCGAGGCCGAGCGTCTGCTGCAGACCGCGCTGGTGACCGGCGCGCTTTCCACCGAAGCCGCCAAGGGGTCCGACACCCCCTTCGATCCGCGCATCCACGACCTGCGCCGCCAGCCCGGCCAGATCGCTGCCGCCCACGCGCTGCGCGTCCTGATGCAAGGCTCGGCGATCCGCGCTTCGCACCTGGAAGGCGACGCCCGTGTGCAGGACCCCTACTGCCTGCGCTGTCAGCCGCAGGTGATGGGCGCGGCGCTCGACATCCTGCGCCAGGCGGCCGCGACCCTGGAGCGCGAGGCGAACGGCGTCACCGACAATCCGCTGATCTTCCCGGAGACCGACGAGGCGCTCTCCGGCGGCAACTTCCACGCCGAGCCCGTCGCCTTCGCCGCCGACATCATCGCGCTGGCGCTGTGCGAGATCGGCTCCCTCTCCGAGCGGCGCACCGCGATGCTGGTGGACCCGGCGCTCTCCGGCCTACCCGCCTTCCTGACGCCCAGGCCCGGCCTCAACTCCGGCTTCATGATCCCGCAGGTCACCGCCGCCGCCCTGGTGTCGGAGAACAAGCAGCGCGCCTATCCGGCCAGCGTCGATTCCATCCCGACCTCGGCCAATCAGGAGGACCACGTCTCCATGGCCGCGCATGGCGCGCGCCGGCTGCTCGACATGGCCGAGAACCTTGCCAGCATCCTGGGGATCGAGCTCTTGGCCGCCGTCCAGGGCTGCGACTTCCACCGGCCGTTGGCCTCCAGCGAGCCCCTGGAGGCGGTCCGCGCGCTGGTGCGAGGCGTCGTCCCGCACCTCAACGAAGATCGCCATTTCCATCCCGACCTGAAGGCCGCGGCTGAGCTGGTGCGCCAGGGCGCCGTGGCAGGCGCGGCTGGGCGTGTGGACCTGCCCGCCCTGGAGGACGCCGCATGATTCCGGACTGGCTGCGGGTGCATCGGGGCGACGCGCCGCTGGTGGTGAGCTTCCCGCACACCGGGACCGAACTGCCGCCCGAGGTCGCCGAACGATTGGTCTCGCCGTGGCTCGCCACCAAGGACGCCGACTGGTGGATCGACCAGCTCTACGACTTCGCCGCCGAGCTTGGCGCGACCACGGTCCGCACGCGCATTTCCCGCACCGCCATCGACGTCAACCGCGACCCGTCCGGCGCCTCGCTCTATCCCGGCCAGGCCACCACCGAGCTTTGCCCCACCACCACCTTCGATGGCGAGGTGCTCTATCGAGCGGGCCAGGCTCCGTCGCAGGACGAGATCGATCGCCGCCGGGAAACCTGGTTCGAGCCCTACCATCAGATCCTGGAGGGCGAGATCGCGCGGCTGAAAGACCGGTTCGGCGCGGTGGTCCTCTATGACGCCCACGCGATCCGCTCGACCATTCCGCGCCTGTTCGACGGCGAGCTTCCCCGCTGCAACATCGGCACGAACAGCGGCGCCTCCTGCGATCCGCGCCTGGCGAACGCGGTGGCCGACACCTGCGCGGGCAGTCCCTTCTCGTCGATCCTGAACGGCCGCTTCAAGGGCGGCTGGACCACCCGCCGCTATGGCCGCCCCGAGGCCGGCGTCCACGCCATCCAGATGGAGCTCGCCTGCCGCGCCTACATGCGCGAGCCCGAGGAGCCGCCCGCCGAGGGCTCCTGGCCCAGCCCCTACGAACCAGCGCGCGCCGAGCGGGCGCGAACGATCCTTCGCCGGGTCCTGGAGGCCTGCCTCACCTTCGCCCACGAGGAGACCGCCGCATGAGCACCCGTCTGGACACCTCGCGCCACGTCAAGGCTCCGCGCGGCCCCGAGCGGCGCGCCAAGAGCTGGCAGACCGAGGCGGCGCTGCGCATGCTGATGAACAACCTCGACGCGGAGGTCGCCGAGCGGCCGCAGGAACTGGTGGTCTACGGCGGGATCGGCCGCGCGGCGCGCGACTGGGAGAGCTTCGACCGGATCGTCGCCACCCTCGAACGCCTGGAGGACGACGAGACCCTGCTGATCCAGTCCGGCAAGCCGGTGGGCGTGTTCCAGACCCACCGCGACGCGCCGCGGGTGCTGCTCGCCAACTCCAACCTCGTGCCCCACTGGGCCACCTGGGAGCACTTCCAGAAGCTCGATCGCGCGGGGCTGATGATGTACGGCCAGATGACGGCGGGGTCGTGGATCTACATCGGCACCCAAGGCATCGTCCAAGGCACCTACGAGACCTTCGTGGAGATGGGCCGTCAGCATCACGGCGGCGACCTCTCCGGCAAATGGCTGCTCACCGCAGGCCTTGGCGGGATGGGCGGCGCCCAGCCCCTGGCCGCGGTGATGGCCGGCGCCTCGTGCCTGGCGATCGAGTGCCAACCCTCGCGTATCGAGATGCGCCTGAAGACCGGCTACCTGGACCGCGCCGCCGAGACCCTGGACGAGGCGCTGCGGCTCATCGACGAGGCCTGCAAGGCCCGCATGCCGATCTCGGTCGGCCTGCTCGGCAACGCCTGCGAGGTGCTGCCGGAGATCCTGCGGCGCGGGATCAAGCCGGACCTGCTCACCGACCAGACCTCGGCGCACGACCCCGCCAACGGCTACCTGCCCAAGGGCTGGACGCTGGAGCGCTGGGCGGCCATGCGCGAGCAGGACCCGGCCCAGGTGGAAGAGGCCGCCCGGGCGTCCATGGCCGAGCACGTCTGCGCCATGCTCGCCTTCCGGGCGCTGGGCGTGCCGACCGTCGACTACGGCAACAACATCCGCCAGGTCGCCAAGGACGCCGGCGTCGCCGACGCCTTCGATTTCCCGGGCTTCGTGCCGGCCTATATCCGGCCGCTGTTCTGCAAGGGGATCGGACCGTTCCGCTGGGTGGCGCTGTCGGGCGATCCGCAGGACATCTACCGCACAGACGAAGCGATCAAGGCGCTGTTCCCCGACAAGACGCCCCTGCATCGCTGGCTCGACATGGCGCGGGAGAAGATCCAGTTCCAAGGCCTGCCCGCGCGGATCTGCTGGCTGGGCCTTGGCGAGCGCCATCTGGCCGGCCTGAAGTTCAACGAAATGGTCGCCTCCGGCGAACTCAAGGCCCCCATCGTCATCGGCCGTGACCACCTGGACTCCGGATCGGTGGCCTCGCCCAACCGCGAGACCGAAGCCATGCGGGACGGGTCGGACGCGGTCTCCGACTGGCCCCTGCTGAACGCGCTCCTCAACACCGCGTCCGGCGCCACCTGGGTCAGCCTGCACCACGGCGGCGGCGTCGGCATGGGCTTCTCGCAGCACGCGGGCATGGTCATCGTCGCCGACGGCAGCGCCGACGCCGCGCGGCGCCTGCAGCGGGTGCTCTGGAACGACCCGGCGACCGGAGTCATGCGCCACAGCGACGCCGGCTACGAAGACGCCCTGGAGCAGGCCCGCGCCAGCCGCCTCGACCTCCCATCGATCGCCGACGGACGCCCGTAGGGCCAGGCTAGACCCGTCTGGGCCGCGAACCGGGTTCCTGCGTCGGCAGGCTCTGGACGAGCGGGACCGTCGGCTTGGGCAGGGTCTTGACCTCCTCCAGCGCCGCCTGCAGCGCCGGGCCGGTTTGCGGCAGCCGCGGGATCTCCAGGTCGGGCGGCGCGCCAAAGCCGAAGGCGCTGGTCATGTCGCCCACCGTCCTGCGCCGCCAGTCGGAGAGGTTGGCGACCTCCACCCCGAACCGCGCCTCCAGCAGCTTCAGGGTCGAGGTGTGGTCGAAGGTGGCGCCGCAGACATAGCCCCCGCGGCTGAATGGCGAGATCACCAGGCAGGGCACGCGGAAGCCCAGCCCCACCGGCAGGCCGTGGATGAATTCGCCCGGCGTGCCGCGCGGCGGCGTCGGCGGCGCCACGTGGTCGAACTGGCCGTCGTTCTCATCGTAGTTGAGGATCAGCGCCGTGCGCGCCCAGAGCTTGGGATTGGACCACAGGGCCTCCAGGATCTGGGCGGTGTGGTCCTCGCCGGCGGCCGGCAGGTACGACGGATGCTCGCTCACCGTCGCCGGCGGCACGATCCAGCTCACCTGCGGGATGTCGCCGCGCCGCAGGTCGGCGAGCAAGGTCTCGAACGGGCGGTCGCGGATGGCGTTGTCGTAGAGCGGCGAGGTCTGCGGCAGGCCCTGGAACTGGGTGAAGTACTTCAGCACGTTGCAGCCGTAGTCGTCGGTGTCGTGGTAGACGCGCCAGCTGATCCCGGCGCGCTGCAGCCGCTCCGGATAGGTCTCCCAGGTGTAGGCCTTGCCCTTGTTGTCCAGCGCCGGCCCGCCGTGTCGCCCCTCCGGATCGTTGGTGGCGGTCATCAGGTGGTAGCGGTTGGGGTGCGTCGGCCCGAACATCGAGCAGTGGTAGCCGTCGCAGATCGTGAACGCCTCGGCGAGCGCGTAGTAATAGGGCAGATCCTGACGCGTCATATAGCCCATGGTCAGCGGCCCGAAGTCGCCGTCGGCGGCCCGGTGCGCGGGCAGCCACATGTCCATGCCGCCGGCGTTCCAGGCCACATGCTGCGGGCCCCAGGCGTGGCTGAGGTCCTGGTAGTGCTGGCCGCTGGTGCTCAGCGTATTCACCCGGAACGGCAGCACCTCGCCATCGGGATGCAGGGCGTCCTTCTGCCGGAACAGGCTCGCGCCATTCGCCTGGCGCGCGGTGGGGTCGCCAAAGCCCCGCACCCCGCGCAGCATGCCAAAGTAGTGATCGAAGGAGCGGTTCTCCTTCATCAGGATGATGATGTGGTCGATGTCGCTGAGCTTAGAGCCTGCGCCAGGCGCGGCGCCGAACGCTGGCGCGGCGGCGATGGCGGCCGACGCGGCCGCGGCGGTCTGGATGAAATGGCGGCGGATGATGTCGGCCATGGTCTTCCCCCGGGATCGAGCGCGCGGCGCCAGGACGGCTAAGGGTCTCGCCGCGCCCGCGACTCTAACCGCGGCATGATGCCCAGGACCATGACGGTTTAGCTATCGGGTACGACGACGCGGCGGCGACGGCGGGACCCGTCAACGCTTGAGGGCCGTCCTCACAGTGTGGGCATGCGCGGACCGAGCCGGCGCGATGCGGAGTTTCAGGCGGGGCTCGCCTGCATGGGGCGGACCTGAGCGCTGACCCAGCTTCGGAACGCGGCGATCTTCGGCTCCTCCAGGCGGTCCGGGCGGCAGACCAGCCAGAAGCCGAAGGGGCTCGGCAGCTCGATGTCGAAGGGCTTCACCAGCCGCCCGGTGGCCAGGTCTTCGTCCACCAAGGGCGCCAGTCCGAGCGCGAAGCCCTGCCCGGCGATCGCCGCGGAGAGCGCCATGTGGCTGTTGCTGAACAGGGGGCCCGCGCCCTCTGCGCGACGGCTGACCCCGGCCTTGGCGAACCAGGCGCTCCAGGTGGGCAGCCCCGGCGCCACCAGCGACGACTCGTCGTGCAGCAACTGGTCCGCGTCGATCGCCGCCGGATCGCCCGCCACCCCGGCCGCCAGGGCGGGGCTGCACACCGGGAAGGCCACGGCCGGAGAGACCAGTTCGGCGTGCAGGTCCGGATAGTCGCCGTCGCCATAGCGCAGGCCGATGTCGATCCCGTCCCGGTCGAAGTCCGACCGCGGATCGGACGCGGTGATGCGCACCTGGATCTCCGGGTGGGCCGTGGCGAAGCTGGCCATCCGCGGGGCCACCCACTTCGACGCGAAGCTCGGCATGGCGCTGATCTGCAGGGAGGTCGCGTCGAGGTCGGCCACCTGGGCGACCAGGCGCTGCATGGCGGTGAACAGCGAGGTCAGTTGCGGCGCCAGCCGCTTGCCGGGCACCGACAGGCTGATCGAGCGGTGGCCTCGCACGAACAGCGGCGATCCCACCCACTCCTCCAGCCGCCGCACCTGGACGCTGACCGCCGAGGGCGTGACGCCAAGCTCCGCCGCCGCCGCGGCGAAGCTGAGGTGGCGGGCGGCGGCGTCGAAACTGCGAAGGGCGTTCAAGGGCAACATGCGGATGGGCGTCGCCATATCAGGCTCCAAAGCTCTCGAACGAACGACAAATCCTAGCCCATGCGGCGCGTATTTGTCGTTTGCGATGGGCCGGCCCGCGCGGCCATTTCTGGCCTCGGCCGATCCCCAACGCTCCCTCCGATCGGCCGCCACGGAGACTGCATATGGCTACCCAGCACCTTCGCGCCCAGGTCTTGAGCGCCCTTGCCGCCTTGGCCCTGGCGACCTCGGCCGCGGCCGCCGACCCCGCGCCGACCCAGGCGGCGATCGCCCGCGACGGCGCGCACGATTTCGATTTCGACTTCGGGGTCTGGAAAACCGCCATCACGAGGCGGGTGCATCCCCTCTCGGACTCCGCCGAGGCCATCCATCTCAACGGCACGGTGACGGTCCGCAAGATCTGGGGCGGCAAGGGCTCCTGGGAAGAGATCGAGGCCGACGGTCCCAACGGCCACTGGGAAGGGATGAGCCTCTTCCTCTACGACCCGGCGGCGCATCAATGGAGCCAGAGCTTCATCGGCAGCGCCCAGGGCGCCTTCGGCGGCGGGATGATCGGCTCCTTCCAGGACGGCAAGGCCGAGCTGTTCGCGTCCGACACCCTGGACGGCCGGGCGATCCTGGTGCGCGCGACCTGGTCGCAGATCACCCCCACCTCGCACACCTACGAGGAGGACTATTCCGGCGACGGCGGGAAGACCTGGAAGCTGTCGTTCATCGCCAAGCTGACCAAGGCGTCCTGACCCCCGCACCCTGACCTCCACGGAGACCGCCATGACCCGCATCGCCCACACCCTCGCCGCCTGGGGAGCTTTCGCCACGCTCGGGCTCTTCGCCGCGCCCTTGCCGGCCGCCGCCCAGGCCGACCGCGCCGCCCCCTTGCGGGACGGCAGCCACGACTTCGACTTCACCTTCGGGACGTGGAAGGAGCATTCCTCGCGCCTGATGCGTCCCCTGACCGGCTCGAAGGACTGGGTCGAGTGGGACGGGACCACCGTCGTCCACAAGATCTGGGGCGGCCGCGCCAACATGGCCGAGAACCTCAGCAACCGGCCAAGCGGCCCGATGGAGCTGATCGCGCTGCGCGTCTACAGCCCGATCTCGCACGAATGGAGCGTCAACTTCGCCACCTCCGCGGTCGGCAAGCTGAACGACATTCCGGGCATCGGCGAATTCAAGGACGGCCGCATCGACTTCTACGATCAGGAACCGTTCAACGGCCGCGCGATCCTGGTGCGCTTCTCGGTCTACAGCACCGGTCCCACCACCCACGTCAGCGAGCAGGCCTTTTCGGCCGACGGCGGCAAGACCTGGGAAGTCAACTGGATCAACCGCTACACCCTGGTGAGCCGCGACACCGGCGACTAGACGCTCCGACCGCCTCAGTCCCTGGCGGGGATGGAGTGGTGCTCGTGGGCGATGCGCCATTCGCCGCCGACCTTGCGCAGGCCCACGGTCAGCCGGAACAGGAAGCCGTCGTTGTCGATCGGGGTGCTGGAGGACTCCGGTCCGCACCACATGATCGCCACGGCGAACGCCACCTCCTCGCCGGCGGTGACGGCGAGTTCCCGAAAGTCGAAGGCCGTGCCGGACTGGTGGTAGCGGAACAGCAGGTCCCAGGTCTTCTCGTAGGCGTCCAGGCCCTGGCACTGCAGCGGCGGCGGCAGGTCGAACATCACCATGTCGCGCTCGTGATGCGCCAGGATGCCGGGAACATCGTGCCGCCGGACGGCGTCCGCCCATCGCTCGAGCAGGGCCTCGATGACGGCCTCTTCGGTGTTGGGGGATTTAGGCAACGGCGGTCAGGGTCAGAGCGGCGCTGAGATTTCGCAACGCACGCCGTCCTTGGCGTAGTCGAGCCGGGTGCGACCGCCCAATTCGCGGTCGATGCCCTCTTCCAGCAGCCGGCTGCCGAAACCGCGCCGCTCCGGGGGGATGACCGCCGGGCCGCCGCTTTCCCGCCAGTTCAGATGCAAGGCCTCGTCGCTGGAACTCCAGCGCACCTCGACGCTGCCGCCGGGAACCGACAGGGCGCCGTGCTTGGAGGCGTTGGTGGCCAGCTCATGCAGGGCCAGCGACAGGGTCAGCGCCTGGCGCGGCGCGATCGTCAGCGAGGGCCCCGCCACATCCAGGCGGGCGGCGTCGAAGGGATGCATCGCACGCGCCACCACCTCGCGCAGATCCGCGCCCGACCAACTGCCGTCGGTGAGCAGGTCATGGGCGCGGGCCAGCGAGATCAGGCGGTCGTCGAGCGCGGCGCGGGCCGAGGTAAGATCGGTCGCGCCCCGCAGCGTCTGGGCAGTGATCGACTGCACGGTGGCGAGCGTGTTCTTGACCCGGTGGTTCAGCTCGTTGACCAGCAGGCGCTGCAGCTCCTCCGCCCGTTTCGTCTCGGAAAGGTCGCGGCTGGCGCCGGCGATCGCCACCGGCTTGCGCGCTTTCCCGCGGCCTTCGAACTCCACCAGCCCCCAGGCGCTCAGCCACCGCCAGCCGCCGTCGAGCTGCTTGACGCGATACTCGACCTCATAGCGGCCGTCGCCGGCGACATCGAGCGCCTGGGCCACCCGCGCCCACATGGGCTCCATGTCGTCGGGATGGAACTTCGCCTGCACCCCCGCCTCGTCGTGCAGGAAGCGCGCCTCGGTCAGGCCATAGAGCCGCTGGGCGTTCTCGTCATAGACGCAGATGTTGTCGGCCAGCGTGTAGCGCCAGGTGCCCATTTGCGAAGCCACCATCGCCAGGTCGAAGGTGCGTTGCTGGCGCTCCAGGCTCTCCACCAGGTCATGCTCGCGCGTCACGTCCTGGAAGCAGTTGATCGCGCCGACGATCTCGCCGTCGGCGCCACGGATCGGCGCGATGTTCACCCGGGCCACCCAGCGGCGACCGTCGGGATTCTGCACCACCGCCTCGACCCCGTCGAAGCTCGCGCCGTCCAGCACCGCGCGCGCCATCGGCGTCTGGTCGGGCGGGATGAATTCGCCTTCCAGGCTCTCGACGCGGAACGAGCCGCAGAACCGTTGCGTCGGATCGAGCAGCCGCGGCGCCCGGCCCCAAAGCTGCGTCGCCCGGTGATTGACCCGCACGATCTGGCCGTCCGCGTCGCAGACGTAGACCCCGATGGGCAGCGCATCCAGGACGCCCTGCTCAAGATGAAGCAGCGATTCCAGTAGTGGAGCGCTAGCGCCGACCAACTTCAGAGCTTCGGACACGGCGCGCTCCAGGAATGCGGCACGAGAGGTCTAACCACGCGGAAAGCCTAACAGACCTCGGCGGCGCAGGATAACCCTTTGGCGCCGCCGCGACTCCAGCGGCTACGGCCGCAGGGTCTTGAACTGCTGTTCCATCAGGCCGTAGCACTCGCACGCCTTGGCCCGCAGGCCCGCCTGGTCGAGCACGCTGACGGCGCCGCGCTGATAGTCGATCAGCCCGGCCTTCTTCATCTCCGCGGCGATGGCGCTGACGGTGGTGCGCTGCACGCCGGTCATCACCGCCATGTATTCCTGGGTCAGCGGAAAGTTGGCGCCGCCGGTGCGGTCCTCGGTCATCAGCAGCCAGCGCGCGAGCCGCGCGTCGGCGGCATGGACCAGGTTGCAGGCCACTGAGATTTCCGCCTGCCGGGCGACGGCCCGCAGGTGCAGGTGCAGTAGCCGCAGGAAGCCCCGGCTTACTTCGGCGCGCTCCCGCAGGATCGTCCCCGAAAGGCTGGTCGCGGTTCCGGCGACCTGCGTGAGCATGCGGGCGGACGCCGGGACCTTCAGGACCGCGTCGAGCAACGCCGTGGCGCTTTCCCGCCCGACGGTGGCGGTTTCCACCGTCTTGCCGTCCGCCATCATCTCGACGACCGAGATGCAGGCGCTGCTGGGGAAGTAGACCCGCTCGACCGCCGCGCCGGGCTCGTAGAGCACCTGGCCGCGCACGAGACTGACTTCCTTGAGATAAGGCGTCAGCGCCGCCGCGTCGTCCGCGGCGAGCCCCGCCAAAAGGAAATTCCGAAACTCCATGCACCTCCCGCCGGCGAGGACCTGCTTCCCCGCCAAGAACACCCGCGCCCCGCCCTAAAAATTCCCAGGTCAATTCAGGCTTTACCGTGGATTATCTTCCAATATTTTACCTATTACACCTGGTATACGACTTATAATTTCGTGATTTGACATTGTCGACGGCTCGGCGGCACAGGTCGAAGACCGAGCGGCCATGAAGATTATCCCGCTGAACCCGCGCCCGATGGTCGGTGAAGCTTTGCGAGTCCTTTTGGCGGAGGGCGAGGTCGTGGTGTTTTTCCTCGGCGCCATCGGGTTTTCGATTCCCCTGCCGGCGGCGCGTCGAACCCGCGACCGTCCCGACCAGCTGCTGGGCAATATCGCCGATCCCCACGCCTAAGGTCGTTTCGGAAACGCCGGCGGCGCCACGACGTTAGACGGCCATGGAAGAGCTCCGTGCGCTGATCGGTCCGGACAACGGCGACGCCTCGACCGCCCAGCTGTGCGTGCGCGCCGCGATCATCTTCCTGGTGGGCGTCGCCTACATCCGCCTCGCCGGCCGGCGGACCTTTTCGCAAGCCGCGCCGCTGGACATCGTGGTGGCCCTGGTCGTCGGCTCGAACCTCAGCCGGGCGATGACCGGCAAGGCGCCGTTCTGGCCGGCCCTGGCCGCCACCCTGCTGCTGGTGGTGCTCCACCGGCTGTTCGTGATGCTGACCCTCCGCTGGAACTGGCTCGCCAGGCTCATGAAGGGCCGACCGGTGGTGCTGGTCCGCGACGGCGCCCGCGACCGCCGGGCCATGCTCTTCCACGGCATCGGCGAAGCGGACCTGCTGGAGGGCCTGCGCCTGGAACAGGTGGAAGAGGTGTCGCAGGTGCGCCGCGCCACCCTGGAGGACAACGGCCGGATCAGCGTCGTGCCCATACCCCGCGAAAAGGGATGACCGAGACCCTCCGACTCCAGCGTGGCGCGCGAGCCGCAACTCCGCGCCCCGATAAAAAAGCAATCGTCGCGGAGAAACTTGCCGGCTGCCGCGTTGTTCGGCGCCCATGGCCCGTTATTTCTTCAACAGCGACAACGGCGAACACGTCGAAGACCGCGACGGCACGGAGCTGCCGGACGTTGAAACCGCGCTGGCCGCGGCCCAGGACCTCGCCGAGGAATTGCTGGCGCAAAAGGTCGTCCACCTGTGGCCCGACGGGGTGCTGCGGATCACCCTGCTGGACGAGACGGGCCTGATCCTCGCGGTGCTGGAGATGACCGCGACCATCGTGACGAGCCCGGCGATCCACCGTCCCTAGGCCGGCGTCGGTCCTGGCCGGGATCAGCACGTCATCGCTATAAGTCGCTCGGCGTCCTTCGGCGCGGCGCAGCCGATGTCGTTGTCGAAGTAGGCATAGGCGTCGCAGCCGTCCCCCCGCCAGGCGGCGATGCGATCGGCCCAGCCCGCCAGCGCCCCTTCGTTGTAGGACCCGCGATAGTCGCCCTTCGGACCATGGCCGCGGACATAGATGAAGCTCGCGGTCCGCACCCAGGGCGCCGGCGCGTGGTGGTGGTCGGAAAGGCACAGCGCCACGTCACGCCAGGCGAGCAACTCGAACACCGGGTCGACGTACCAGCCCGGATCGCGAACCTCGAGCACGTGGCGCCGACCTTGAGGCAGGGCCGCCAGGAACGCCTCCAGCCGGGGCAGGTCCGGCTTGAGCTGCGGCGGCAGTTGGAACAGCGCCGGCCCCAGCTTGTCGCCCAGCGCCGCCATCGGCGCATAGACCCGCGCCAGCGGCGCATCGGGGTCCAGCAGCTTCTTGGCATGGGTGATGTACTGCGACGCCTTCCAGGCGAAGACGAAGCCTTCGGGAACGGCCTCGCGCCAGCCCGCCACGCTGGCCTGGGTCGGCAGGCGATAGAAGCTGGCATTGATCTCGGCGGTGTCGAAGCGTTCGGCGTAATAGGCGAGCCAGCGCTTCACCGGCAGCTTTTCGGGATAGAAGGCGCCGCGCCAGGCCGGATAGCTCCATCCCGAGCAGCCGATCCTCAACGCGCCAGGGCTTGCGGGCGATCTCTCCATCCCAGCAAAACCCGAAAACGCCCAGCCCCGTTCAGAACGCGCGCCGCAAGGCCGCTCGCGCCGTCTTCCGGCGCCTGTCCCAAGCTTCCGTGGTATCGCGGAGAATCGGCTGCAACATATTGAACAATGGGGAAAATCGGAGCGCGGCTTTTTTAGCAATGTGGCGCACTTCGCCGAAAACCTGCCGCGATTGGCGGTAGACTCACAAGGTGAGAACGCAGGGGACCGTGGGCGGGGGACAACTCCTAGGGGACCAGTTGGACCATAGTCCGAACTTCAAGGCGGCGCGCACGTCCGACATCTTGCGGTCGCAGCAGGCGGTGATCCGCCAGCAGGACGAATTGATCGAGGTGCTCAAGGGCGCGCTCGCCGCCGCCGGCGTCAACGCGGTGCGGGCCCATGAGCCATGGATGAGCGCGCTTTCGCGTCAGGAACGCGCCTTGGTGGGGATCCTCTACGCCCGCTACCCGCGGGTCCTGCCCAGGGTCACCATCCTGGACCTGCTGCCTTCGCTCGATCACGCGCACGAACGGCAACTGCGGATCGTCGACACCGTGGTGCACAAGGTGCGCCGCAAGCTCGGCAAGCATACCGTGGTCACCGAACGCGGCGAAGGCTTCCGGCTCGGCGCCGAGTTGCACGAGCAACTGCAGAAGCTGGGCCTCGCCCTCGCCTAGGACCGGGCCGGCGAGCGTGCGCCCGCCTGCCGCCGGGGAAGCCGAGCCAACCGCAGGCCCTTGCGCGAGCCCATTCGTAAGGGACGGAAAACCCTCGCGAAACCGTCGCCTAGTCGACCTACGAAATTCTCACCTCCCGCATGGGAACCGCGACCCAGCGATACGGCTTTTCGGCTCCGAGGCCAACCCAAGGGCCGCGCCAATCATCCATGAGGGAGATATTCAGATGGCCACTGCTCACGCCCGATCCACCGCCCACCGCACCCGTTCCGGCCGCAAGCGCCGCACCAGCCGCCGCGACCCCATGGCGGTCACCCTGCTGAAGAAGGATCACCGCGAGGTGGAAGGCTGGTTCGACGAATATGAGCAGTTGGAGGAGGAGAGCGAGAAGCTGGCGCTGTTCCAGAAGATCGCGCTCGCCCTGAAGGTCCACACCCAGATCGAGGAGGAGATCTTCTATCCGGAGGAACGCGGCGACGTGGAAGAGGACATGCTCGACGAGGCCTATGTGGAGCACGCCGGCGCCAAGAAGCTGATCGCCGAGATCGAGGGCATGAAGCCTGACGAAGAGTTCTACGACGCCAAGGTCAAGGTGCTGGGCGAGTACATCAAGCACCACGTGAAGGAAGAAGAGCAGCCCGGCGGCATCTTCGCCCAGGCCAAGAAGGGCGACGAGGATCTGGACGCCATGGGCAAGCGCCTGAAGGCTCGCAAGGAAGAGCTGATGGCGCAGATGGGCGGCGGCAAGGCCAACTAGCGCCCTGAGCAGAAACCCGACGAGGCGGCGGCGACAGGGGCATCCTGTCGTCGTCTCTTCTTATTCCTACTAGATCAGTAGAATTTCTACCCTCGCCCGCAGGGCTTTTGGATTGCGCCGTTCGGCGAGCCGCCGAAAGACTGCCGGATCGACAAACCGGAGACGCAGGCGATGGGCGGCGATCGAGGGACCTTGCGGCGCCGGCGGCTGGGCGCGGCGGTGGTTGCGGGGGTGTTGAGCAGCCTGGCGGGCCCTGCCTTGGCGCAGCCGGCGGCGCCGGCGGGAACCTCGGACATCGGGGCCCTGAAGGCGCAGGTGCGCGACCTGACCGCGCTGGTCCAGACCATGGCCCAGCGCGACCAGGGCGAAATCCAGAGCCTGAGCGCCCAGGTGAAGACCCTGCAGGCCCAGGTGGCGGCGAAGGCGCCCGCGCCCGTCGCCCAGACCCGTGCGGGCTCCGCGCCGCCGCCCAGCCAGGTCGCCGACGCCGGAGCGCCGTCCGCCCCGGCCCGGCAGGTGGCGCAGGACACCGTCGACCCGACCCGCGCCCTGCCGCGCGTGGTGCAGAACTCCTCCAACCGCTTCCTGCTGCAGAGCGGCGATGGGGAATATTCCATCGGCTTCACCGGCAATATCCAGTTCGACAGCGGCGCCTATGTCGGCTTCCACCCCGCCTCGCCGCTCAGCGGGCCGCAGGCCCTTTCGGATGGGATCAACGCGCGGCGCGCGCGCATCGGCGTCGCCGGCACCGCCTTCGGATCGTGGGGCTATGCGCTGGTCTACGACGGCGGCAACTCCTCGGACCAGACGCCCAAGGGCATCGAGACCGCCCAGATCGTCTATGCCGGCCTGCGGGGCGCGGCGTTCGAGATCGGCTATTCCAACACCTTCTTCACGCTGGACCAGGCGACCAGCTCCAACGACACCCTGTTCCTGGAACGCGCCTCTCCGTCGAACCTCGCCACCAACCTCAACGCCGGCGACGCCCGCGCCAACGCCGGGGTGCGGATCTTCGGCGACCGCTATTGGGCCGGCGCCTATGTGACCGGCCCGGCCAGCGGCGATTCCCACACGCTGACCCGCGAGCGGCTGGGCGCGTTCCAGCGGGTGGCGGTCCAGGCCCTGAAGGGCCCCGACTACAGCCTGCACCTGGGGGTCGGCGTCGATGAGCTGCTGCAGGCGCCCAATGCGGGGAACGGCACGCCCGGAACCCTGTCGCTGAACGACCCGCCGGAGCTGCGCATCGATCCTACGGCCTTCCTCAACACCGGGACCATCGGCACGGCAGCCAATCCGGTGACCCGGGCCTATGTGATCGATCTGGAGACCGCGGCCACCTACAAGAACCTGTTCTGGCAGGGCGAATACTATCACTACGACATCCAGCGCCGGGGGCTGGCGGACGCCCGTTTCGACGGGGCCTATGGCCAGGCGAGCTGGACGCTCACCGGGGAGACCCACCGCTACAATCCACAGGCGGCGTCCTACTTCCGCACCGTGCCGACGAACCCCTTTTCATTTAGGGACGGCGGCTGGGGCGCGTTGGAGCTGGCGGCGCGGTTCAGCTATGTGGACCTGACCGACAATTTCCAGCCGGGCGTCGCCCTGTCCGACGATTCCGCCGCGGTCGATGGCGGGCGGCAAAGGGCCTGGTCGCTGGGCCTGAACTGGTATCCCAACGACCTTATCCGCCTGCTGCTCGA
>DATAUR010000147.1:0-9421 GCA_036268175.1 Phenylobacterium sp. | reverse complement strand
TGACGCGGGTCGGCGGCGACCACATGGGCCGCTTCATCCGCGAGCAACTGAAGCGCGAGGGCGTGGGCGTCGCGTCCGTGATCACCGACCCGGCGCGACTGACGGCGCTGGTGATCCTGGGCATCCGCGACCGGGAGAGCTTTCCACTGATCTTCTACCGCGAGGACTGCGCCGACATGGCGCTCAGCGCCGCCGACGTGGACGAGGCGCAGGTGCGTTCCACCCGCGCGGTGTTGATCAACGGCACGCACCTGTCGCAGCCGGGCGTGCGGGACTGCTCCATGAAAGCCGCCGAGCTGGCCCGCGCGTCGGGCGGCAAGGTGGTGTTCGACGTGGACTACCGCCCGGTGCTCTGGGGACTGACGGCCAGGGATCTGGGCGAAAACCGCTTCGTGGCGCATGAGGCGGTGACCGAAATCCTGCAGCGGGTGCTGCCGGTCTGCGACCTGGTGGTGGGGACGGAGGAGGAGATCCACATCCTCGGCGGCGAGACCGACACCATCGCGGCGCTGCGGGCGATCCGTGAACGGACGGACGCGCTCTTGGTCTGCAAGCGCGGGCCAGACGGCTGCTCGGCCTTTGCGGGGGCGATCCCGGACAGCCTGGATGAGGGCGTGGTCGGGCCAGGGTTCAACGTCGAGGTGTTCAACGTGCTGGGGGCCGGCGACGCCTTCATGAGCGGCTTCCTGCGGGGCTGGCTGCGCGACCTGCCGCTGGAGCGGTGCTGCGAGCTCGCCAACGCGGCGGGCGCCCTCGTGGTCTCGCGGCACGGCTGCGCGCCGGCCATGCCCACCTGGCCGGAGATGCAGGCGTTCCTGGCCCAGGGCGACCGGCCGTTCCGCCTGCGCGAGGACGCCGGGCTGGAGCACATCCACTGGGCGACCACCCGGACCGGGACCTACGACCAGCTCATGGTGCTGGCCATCGATCATCGCAGCCAGTTCGACGACATGGCCCGCGAGATGGACGCCGATCCGGGGCGCGTGCCGGCGTTCAAGGGCCTGGCGCTGCGGGCGCTGGACCGGGTGGCCGGCGGCGATCCCCGGTTCGGCGTCCTGCTCGACGGACGGTGCGGGTTCGAGGCGCTGGCCGCCGCGGCGGACCATCCCTACTGGATCGGCCGGCCCATCGAGGTCCCCAAATCCCGGCCGCTGGACTTCGAGGGCGGGGCGGACGTGGGCGCGCAGATCGCCCAATGGCCGCTGAATCAGGTGGTCAAGGTGCTGTGCCTCTACCATCCGGACGACGAGCCGGAGCTACGGCAACGGCAGGAACGCCAGCTCCTGCGCCTGTTCGATGCCTGCCGCGCGACCCGCCACGAACTGCTGGTGGAGATCATTCCGCCGGCCGGCATGGCGACCGACGCCACGACCATTTCCCGCGCCCTGGACCGGCTCTACGATCTGGGGATCAAGCCCGACTGGTGGAAGCTGGAGCCGATGGACGACCCGGCCCACTGGCGCAACGTCGCCGGGGTGATCGCGGCGCGGGACCCATTCTGTCGGGGCGTGGTGCTGTTGGGGCTGTCGCAACCCGCGGAGACCCTGCTGGCGGCGTTCCGGGCGGTGGCGGACGTGCCGGTGGTGAAGGGCTTCGCGGTGGGGCGCACGATCTTCAACGACGCGGCGCGGGCCTGGCTGGCGGGCGAGATCGACGACGAGGCGGCGGTGGAGATGCTGGCGGAGAACCTCGCCATGCTGGTCGAGGGCTGGCGCCAGGCGCGGGCAAATGTGGGGCGGGCGGCATGAGCACGGTCAGGCTGACGGCGGCGCAGGCCGCGGTGCGCTGGCTGGCGGCGCAGGATGTGGAGGTGGACGGCGCGCGGGTCCCGTTCTTCGCCGGGGTCTGGGCGATCTTCGGCCATGGCAATGTGGCGGGGCTGGGCGAGGCGCTGGAGGGCGCGCGCGACACCCTGCCGACCTTCCGGGCGCACAACGAACAGGCCATGGCGCACGCCGCCATCGCCTACGCCAGGCAGATGCGCCGCAGGCGGGCCATGGTCTGCACCACCTCCATCGGGCCGGGCGCCACCAACATGGTGACCGCCGCGGCGCTGGCGCACGTGAACCGCCTGCCGGTGCTGCTGCTGCCAGGCGATGTCTATGCGAGCCGGAGGCCCGATCCGGTGCTGCAGCAGGTGGAGGATTTCGCCGACGGGACGGTGAGCGCCAACGACTGCTTCCGGCCGGTGTCGCGCTATTTCGACCGCATCCAGCGCCCCGAACAACTGCTGACCGCCCTGCCGCGGGCCATGGCGGTGTTGACCGATCCGGCGGCCTGCGGGCCGGTGACGCTGGCCTTCTGCCAGGATGTGCAGGCGCAGGCCCACGATTGGCCGGAGACCTTCTTCCAGCGCCGCCTCTGGACCCAGCGCCGCCAGCCCGCCGATCCGCGGGAGATCGCGGCGCTGGCCCAGCGCCTGAGGGCGGCCAAAGCGCCGCTGATCGTGGCCGGCGGCGGGGTGCTCTATGCCGGCGCCGAGGCCGCGCTGGCCGACTTCGCCGCGCGCACCGGCGTTCCGGTGGCGGAGACCCAGGCCGGCAAGGGCGCGCTGGCCTGGGACCATCCGCAGGCGCTGGGCGCCGTCGGGGTGACCGGCTCCAGCGCCGCCAATGCCGCCGCGCAGGCCGCCGACCTGGTGGTGGGGATCGGCACGCGGTTGCAGGACTTCACCACCGGCAGCCGAGCGCTGTTCGCCAGGCCGGACCGGGTGCTGGCGCAGGTCAACGTCGGCGCCTTCGACGCCCACAAGCATGGCGCGGAGCCGGTGGTAGGCGACGCGGGCGCGGTGCTGGAACAGCTCTCTGTCGCGCTCGGCGACTGGCGCTCCCCAGCCGCTGAAATCGCCGCCGATACCGCCGTCCAAATCGCGGCCTGGAACGCTGGGGCCGACGCGGCCATGGCGCCCAGCGATGCGGCGCTGCCCTCCGACGCACAGGTGATCGGGGCGGTGTGGCGCTCGGTGGACGCGGCGGCCATCGTGGTCTGCGCGGCCGGCGGCCTGCCGGGGGAGTTGCACAAGCTTTGGCGGACAGGGCGGCCGGGCGGCTATCACGTCGAGTATGGCTATAGCTGCATGGGCTATGAGATCGCCGGCGGCCTGGGGGTGAAGCTGGCGGCGCCCGACCGCGAGGTGGTGGTGATGGTCGGCGACGGCTCCTACCTGATGCTCAATTCGGAGATCGCGACCTCGGTGGCGATGGGGGCCAAGCTGATCGTCACCGTGCTCGACAACCGGGGCTTCGGCTGCATCAACCGCCTGCAGGCCGGGACCGGCGGCGCGCCGTTCAACAACCTGCTGGACGCCGCCGCGCCCGCCGTCGACTTCGCCGCCCACGCCGCCAGCCTGGGCGCGCGCTCGGAGAAGGCCGCGAATCTCGCCGAGTTCGAGGCCGCCATGGGCCGCGCGCGGGCCAGCGACCGTACCTATGTGGTGGTCATCGACACCGACCCGCAGGCGTCTACCGACGCCGGCGGCGCCTGGTGGGACGTGGCCGTGCCGGAAGTCTCGGCGCGACCGCAGGTGCGCGCCGCCCGGGTGGACTACGACGCCGCCCAACTGAACCAGCGTCTGGGAGACTGAAGACTTTGAGTATCCGTTTCGGGGTCAGCCCCATCGCCTGGGTCAATGACGACATGCTGGAGCTGGGCAGCGACACGCCGCTCTCGACCATCCTGGCCGACGCCCGCGACATCGGCTTTGCCGGCGTCGAGCTGGGCGGCAAGTTCCCGCGCGATCCGGCGGTGCTGAAGCCCCTGCTGGACGGCTATGGCCTGGACCTGGTGGGCGGCTGGTATTCCGGCGAGCTGCTGACCCGCGACGTCGACGCCGAGATCGCCGCGGCGCAGGATCACCTGACGCTGCTGAAGGCCATGGGCTCGAGCGTTTTCGTCCACGCCGAGACCAGCAACGCGATCCACGGCCAGCGCGCCACGCCGCTCAGCCGCACGCCGCGCCTGGACGCGGCCGGGTGGAAGGCGTTCGGGGCGCGGATGACCGGCTTCGCCGACTACATCGAAGGTCAGGGGCTGAAGTTCGCCTATCACCACCACCTGGGCACCGTGGTGGAGCGGGCGGCCGACCTGGAGGCGTTCATCGCGATCACCGGCGAAAGCGTCGGCCTGACCATGGACACCGGCCACGCGGCGCTGGGCGGCATCGATCCGGTGGCGGCGATCCGCTCCTACCCACGCCGCATCGCCCATGTGCACTGCAAGGACATCCGCCGCGCGGTGTTCGCCGACGTACAGGCCAAGGACGCGAGCTTCCTCGACGGCGTGCTGGCCGGCATGTTCACCGTGCCGGGCGACGGCGGCCTGGACTACCCCGCCGTGATGTCGGCGCTGGCCGACATCGACTACGCCGGCTGGATCGTGGTGGAGGCCGAGCAGGACCCGGCCGTCGCCAATCCGCGCACCTATGGGGAACTGGGCCTGCGCACCCTCGAACGCGAAGCCGCCGCCGCCGGTTTGAAGAAGGCCGCCTGACATGACCGACCTCTTGGTCCGCAAGCACGCGCCCGACGCCCATGGCGTGGTGCTGGAGGTGACGCCAAAGAGCGCCGGCTGGGACCATGTGGGCTTCAAGGTCGTGGAGCTGGCGGCGGGCCAGGCGGCGAGTGGCGGCGAGGCGGGGCGCGAGGCCTGCCTGGTGGTGCTGAGCGGCACGGCGGACATCGCGGTGGCGGGGCGCACCTTCGCGGGGCTCGGCGGCCGGGCCAGCGTCTTCGCCGACGCGGCGCCGGGCGCGGTCTATGCGCCGGGCGGGGCGGCCTGGACGGTGACCGCGGCGACGCCGGTGGAGCTGGCGGTCTGCACCGCCCCGGCGTCCGGCGCCGGCGAGGCCCGCGAGATCGCGGCCGGCGCCATGAGCCGCGAGGTGCGGGGGCAAGGGACCAACACCCGCCACGTCCGCAACATCCTGCCCGAAACCGAGCCCGCCGAGAGCCTGTTGGTGGTCGAGGTCATCACCCCGGGCGGCAACTGGTCGAGCTATCCGCCGCACAAGCACGACACGGCGGCGGCGGGCGAAGAGACCGCGCTGGAGGAGACCTACTACCATCGCCTCAATCCGCCGCAGGGCTTCGCCTTCCAGCGGGTCTATACCGACGACCGGAGCCTCGATCAGACTATGGCCGTCGAGGATGGCGACGTGGTGATGGTGCCCCGCGGCTATCACCCGGTGGGAGCGCCGCACGGCTACGACCTCTACTACCTGAACGTCATGGCCGGGCCGAAGCGGCAGTGGATCTTCCGCAACGACCCGGCGCACGACTGGATCGCGCGCAAGGCCTGAAGGCGCTTCAGCCTTCGGGCGGCGGCGGCAGGTCGCCGCGCCGGGCGAGCGCCGCCAGGACCAGCATGATGGCCCCGAAGACCGCCATCACCCCACCCCAGACCAGGTCGATGTTGACCCCGGCGGAGAGCGGCACATGGCCGATGACGCCGTAGCCGGCGACCAGCAGGCCGATGGCCAGGAACAGCAGGCCGATGGGCAGGCGCACGTCGAAAAGCATGGCTCGCGGCTCCTAGCGGAAGATCAGGTTGAGGACGACGGTGGCGGTCAGCATGATCACGCCCAGGATCACCGGGCGCATGTACCAGGGCCCCGTCTCGTGGACGATCTTGGGCGTCAGGGAATAGACGAGGCCGGTGAGCTCGCCCTCCGGCTTGGGCTTGGTCATCAGGCTGACGGCGATGGTCACCAGGAAGCAGGCGCTCCAGGCCCAGATGGCGATCCAGAAGTTCTGGGCCATCTCGCTGGCGTAGGTGTGGGTGACGCCGAGCCACCCGCCCTTCAGGCCGGGGATGTCATTCACCGGCAGGGTCAGGCCGTGGTGGATCGCGGCGGTGAGCGTGCCGGCGGCGAGCCCGATGAAGGCGCCGTGGCCGGTGGTCCGCTTCCAGAACATGCCCAGCAGGAAGGTCGCGAACACCGGGGCGTTCACGAAGGCCATCACCAGCTGCAGGAAGTCGTTGATGTTGTTGAACTGGCTGCAGAGATAGGCCGCCGCCACCGACGCCGCGATGCCGAACAGGGTCGCGAGCCTGCCCACCGTCAGATAGTGCCCGTCGGGGGCGTCTCGTCGGATGTAGGCCTGATAGATGTCGTAGGTGAACACCGTGTTGAACGCGGTCACGCCCCCGGCCATGCCCGACATGAAGCTGGCGAGCAGTGCGGTCAGGCCCACGCCGACCATGCCGATCGGGAAGTAGCGCAGCAAAAGGTTCGGCGTCGCGAGATCGTAGTCCAGTTGCGGCTGGCCGCGGGCGTCCAGCATGGGCTTGCCGCTGGTGGGGTCGATCTTGATCGGGATGACGCCGGGGTCGTGGTGGACGATCTGACCGGGGGCGACCGCCGCGGCCGGCGCCTGGCCCGGATGGTCCGGCGCGGAGGTTAGCGCAATGGCGATCAGGCCGGGCAGGATGACGATGAACGGGATGAACATCTTCACCCCGGCGGCGATCAGCGGCGTCCGCCTGGCCGCCGACATGGAGTTGGCCGCCATGGCCCGCTGGACCACCAGGAAGTCGGTGCACCAATAGCCGAACGACAGCACGAACCCGAGCCCCATGCTGAGCCCGAACCAATCGACTCCCAGACGGTTGGTGGTGGCGTGGGCCATGCCGGCCCAGGCGTGGGTGTAGCCGGGGTCGAGGCTCGCCTGCAGGCCGTGCCAGCCGCCCACCTGGCGCAGGCCCAGCCACACCAGCGGCGCGAAGCCCGCGACGATCAGGAAGAACTGCAGGACCTCGTTGTAGATCGCGCCTCGCAGGCCGCCCATGTAGATGTAGACCAGCACCACGGCGGCCGAGGTCAGGATCGCCCCGTGGAAGATCCAGGCCTGCGGCAGGCCGAGCGCCGCGAAGGGCGCGTCGAAGACGTGCAGGGTTTGGATCAGCTTGGCCAGGGCGTACATCGAGATCCCGGAGTTCAGGATCGTCATGGCGGCGAAGGTGAGCGCGTTTAGCGCGCGGGTCTTCTCGTCGAACCGCATGCGCAGGTATTCCGGCGCCGAGCGGGCCTTGGAGCCGTAGTAGAACGGCATCATGAAGACGCCGATGAACACCATCGCCGGGATGGCGCCGATCCAATAGAAGTGCGCCGTGGAGATGCCGTACTTGGCGCCCGACGCGCCCATGCCGATCACCTCCTGCGCGCCCAGGTTCGCCGAGATGAAGGCCAGGCCGCAGACCCAGGCCGGGATCGCGCGCCCGGCCAGGAAGAAGTCGTTGCCGCTCTTGGCGCGCCGGGCCGAGACGATCCCGATGCCCAGCACGAACACCAGGTCGAGGGCGATCACCCCCCAATCGACCGCGCCCAGATGCATCGCTTCTATTTCCCCCTAGGCCGCTCTCCGTCTTGCAGGGAGAGTCGGCGCGTCCTTGGCCGAAAGTGGCGGCCTTCCGCCCCCTGCCGTCAAGCCGATGTTGACGCGAGCGCCGATCGCGATGTGGCTTCTGCCAGATTGAACGCCCTCCTCCTCGATGGAGGAGGGTTGGGTGGTGGTGTGGCTGCTGAGATGAAGTGGCTGACGCTGGAGGCGCTGGCGCCAGATTGCGCCCTTCACCTCATCTCCCTGCATACACCACCATCCCGGCCTTCCTCCATCGAGGAGGAAGGAGGGAAGGCTCGGAGGCTTCGGATGCCGAATGGCCTTAGCGTTTCTGCCCGTAGCCCTGGAAGCGCTGGAGGATGTCGTCCATCTGCGGCTCGCTGAGCAGGTTGGGGCCGCCGATGGCCAGCGTTCCCCAGTAGACGGCGGCCTGTTCCTCGATCTCTTCGGCGATGGCCAGCGTGCGGCCAAGGCTGGTGGAGACCGCGATCAGGCCGTGGTTGGCCATCAGGCACGCGTGGCGACCGTCCAAGGTGTCCGCCACCACCCGCGCCAGCTCGTCGGAGCCGAACGGCGCGTAGGGCGCGACGGGCACGGACGACCCGCCGCTGACGCCCACCATGTAGTGCACCGCCGGGATCGGCCGGCCGGCGCAGGCCAGGATGGTGGCGTAGCGGGCGTGGCAGTGGACGACGGCGCGGATGTCGGGCCGCCGCGCCAGGATGCCGGCGTGCATGCGCCACTCGCTGGAGGGCTTCAGCGCGCCCTCCGCCGCGCGGCCCTGCATGTCGATCAGCACCACGCTCTCCGGATTCAGCTCGTCGGGGACGACGCCGGTGGGGGTGACCAGCAGGCCCTCGCCCCAGCGGACCGAGACATTGCCGGAGGTGCCGCGGTTGAGGCCGCGGGCGTCCATGGCGCGCATGACCCGGACGATGGAGGCGCGGGCGTCGGCTTCGGTGGGGGCGGGCATCAGGCGGCCTCTTGCAGCGGCAGGGTCAGCATGGCGGCGCGGGTCGCCTCGAAGCTTTCCAGCTTGCCCAGCGTGCCTAGGCCCTGGGCCACCAGGGCGGCGGTGGTGGTGGCGAAGCGGGCGGCCTCGATGGCGTCGAAGCCGCGCAGCAGGGCGGCGATGAAGCCCGCGCAATAGCTGTCGCCGCAGCTCGTGGTGTCGACCGGCGTGATGGCGTGGGCGGGCAGGGCGACAGTGCGGTCGGCGAGCCCCAGGATCGAGCCCTCCGCGCCGTTCTTGATCACGCAGGCCCCGGCGCCGAGGTCGCGGAAGAACGCCGCCGCGGCGGTCAGGTCCTCCTGGCCAGAGAGCGCCTGGGCCTCGACGGCGCTGGGCAGGAAATAGTCCACGTGCGGCAGTAGGCGCTTGAGCTCGTCCAGCGCATGCTTGTTGGGGGAGATCAGGTCGCAGGTAGTGAGCGCGCCCGCCGCCTTGGCCCCAGCCATCAGCTCCGCGCCCGGCCCACGGTCGAGGTTGCGGCTGCCGACCCCACCCCAGTGGACGGCCCGGGCGTGGCTGGCGGCGGCCAGCGCGGCGGGCGTGATCTGGTACTGGAAACTGGCGCCCAGCGCATGGAAGGCCGGGCGGCGGCCCTCGCTGTCCACGGCGAGCACGGTGGTCGAGGTGGCGCCTTCAGGCACGGTCTCCAGCAGATCGGTGGCGACGCCGACCTCCTCCAGCACGGCGCGCAGGAAGCGGCCCTTGCGGTCTTCGCCCACGGCGCCAGCGATGGCGGTGTTCAGGCCCAGCGCGCGCGCCACCAGGGCCGCGCCGCAGGCGGTGCCGGCCGGGACGATCTCGATGCCGTCCACCAGGATCGTCTGCTCGCGCCGCGGCAGGGCGTCGATGGGGCGGACGACCACGTCGAGCGTGGTCAGGCCGATGCAGACGAGGTCGAAGCTCATTTCTCGACGATAGCCGATTTGATCTGCGAAGCGATCGGGCGCCGACACCGGGCCTGGATGAAAATTTCAGCTTAGAGATCGACTCCCGCCATCGTCGGGCTACCGTTGGGGATCGGCGCGCCCAGGCGTTTGCGGGCGCGGCCTTGGGGATGGGGAAATCGATGAAA
>DATAUR010000146.1:0-32555 GCA_036268175.1 Phenylobacterium sp. | reverse complement strand
TCCCGGGGCGAACTGATCCTGGTGGAGGAAAAGACCGAGCTGATGCGCAAGCTCGGCAAGAAGCAGCTTACCCTGCACCTGCAGGCGCCGCTGAGCGCCGTGCCCCAGGGCCTCGCCGGCTATGACCTGTCGCTCGCCAACGAGGGCGCGGACCTCGTCTACACCTTCGACGCCCAGGCCGAGGACACCGGCATCGCCGCGCTGCTGCGCCGGCTCAGCGAACAGGGCGTCGATTTCAAGGACCTTCGCACCGAGCAGAGCTCCCTGGAGGATATCTTCGTGAACCTGGTGAGGACGCGCGCGTGAGCGGCATGAACCTCTATGGCGTGCGGGCCATCTACCGCTTCGAGATGGCCCGGACCTTCCGCACCATCGTCCAGTCGATCGCCGCCCCGGTGATCTCGACCTCGCTGTATTTCATCGTCTTCGGCTCGGCCATCGGCAGCCGAATGGCCAAGGTGGACGGGGTCTCCTACGGCGCCTTCATCGTGCCGGGCCTGATCATGCTGTCGATCCTCACCGAGAGCATCTCCAACGGCTCCTTCGGCATCTACATGCCCAAGTGGTCCGGCACGATCTACGAGATGCTGTCGGCCCCGGTCTCCGCGGTCGAGGTGGTGCTGGGCTATGTGGGGGCGGCGGCGTCCAAGTCGGTGATGCTGGGGGCGATCATCCTCATCACCGCGCGGCTGTTCGTGCCCTTCGAGATCGTCCACCCGTTCTGGGCGCTGGCCTTCCTGATCCTGACCTCGATCACCTTTTCCCTGTTCGGCTTCGTGCTCGGCGTCTGGGCCGACGGCTTCGAGAAGCTGCAGATCGTGCCCCTGATGATCGTCACGCCGCTGACCTTCCTGGGCGGCAGCTTCTATTCGATCAGCATGCTGCCACCGCTGTGGGCCAAGATCGCGCTGTTCAACCCGGTGGTCTACCTGGTCTCCGGATTCCGCTGGTCCTTCTACGGCGTGTCGGACGTGCAGGTGGGCGTCAGCCTGGCCATGACACTGGCCTTCATGGTCGTTTGCCTGGGCTTCATCACCTGGATCTTCCGCACCGGCTGGCGGCTGAAGACCTAGACCAAACTCCCGCCGCCACGCGGGGGACGCAGACGAGCAGCGAAGGCGCTATTCGTCCTCGTCGAACCTGGCGCTGACCAGTTGCTCGAGCGCCGTCACGGCGGCTTCGGCGTCGGCGCCCTCAGCCTCGATGTCGATGCAGCAGCCGGGGCCAGCGGCCAGCATCATCAGGCCCATGATCGAGCGCGCATCGACGGTCTGGCCGTCCTTGGAAACGCGCACCTCGGCGTCGAAGGCCGACGCGGTCTTCACGAACTTGGCCGACGCACGGGCATGCAGGCCGCGCTTGTTGACGATCTCGACGGTGCGGGTCGCCCCTTCGCTCACCGGCCGCTCACTTCTCGCCGGCCAGCACGTAGGAGGCGACGGAGATGTATTTGCGCCCGGCTTCCTGGGCGCAGGCGACCGCGTCTTCCAGGCTCTGGCGGGCGCGCACGCTAGCGAGCTTGATCAGCATCGGCAGGTTCAGGCCGGCGATCACCTCGGCCTTGGTCTGCTCCATCACCGAGATGGCGAGGTTCGACGGCGTGCCGCCGAACATGTCGGTGAGCAGGATGACGCCGGACCCGGTGTCGACACGCCCGCAGGCGGCCAGGATATCCTTGCGGCGGCGCTCCATGTCGTCCTCTGGGCCGATGCAGATGGCTTCCACCGCGGCTTGCGGCCCGACCACGTGCTCCATGGCGAAGACGAACTCCTCCGCCAGCCGGCCGTGCGTGACGATCACGAGCCCGATCATACCCCGAGCCCGATCATACGTATGTCTTCCAAGGGTATCCCCACCCACGCGGCCCAAAACCCGTCCCGCGAAGCCGTGCTAAATACGCCTCTTGTGCGCCGCGTCAAAGTGGCTGAGCGCGCGACGCAGTTTCGCAGGGGCCGAGGCCTCCCGCGGATCCAGCTCGATCAGCGGGACCGAAACCCCCAGGATTTCGGCGGAAGCCGCCTCTGGGATGCGCTCCGGGGCCTCGCACCGGGCGACCAGCGCCACCTGCGCCAACGGCCGGGCGGGGAGCCGGATCACGTCGAGGCCGCGCACCTCCAGGAGGCCCGCCAGGGTGTCCGGCGCGGCGCCGAACAGCCGGCCTTCGCAAGCCCACAGCGTCACCCGGTCGTCGGCCACCAGCGAAAATCCCTGGTCCAGCGCCCGCAGCGCCAGGTCGCTCTTGCCGGCGCCGGCGGGCCCTTCGATCAGCACCCCCAGCCACGCGCCGCCCAGCCGGGCCGCGATCAGGCCGGCATGGCGGATCAAGCCTTCGCCTCGCGCTTGGTGGCCGCGTCCTTGGCCTCGGGCAGGAAGATCAGGAAGATCGCGCCGACCACCTGGCCATCGACCACGCGGTTCTGCGCCTTCAGCGTGCCGCCGTGCGCCTCGACGATCTGCCGGGCGATGGAAAGGCCGAGCCCTGAGTTGCCGCCGAACGCCGCCCCCTTGGGCCGCGAGGTGTAGAACCGCTCGAAGACCGTCTCGAGATTCTCCGGCGGGATGCCGGGTCCGCTGTCGGACACCGTGGCGATCACCCGGCCGACCGCGCGCTGCATCGCCACCACCACCTCGGCGCCCGGCGGGCTGAACGAGCGGGCGTTGTCGATCAGGTTGCGGAACACCTGGCCAAGTGAGCCCTCGCGCCCCAGCACCATCACCGGCTCGATCCCGCCGGAGCGATGCAGGCGCACCTCGACGTCGCCCGGCTTGGCCGTCGCCTGGTAGAGGCCGACGATATCGGACACCAGCCGCTCGATATCGACCGGCTTGGGCGCATCCCGCGAAAGTTCCGCGTCGAGCCGCGAGGCGTTGGAGATGTCGGTGACCAGCCGGTCCAGCCGCTGGACGTCGTTCTTGAGGATGCGCAGCAGCCGCTCGCGCGCCGCCGGCTCGGTGACAAGGTCCAGGGTCTCCACCGCCGAGCGGAGCGAGGTCAGCGGGTTCTTGATCTCGTGCGCCACGTCGGCGGCGAAGCTTTCGATGGCGTCCATCCGCTCGCTGAGCGCCTGGGTCATGGCCTCCAGGCTGCGGGTGAGGTCGCCGAGTTCGTCGTCGCGCCGGGCGAGGTCGGGGAGCGAGATCGCCCGCGCGCCGGCCAGCCGCACCCGGTCGGCGGCGCGGGCCAGACGGCGCACCGGCTGGGCGATCAGCCGCGTCAGCAGCAGCGAGGACGCCAGACTGACCGCGACGGCGATCAGGATGAACGGCACCAGCGCCATCCGCTCGCGCGCGATGATCGCATCGACGTCGTTGGCCTCGAGCGTGAGCACGCCCAGCACCGCCTGCACCCGCTGGATCGGGATCGACACCGAGACCACCCGGCCACCGGTCTCGTCGCGTCGCAGGCCCGCCACCGGGCGCCCGCGCAGGGCCTGGGCGACCTCGGCGGCCAGCGCCGCGCGCGCCTGTGCCGCCACCGCCGCCCCGCCGCGCGGCCGAAGGCGGAACGACATGGCGCTCTCGCCGCGTCGGTGCGCTGGCGGCAAGGCCTTTCGCTCCACCCGGTCGGCCACCAGCTCGCTGTCGGCGATCGGGCGCCCCGAGGGATCGAACAGCCGCGCCCGCTGGGTCTTCGGATTGGCCAGCATCTGCAGGACGAGGCCGGCGTTGACCGGGTCCATCTCCGGATGCGGCTCGCCCACCGTGGCCGCCTGGTCGATGATCTCCGCCATCAGCTCGCCCTGGGTGGTCAGGCTGTCGATGCGGGCGTTGACCAGCCCCTGACGCAGCTCGTTGAGCACCAGGGCGCCGGCGATGAGGATCGCCAGCCCCAGCACATTGAGCGCGATGATCAGCCGACCAAGGCGGGACCCCGGCAGCCAGCGCGACGCCTTCGCCTCGCGGCGCGCGCGCAGGCCCTCGCGCCTGTCCTTGCGCTGGAGGGTCGCGGCGCCTCGCTCAGGTTTCGCGGTAGCGGTATCCGACGCCATAGAGGGTTTCGATTGCGTCGAACTCTGGGTCAACGTCGCGGAACTTCTTGCGCATGCGCTTGATGTGGCTGTCGATGGTGCGGTCATCGACATAGACCTGATCGTCGTAGGCCGCGTCCATCAGGTTGTCGCGGCTCTTCACGAAACCGGGCCGTTGCGCCAGCGATTGCAGCAGCAGGAACTCGGTCACCGTCAGCTTCACGGGCTTGCCTTCCCACAGGCAGTCGTGGCGGGCGGGATCCAGCGTCAGCTTGCCCCGCTTGATGGCGCGGGACCCTTCCGCGCCCGCCACCGGCGCGGCGGGCTCCTCGCCCTCGACGCCGGCGCGGCGCAGCACCGCCTTCACCCGCTCGATCAGCAGGCGCTGGCTGAAGGGTTTGTGCATGTAGTCGTCGGCGCCCAGGTTGAAACCCAGGATTTCGTCGATCTCCTCGTCCTTCGACGTCAGGATGATCACCGGCATGTCGGAGGTCCGTCGCAGGCGGCGCAGCACCTCCATGCCGTCCATGCGCGGCATCTTCACATCGAGGATGGCGAGGTCCGGCGGCTCGTTCTCCAGGGCCGCGAGGCCGGACGCGCCGTCGTAATAGGCTTTCACGGTGTGGCCGTGGCTCTCCAGGGCGAGGCTGACCGAGGTGACGATGTTCTCGTCGTCATCCACCAGGGTGATCTTGGCCATTGGGGTCTGTCGTCTCCATGGAAGCCCTTGGGTCTCCGCAGGCGGAAACCGTGGTGAAGCTAGTCATCCCGCACCGTGGCCTCAATGGGGCGCGATGATGACGGTCAATCGGACCTTAAAGCTTCGCGGCTAGCCTCCGGTTCACTTGGAGAGACTTTATGCCCGCTGCCGACGTCCATTTCGAGGTCTTCGTCCGCCGCTATCCGGACTCGGGTTGGGCCCTGAAAATGGCCACCGACCTGCGCACCACCGCGCTCGACACGGCCAACGAGCTGATCCGCAAGGGCTCTGTCGCGGCCGCGCGCGTGATGCGCGAGACGCTGGACCCGGAAACCGGTGAATTCCACTCGCTGACCATCCTCAACCTCGGGGTTCCGGAGAAGCCGCGCAAGGTCAAGGCGCCCGAGCCGACGGAGCCGCTCTGCGTCTCGCCGCAGGATCTCTACACCTGCCACGCCCGCCAGCGGATCGGCCGGCTGTTCGAGACCTGGCTGGAACGCCACGAGGCGACGCCCTTCGAGCTGCTGCATCGCCCGGACCTGGTCGAGCAGTTGGAGGCCAGCGGCGTCGAGATCGCCCACGCCATCCAGAAGATCGCCGTGCCCGAGGCGCATTCCCGCGGCGCCCCGGTCGCCGACATGACCGCCACGTTCAAGTCCCTGGGCGAGCGCGCCGTCGAACGCCTGATGCGCGACGCCCGAAAGGGCCTGCCGCAGGTGTCCCCCGACACCTTCGCCAAGGTTGCGGCCCAGCTCGCCAAGGACCCGGAGGGCGCCTATCGCCTGGGCTGCGCGGTGGCGACCAGCCTCGCCCCAGCGCAGAGCTGGGGTGAGAAGGTCGGCCTGCTGCTCGATCTCGCCGACCAGGCCCCCACCGAGGGCGCCGGGCGCAAGCTGGCGCTCTCGGTGATCGCCGAGCCGTTGGAGGAGATCGTCGGCTGCGAAAAGGGGCTGGACAACGTCCTGGGCGGCAACCTGGACCTCGGCGCCCGCCTGGCGGCCATGACCAGGCTCGCGGCGGCCAATGTGGTCGACCAGTTGGTCAAGGCCGAGCCCAGCGTCGCCAAGGTGATGCCGGAACTCTCCGCTCGCGCCCAGCGGCTGGCCAAATGGCTGCCCTGCGAGGACTTCGAGGGCGTCCGCGCCGCCATCGGCCAGCGCATCCTGCGCGACCTGGGCGGCCAGCGCCGCCTGCGGCCTTCCGATCCGGTCAGCGAGATCGACGTGATCCGGGGCCTGGCCATGGCGCTGACCGCCGCGTCGGGCAAGCTGCTGCCGCTGGACAATGTGCAGGCCGCGGTCACCGCGCGGTCCAAGATGCTGGTCGCGCGCGACTTCGTGGAGGTTTATCTCGGCGAAGGGAACACCGTGGCGGAGGAGGCCGAGGCCCTGGTCTGGCTGACCGAGAACATCATCGGCGCCAGCAACAAGCGCGAGGCCGGCCGTTGGCTCAATTCGCTGATCTTCAGCCTGCGCTTCGAGCGCGAAAACCGCGAGACGCACCATCCGGCGCCCCGCCTGGTGGAACTCGCCAAGCTGCAGCGTGCCGTCGCCCGCTGCGGCCTGATCGAGGAAGCCTTCAAGCCCATGCAGGAGAAGTTGGGCGAGATCGGCGGCCTGCTCGAAGCCGACGCCAAACTGGTCGCCTCGACGGTGAAGGCCAGCGCGCCGGCGCTGAATCGCCTGACCGCGCTCCTGAAGCTCGCCTGCGGGGAATCCGGGCCGCTCGGCCCCGTCGCCGACCGCGCCCGCGCCGAGGCCCTGAAGCTCGCCCGCCAGGACGACACCCGCGCCGAACTGACCAGCGCGCCGGACCAGGTGGATGCGATCCGCGATCTGCTGAAACACGCGGCGCTAGCGGCTTAGGGGGCGGCTGGGCGGTTCGACGGGGTCAGAGGCCGAGAGCCGCCTTCAGCGCATCGGCGACCTTCTGCACATCGCCATCCGCCATCCCCGGATAAAGCGGTAGGCTCAGGCACCGCTCGTACCAGCCCTCCGCGCCAGGGAGGTCGAGCTCACCGTAGCGCTCGCGATAGTAGGGCTGGCGATGCACTGGAATGTAGTGCACCTGGGTCCCAATGCCGTACTCGCGAAGCCGCTCGACCACCTGGCGGCGGCTCAGCCCGGCCGCCTCGAAGTCGATCAGCACGCACATCAGGTGCAGCACCGGATCGCTCCCCTCTGGGCGCGCGGCGATCCGCACCACCGGCGCGAGCGGCGCCAGCGCCGCGTCATATGCCTTGGCCAGCGCGCGGCGCCGCGCGGCGAACCTCGGCAGCTTGGCCAGTTGCGAGAGGCCGAGCGCGCAGAGAATGTCGGGCAGGCGGTAGTTGAAGCCGGGCTCCGGCATCTCGTACCACCAGGGATCGGCGCCTTGCGGCCGGATCATCCCGTGGCTGCGCATCGTCCGCAGCCGGTCGGCCAGGGCGGAGTCGTTGGTGGTGACCATGCCGCCCTCGCCCGTGGCGATGGTCTTCACCGGGTGGAACGAGAAGGTGGCCATGGCCGAGTGGCGGACGTCGCCCACCCGTTCCGCGACATTGCCGTAGGTCATGGTCGTGCCGAGCGCATGCGGCGCGTCCTCCACCAGCACCGCGCCGGCGTCGTTCGCCAGGGCGGCGAGGCCCGGCAGGTCGACGGCGTCGCCCCGCAAGTGAACCGGCAGCACGGCGCGCAGCTTGCGCCCACCGACCCGGGCCAAGGCGTCTGCCAGGGTCTCGGGCGTCATCAGCCCGCTCAGCGGATCGACATCGGCGAATATCACCTCGGCGCCGACGTAACGGGCACAGTTCGCTGTCGCCAGGAATGTGATCGAAGGCGCGATCACCACCTCACCCAGCTGTACGTCCAGCGCCAGCATGGCCAGGTGCAGGGCCGCGGTGCCATTGGCGCAGGCCACCGCATGGCGTGCGCCGACCGTCTCGGCGAAGGCGGTTTCGAAGGCTTCGACCGTCGGGCCAGTGGTCAGAAAATCCGCACGGAGTGCTTCGACGACAGCCGCAATGTCGTCGTCCTCGATGGTCTGGCGGCCGTAGGGGAGGACCGGCCCGGCCACCCTAGTCGACCGCGCGGCGGCGGCGCTGCGGCGCCGGCTCGTCGAGCAGGGCGAGCAGGCCCTCGCCGCTCAACCAGTCGGTGTTGGTGTCGCTGGCGTAGCAGAAGTCCTCGGCCGGTCGGCTGCCCTTCAACGGCTCGCGGGGATATTCCACGAAGGCGGGCTCGATGGCGTAGCGGTCGCCAAGGTCGACGGTGGTGCGGGTGTCGTCGGCGGAGATCATGATCTCGTGCAACTTCTCGCCTGGCCTGATGCCGACCACCTTGATCGGCAGGTTGGGCGCCATGGCGGCGGCCAGGTCGGTCATCTTCATCGACGGGATCTTCGGCACGAAGATTTCGCCGCCGTGCATCAGGCCCAGCGACGACAGCACGAACTCCACGCCCTCGTTGAGCGTGATCCAGAAGCGGGTCATCCGCACGTCGGTGATCGGCAGCTCCGTCGCGCCCCGCGCGATCAGCCGCTGGAACAGCGGCGCCACCGAGCCTCGGCTCCCCACCACATTGCCGTAGCGCACCACCGAGAACCGCGTGCCGATGTCGCCCGACAGGTTGTTGGCCGCCACGAAGGTCTTGTCCGAGGCGAGCTTGGTCGCGCCATAGAGGTTGATCGGGTTGCAGGCCTTGTCGGTGGAAAGCGCCACCACCTGCTTCACCCGATTGGCCAGGCAGGCCCAGACCACGTTCTCGGCGCCCATGATGTTGGTGTGGATGCATTCGGAGGGGTTGTATTCCGCCGCCGGCACCTGCTTCAGGGCCGCGGCGTGGATCACCACGTCGACGCCGCGCAGCGCCAGGATCAGCCGCTCGCGGTCGCGCACGTCGCCCAGGAAGAAGCGTAGCAGGCCAAGCTTTTCGGGTCCGAACCGCTCGGCGAGATCCATTTGCATCTCGCTCTGCTTCAGCTCGTCGCGGGAATAGACGATCAGCTTGCGCGGCTTCGCGCGCGTCAGCACCGTCTCGACGAAGCGGCGGCCGAACGAGCCGGTGCCGCCGGTGACGAGGATGACCTTGCCGTCGAGGTCGAGGTTGGTCGGCGCAAATCGGCCCAAGGCGCGCTCCGGGAAACCAGCGTTTCAATGCCTTGTCGCAGGCGCGCGTAAAGAGACCGCTAACCATGATCGAGATAGGTTGAAGGCATGCGGCGCCGCGATCTCATCGCTTGTCTTGCGTTCGCCGGGGCCACGGCCTTGGCCGCTCCGGCGCTGGCCGCCGAGGACAAGAAGAAAAAGAAGTCGGGGGGCGACGACTACCTGCCGATCGACCCGATCACCGGCACCACCAACAAGGCCGGCGGCCGGCGCGGCGTGCTCAGCGTCGACTGCGGCCTGCAGATCGAAGACGCCAAGCTGCGGGAATACGCCGACCAGTCGATGCCCCGCCTGCGTGCGGCCTATGTGCAGGTGATCCAGGTCTATGCGGCAGGCCTGCCGTCCGGCTCGGAACCCAACGTCGACTTCATCGTCCAGGCCCTGCAGCGCCAGACCGACCTGATCCTCAAACGCCCCGGCGCGAAGCTGCTGGTCGGCGCGGTGGTCGCGAACTGACCGAGGGCCGCAGGCCCCGAGTCATCCCGGAATGACGCGCAGCGGCATGTCCGGGATCCATTCGCGCCGCACCAAGGAGCGCATGACCACGGCGCCACTTTTGCTGAAGCCTCGGAGTCCATGGATCCCGGTCTTCGCCTGGCGCCGAAACCGGGATGACTCGCCTCGCGGTCACATCGCCGAGATGCCGCCGTCGAGCTTCAGTTCGGCGCCGGTCATGAACTTGCTCTCGTCGGAGGCGAGGTAGAGGCAGGCGTTGGCGATGTCGTCGGGCTCGCCGATGTGGCCCAGCGGCACCTGGCGGCCGAGCTTCTTCTCCGCCTCCTCCTTGCCGAACCGCTGGCGCAGCGGGTCGAGGATCGGCGTGTCGATGAAGGTCGGATGGATCGAATTGGACCGGATATCCAGCCCCTGCTTGGCGCAATGCAGGGCGATGCCCTTCGACAGCAGCCAGACCGCCGCCTTGGAAGCGTTGTAGCTGGGCGAATTGTGCGCCGCGATCAGGCCGGCGATCGAGGAGATGTTGACGATCGAGCCCGGCTGGTGGCCGCGCATGTACTTCAGCGCATGCTTGGTCCCGAGGAACACGGAATCGACGTTGACGCTCATCACCTTCTTCCAGTCCTCGAGGGAGAGGCTCTCGATATCCCCACCCACGCTGATGCCGGCGTTGTTCACCAGCACCGAGAGACCGCCCATCGCCTCATCGGCCTCCTCCAGCGCGAAGATCCACTGGTCTTCCTGGGTGACGTCGAGCGGGAAGGCGAAGGCCGTGCCCGCGCCGTGGGCCGCGTTGATCTCCGCCGCCACCGCCTTGGCGCCCTCCAGGTTGAGGTCCGCCACCGAGACCTTGGCCCCCTCGGCCGCCAGCTTGCGGGCCATGGCCGCGCCCAGCCCCTGAGCGCCCCCGGTGATGAAGGCCTTCTTGCCCGCGACCCGTCCTGACATTGCAAACTCCCTCAAATCCGTTTCGCCGCGCGGCGCCTTCGAGACGCCTTCGGCCTATTCTCCGGTCGATCCCGCCGACTTCGCCGCCATGTCCATGAAGGTCGCGAGCTTCACGTCGAGCTCGGTGACCCCGTCGGCGTCGTGGGTGGTCAGCGTCACGTCCACGCGGTTGTAGACGTTGAACCACTCCGGATGGTGGTCGAGCTTCTCGGCCGTCAGCGCGCTGCGGGTCATGAAGCCGAAGGCCGCCGTGAAATCGGCGAAACGGTAGGTGCGGCAGATGGCGTCACGATCCCCCTCGGCGATCCGCCAGAGGGGCCGGCGCTTCACCGCCTCGGCGGCGCCGATCCTGGCGGGCCGGCTCACGCCACCGGCTCCACGCCGAAGCTCAACCCCGTCGCCCGCGCCAGGTCCGCCAGCGTCTGGTCCACATCCACCACCTTGATCGCGGTCATCCCGAGCGCCGCGGCCGGCTTGCAGTTGATGCCGAGATCGTCGAGGTACACGCAGTTCGCCGGCGCGACAGCCAGAAGCTCGCACATCATCTGGTAGATCCTCGGATCGGGCTTGCGGACGCCGGCCTTGGAGCTTTCGATGATCGCGTCGAACAGCGGCATCACCACGCTCATGGCGCCGGCCGCTCGCTGGCCCTCGTCCTGGCCTGGCGAGTGCATGGAGACCACGTTGTTGGTGATGCAGCCCGCCTTGAAGTGGGCCTTACAGGTCTTCAGCGCCTCGACCATTCGCGGGCGCAACTCGCCCGACAGTTTCGGCAGCACCTCGGCGCCGCGCAGCGGATGGCCGAGCGCCGTGGATTCCTCCAGGAACAAGCGGTCGAACCCGGCGGGGTCGATTTCGTTGCGCTCGAACAGCGCCCAGGCGTTGGCGTCGGGGTTGGTGGCGTTGACCCGGCGGATCAGGTCCTTGGGCAGGCCCTTCTCGGCCTCCAGCCGGTTGAAAGCCTCGAACGGCGAGGAGGTGAACACCCCGCCGAAATCCCAGATCACCGCCTCGATTCCTGGATTGGCCGACATTTACGACTCCGCACGCCTCAAGGCGGCGGACGCTAGAGAGGCGGGCGCGGACGTGCAAGTAAGGGGCGATGCGCGCGCTGTTTTCCGCCCTGAACAACCTGCCCCGCCCGGCGCGCCTGGCGATCTACGGCCTGGCCTGCCTGATCCTGCTCTACATCACGCTGGCGCCCGGCAAGGACGTGCCCGAGGTCGGGATCGTCTGGGACAAGGCCGAGCATGCCATCGCCTGGGCGGTGCTGACCGGCGCGGGCCTGCTGCTCTCCACGAGGCGGCGCTGGGCGATCCCGCTCTTCGCCTTCCTGTTCGGCGCGGCAGTGGAAATCCTGCAGACGGCGATGCCGTTCGGCCGCGACGGCGACTGGCGCGACCTCGCCGCCGACAGCGTGGGCATCGCGGTCGCCTACGTCGCCTGGCTGGGGATGCGCCGCCTCGGCTGGGTGCGATGAGCCCGCGCCACCGGCCCTGGGAAGAGGCGGCCGATTTCCAGATTGGCCTTCGGCCCATCGCGCTCGAGGACTGGCTGGAGGGCGGCGAGGCCGATCCCGCGGCGCGCAAGGACGCCTTGTTCGAGAGTCGGCGCGGCCTGGTCTGGGCGGAGGCGCCGGGCTCGCGGCCCGGGCAGATCGAGGCTCAGGAACTGATCGAGGCGGCGCTGGGCCCCGCGCCCGCCGCGCCAGAGCTGCCGCCGCTCTACGCCGCCGCGCGGCGGCTGCCGGACGACCTTTGCCTGATGGAGAAGCGCGACGGGCAATGGCGGCTGACTGCGCTCTCGCTCTCCGCCGGCAGCTTCTTCGTCGCCGAGGAGGTGATTGGCCGCTCGCTCGCCGAGCTGCACGGCCCGGTGACCGGCTTCGCCGACCGCTTCCTGGTGCGCGTGCAGCGCATCTTCGAGGGCCTGCGGCCGGAGCTGGTGCTGCAGCGGCGCAACTGGACGGTGCTCAATTCCGACGCCCTGCACACCCCGTCGTCGGCGCCCATCCGCGCCAGGATCGGCGAGATCGACCCCGTCCACGCGGCCCGCGCCCTGCACC
The DNA here is from genome assembly GCA_036268175.1 of Phenylobacterium sp. Classification (GTDB taxonomy): domain Bacteria; phylum Pseudomonadota; class Alphaproteobacteria; order Caulobacterales; family Caulobacteraceae; genus Phenylobacterium. Next base: position 20,274 of record DATAUR010000146.1, on the reverse strand, counting down.
TGCGGGTCGAGCGTCAGACGCTCCGCCGCCTGCCGCGCACCGGGGGCGCGCTGTTCACCATCCGGGTGTGGCTCGCGCCCCTGGGGAGCTTGGCTGGCGAGCCCGAACGCCTGGCCGCCTTCGCCCGGGCCTGGCGCGCGGCGACGCCGGAATTGTGCGCCTACAAGCGTTTCGACCTCTACGATGAGTTGGTGGAGGCCTTCCTCAGCGACCCCCAAACGGCTTGACGCCCCTCGGAGAGACCATGCCACCCGACACCGCATCAGATGGCGCCCCCCAAAACACCCAGCCCTTCATCTACCTGGCCACGCCCTGCTACGGCGGGGTCATCGACCTGCATTTCATGCATTCGGCGCTGGCGCTGCAGGAGGCCTGCCGGGAGCGCGGCATCGGCCTGAAGATCGACCTGATGGGCGGCGACGCCCTGATCACCCGGGCCCGCAGCCGGCTGGCCGCCCGCTTCCTGGCCCATCCGCAGGCCACCCACATCCTGTTCTGCGACGCCGACATCGGCTTTTCGCCCGACAACGTCTTCCGCCTGCTGGAGGCCGACAGGCCGGTCATCGCCGCGGTCTGCCCGATGAAGCACATCGACTGGCAACGCGCCCGCCTCGCCGCCAAGGCCGAGGCGCCGGACATGATGGCCGCGTCCCTGGGCTACGTGGTGCGCTTCCTGCCGACCCCGGACAATTCGGTGGAGGTGGAGAACGGCATCGCCAAGGTGGCCTACGGCGGCACCGGCTTCCTGCTGATCCGGCGCGAGGCCATGCAGGAAATCGTCGACGCTCACCCGGAGCTGAAGGCCAGGATGGGTGACATGGGCGACAACCTGGCCGACGAGGCGGTGATGGTGTTCGAGACCATGATCGAGCCGGAGACCGGGCAGTACCTCTCGGAGGACTATGCCTTCTGCCGCCGCTGGCGCGACCTGGGCGGGGAGATCTGGGCCGACATGGAGGCCCGCCTCACCCACGTGGGCCACGCGGCCTATACCGGCAGCCTGATCGAGGCGATGGGGGTCGCGCGCCCTAGCGGCGACGCAGGATGATGGCGTCGCCGGTGCGCTCGACGCGCACCGGGGCGTAGGCCTGCAGGCGGCGCAGCACGTCGGGCTCGTTGTCGGTCACCAGCACGCCGGAGAACCGCAGGGCCGCGGTGCGGGCGTCGGCGACGCGAACCGGCGTCGTGAACCGCCGCGAGAGGTCGGCGGCCACGTCCGACAGCGGCTGGTCGCGATAGATCAGCTGGCCGTTGGTCCAGGCGAACGACGCGTCCGGATCGGCGACCTTTAGAAGCTGGCCCGGCTGGCCCGCCGTGTGGGTCAGCTCCTGACCGACCGTCACCCGCGTCGGCGCGGCCTGCGGCGCCTCGGCGGGGCGCACCTCCACCGTGCCCCGGCTGACGGTCAGGTCCAGCAGGTCGTCGCGATGGCGCAGATTGAACTGCGTGCCCACCACCCGCACCTGCCGGTCGCCGACGCCGATCAGGAACGGCCGTTTGGGATCATGGGTGACATCGAACACCGCCTCGGCGTCGGCCATCTCCACCCGCCGCGCGTCGCGGTCGAAGCGGACGGTGATCTTCGAGGCGGCGTTCAGGCGGACATGGGTGCCGTCGGCCAGGGTCAGGTCGCGGGTCTGGCCGGCGGCGGTCTCGAAGGTCTGGGCGGCCGGGACCCTGGGCTGCAGGCCGACGCCCACCGCCACCGCCAGGCTGGCGGCGATGGCCGCGGCCGCCCCGATCCAGATGCGGCGACCGGAGGCGCGCGAGGCCGCCCGCCGCGGCGCCCGGCGCCGCGCGGCCAAGAGCGGTCGGCCGCCCAGCTCCTTGGACACCGGCGCATAGTCCAGATCGACCCACAGGCCCTCGAGCTGTTCATAGGCCCTGGCGTGCGCCGGGGCGGCCTGCAGCCAGCGCTCGAACGCCAGCCAGTCGTCGGCGGTCGCCGCCTCGCCCTGCAGGCGCGCGAACCAGCGGGCGGCCTCCTCGGCCACCCCACCGTCGTCAGGCGTATTGTCGGACTGGCGCATCAAACCCTGGCCCACGGGACGGCGAACCGCCCGCTTTCGATGAGATGACGCCGCGGCCCGGCCAGCGCCTCCAAATAACGTGTTTGGCGGATCATGGCAGCCTCGCCAAGAGATGCTTCAGGGCGGCCATCATGTGTTTCTCGACGGCGCTCCTGGAGATGCCCAGCGCGGCGGCGACCTCGGGATGGCTGAGGCTTTCGAACTTGTGCATTCGGAAAACCCGCTGGGTCTGTGGATTGAGGTCCTTCAGCGCCTCGGCGAGCATCGCCAGGCGCTGGCGCGCCGCCACCGTGGTCTCGGCGCTGGGCTCGGCGGAGATCTCGTGGGCGCCAACCCGCGTCGTCTGGCTGTCCAGCCAGGCGCCGTCGCGGTGCGCCGTGCGCCGCTCCCCGCGAAGGCGGTCGAGCATCAGGTTGGAACCCAGGCGGTAGAGATAGGCCATTGGATTGTGGATCTCGACCGGCTCATCGAGGCCGGAGAGCCGCACATAAATGTCCTGCACCAGATCCTCGGCGGCGGCGGCCGAGCGCAGGCGCACGGTGAAGAACCGCACGAGATCCGTGCGCCGCGCCAGGTAGAGCGCGATCAGCGGCGATCTGCCCTCATCGACCAAGCTCAAGCGTTTTCCCGCGCCCCACGCGTCTCCCGTCGACATTTTCATACACGGCGCGTCCGGCGGCGGCGACCACTAGCTGCGCCCTGCGACGCTTGCGCAGCCGCAGATGGTTCCCTCGCCCGGGCGCGGCGGCTATGAGGGCGAATGCGTGCACCGTCCGGGGGTCAATTGCGTCGCCAGCCCGCCCCGCGCCCGCCGGAGTCGAGGCCGCCGAAGTCCCAGGCGCCGGAATCCGGGGCGCCGGAGACCGCCTCGGCCGCCGCGCCGCTGGAGCTTGGGGTGGTCATCCCGACCTTCAAGGAAGCGCCCAACGTGCGCCCGCTGCTGGCCAGGCTGGAGTCTGCGCTGCAGGGGGTGGTCTGGCAGGCGATCTTCGTCGACGACGACAGCCCCGACGGCACCGCCGCGACGGTGAAGGCCATCGCGGCCACGGACCCCCGGGTGATCTGCCTGCACCGGATCGGCCGCCGCGGCCTGGCGGGCGCGGTGATCGAAGGCGCCATGGCCAGCGCCGCGCCCTTTGTGGCGGTGATCGACGGGGACATGCAGCACGACGAGACCCTGCTGCCGCTGATGCTGGCCGCCCTGCAGGAGGACCGCGCGGACCTGGTGGTAGGCAGCCGCTACCTGGCGACCGCCGGCGCCGGCGCCTCGGCGCTCGGCGCCACGCGGGAGGCTGGCAGCCGGCTGGCCAACTGGCTCGGCAAGCGGGTGCTGCGCGCCGAGGTCACCGACCCGATGAGCGGCTTCTTCATGATCCGCCGCGAGCTGGTGGAGGCGGTGGCGCCGACCCTGACCACCGCGGGCTTCAAGGTGCTGTTCGACATCCTGGCCTCGCAGAAGACCCCGCCACGCTATCTGGAGCTGCCCTACGAGTTCCGCGCCCGGGTGGCCGGCGATTCCAAGCTCGATGAGGGCGTGGTGGTGCAGTACCTGGGCCTCCTGCTCGCCAAGCTGACCCGCGATTTCGTCTCCCCGCGCTTCATCATGTTCGGCATCGTCGGGGCGAGCGGCGTGGTGATCGACCTTCTGATCCTCGACGCCCTGCGCGATCATGTGGGCTTCGCCGCGGCGAAGCTGGTCTCGGCGCTGGCCGCCATGACCTCGAACTATCTGATCAACAACGCGGTCACCTACCGCGACCGGCGCAAGCGCGGCGCGGACCTGCTGGTCGGCTATTTCAAGTTCGTCCTGCTGTGCAGCGTGCCGCTGGCCGCCAATGTGGCGGTGGCCACCATGGTCTTCGAGCGCGGGCCGTCGTGGTGGGTGGCGGGCGTCGCCGGCGCGATCGTGGCCGCGGTCTGGAACTACATCACCACCGCCCGGGCCGTCTGGTGAAGCTCGCGCTGCCGGACTCGCGCCGCGGCCTGCTGCTGCTGGTCCTCGGACTCACCGCGCTGCGCCTGGTCGCGGCCGGAACCATCCACCTGACCGAGGACGAGGCCTACTACCGGCTGTGGGCGCAGCACCTGCAGCTCGGTTACCTCGACCATCCGCCGATGATCGCCTGGTGGATTCGCGCCGGCGAGGCGCTGTTCGGCGACACCGCTCTGGGCGTGCGGCTCCTGCCGGTGCTGGCCTGCGGCCTGAACAGCTGGCTGATCGGCGACCTGACGCGGCGGCTGGGGGCCGACGCCCGCACCGCCTTCCGCGCCGCCCTCTGGTACAACGCCACCCTGACCGTCTGCCTGGGCGGCATGCTGGCGCTCCCCGACGCGCCCGCTAGCCTGTTCTGGACCCTGACCCTGTGGGCCCTGGCGCAGGCCCGCGCGCCTAACGGCCCCCAGGTCGAGGCCCAGGTCGAAGCGGGGAGCCAGCTGCTCTGGTGGCTGGCCGCGGGCGCCGCGGCGGGGCTGGCGGTGCTGTCGAAATATTCCGCCCTGTTCCTGGCGCCTGGCGTGCTGCTCTGGCTGGTGGCGATCCCGGGCGGGCGGGACGAGCTGCGCAAGCCCGGGCCTTGGGCGGCGGCGGCGATCGCGGCGGCGATCTTCGCGGTCAACATCGCCTGGAACGCCCAGCATCACTGGATCACCTTCGCCAAGCAGTTCGGGCGCGTGGCGCCGCACGGTATCGCGCCCGGCCACGTGGCCGAGCTGATCGGCGAGCAGATCCTGCTGTTCACCCCGCTGCTCGCCGTCTTCGCGGTCCTGGGCATGCGGCAGGCTTGGCGTGAACGCAGGGACCCAGGCGCCGTCCAGTTGATGCTGCCGCTGGCCACCGCCGCGCCCTTCGCCGCCTATCTGGTGTTCCACAGCCTGCACGACCGAGTACAGGCGCACTGGCCGGTGCCGCTGTTCGGCGCCTTCGCCATCTGCGCCGCGGTGGCCGCCGGGCGGCTGGAGGGGCGCGGCTGGACGATCCTTCGCCGCCTCGCGCCGACCCTGGGCTACGCCGCCGGCGCGGTCGCCATCGCCATCGCCGCCCTGCCGACGCCCAATCCGCTGGGCGCGCTGGACCCGACGCTCGCCCTGCGCGGCTGGCCGCAATTCGCCGCGCAGGTGGAGGCGGTCAGGGCGCGGACCGGCGCGGCCTGGGTGGGGACGGAGAGCTACGGGGTGTTTTCCCAGCTCGACCTGGAACACCGCTCCGCGCCGCTGCTGGAGGTGGTGGAGCGCGACCGCTATTGGCCAGACGATCCCGACCGTCCGGACTTCACCCGGCCAGGCCTCATCGTCGACCTGACCCGTCGGATGAAGGTCTTCGACGTCCAGCGTTGCTTCACCAGCGTCACCCCCGTCGCCGAGCTGCGCCGGGCGGGCGGTCCTGGGCGCAACCAGCGCTACAGCGCCTTCCTGGTCTCCGGCCCCAGGCGCGATGTCTGGACCCGCGGCTGTCCCGACCAGGTCGAACCTGGCGTCTGGCGCTAGAAGCTGCGCTCCAGGCCAAGGCCCACGGTTCGCGGCCGCAGCGGCGTCGCCTGGGTGGCGCGGGCCCGGCTGAAGGGGTTGCCATAGGCGAAGGTGTTGCCCCGCTCATCGGCGACATTGTCCACATAGGCGGTGATCCGCCACGCCGCCGTCCGCAACGCCGCGGCCACCCGGCCCGAGGCATATCCGCCCATGGCGTTGCCGAGCCCGCCGTCGAAGGTCAGGTAGGATCGCCCGACGTAGAACACCTGGGCCGAGGTCTCGGCCTGGAACCGGCCGATCGACCAGTGGTAGCGCACGTCGGCGGCCCCCATGTCGTAGGGCACGCCCGGCAGGCCGATGTCGCGCCGGGCCGGGAAGACGTCGTCGGCGCGGGTGATCTTGGGGTCCTCCAGCAGGAGGTTGGCGCGGACCTGCAGATGGGCGTCCGGCCGCCACACCGCCTCGCCCTCGATCCCGGTGTTGGAGCCATCGCCGATGTTGACGGTCAGCGGCAGGCCCGAGGCCAGCCGCTGGTCGGTCTGCAGCCCGTCCCAGTCAGCGTGGAAGATCGCGCCGCGCAGCACCAGGCTGTGGTCGAACAGCAGCAGGCCCGCGCCGATCTCGTAGCTCCACAGGTGGTCGGGCTTGAACTGGGCCTCGACGATCTCGGGGACCACGCTGCCGCCGGCCGCCGCCGGGATGTTGAAGCCGCCGGCGCGATAGCCTTCCTGCACCTGGGCGTAGATCACCACGTCCGGCGTCGCCGCGAACGCGATCCGCACCTTCGGCGCCACGCCCTGGTCGGTGAGCCGCTCGTGCAGGGGCGCGACGGGCGTCAGCGCGATGTCGAAGTCGTCGGCGCGGGTGTCGACCCGGGTGGCGAACGCCCGAGCGCCCACCGTGGCGGTGAAGCGCGGCGTCAGGTCGTAGGCGACCTCGCCATAGACCGCGGCCTCGGAGAGCGCGTCGTGGCGCTGGTAGATCGAGCGCGAGGCGACCACCGGATCGAGACCCACCAGGAAGGCCGCGTCCATCTCGTCGCTGTAGGAGACAAAGCCGCCGGCCAGCCAACGCAAAGGTCCCGGCGCATTGGAGGACAGCAGGCCCTCGGTGGTCCATAGCTTGACGTGCTTGTCCTCGTCGAAGGCCTGGGCGAGGCTTGCGCCGCCCGCCTCCCGAAAGGCTCCGGTGGCGTCGTAGCGGGTCTCGAGCGCGTGATCGATGTAGGCGGTGGAGATCTTCAGGTCCGCCACACCTCCCGCATGCGAGGCGGTGACGCCCGCCTCGGAAAAGTCGTTGGAATTGGGCTCGCGCACCGCGGCGTCCCGGGTCAGGGGGCCGTCGCCGCCCTGGGTGTACTGGCTATCGGACGCCGAAATCTGCTGGTGGGCGAAGCCGGCCTCCAGGGTCCAGCCATCGGACAGGTCCGCCAGGCCCGCGATCCGCCCGCCGGTTCGGCGGGTGTAGTTCACGTCGTGCAGCCCCAGCACCGGGTTGTCGATATAGCCGCCGCGCTCGTCGCTGTAGATCACCGCCCGGATCGCGCCCTGACCTCCGGCCACCGGCAGGTTGGCCGAGGCCTCGAAGCCGTCGGAGGGCGCGCCGCGCTCGGTCAGCATGCCCTCCACCGACACCGACCCGGAAAATGCCGTGACGTCGGGCTTGGCGGTGACGATGCGGACGATGCCGCCCATCGAGCCGGAGCCGTAGAGCGTCCCCTGCGGCCCGCGCAGCACCTCGACGCGGTCGATATCGGCCAGCCGCAGGTCCGGGTCGGGCGCGTTGTAGGTGATCGGCACGTCGTCCAGGTAGAGCCCGACTGTCGACTGGGTCTTGCCGGTGAAGGAGCCGTCCGACAGGCCGCGCACGAAGATCTTGTTGCGGCCGGATCCCAGGTTGGTGACCGCGACGCCTACCACCTGCGGCGCCGCCTCGTCGAAGCTCTCGCCGCCCAGGGCGTCCACATCGGCCGCCGACAGCACGCTGACCGCCGAGGCGCTGCGGGTGAGCAGTTCCGGCCGCTTTTCGGCGGTCACCACCAGTTCCTCCAGCCGAGGCGCCTCGACGACCCGATTCGCGGCGCGGCGCGGCGCGGGGCCCGGCGCCGGGACGGTCGGCCGGCTGACGATGCGGAAGCTCTTGGCGTCGAGGACTTCAAAGCCACAGCCGCTCGGCAAAAGCGCGCCAAGCGCCTGCGTCGGGGTCATGGCCCCGGACACCGCCCGCGAGGGGCCGGCGCAACCGCGCACCGGCAGGCCGCCGACCGAGACGCCGCCTTGCACGGCGAAGCGAACCAGAGCAGCTTCCAGGGCTTCGGAGGGAAGGCGGAAAACCCGCGTCTCGGCGGCCCGGGCAAGGCTTGGCGACGCACTCATGGCCAGCAAAACGCAAGCGCTGGCCGAGACTGCGGCCAAGCGGCGTCTTGCATTCGCCGTCGTGAGGTGGTTGTCGGTACGCGACGTCATTCAGGCGTGAGCTCCCCGTGGGCGAGGCGACCAGATCAATGCGTAGAAGTCCACTGGCCTTGCTCGATCCCGCCAGCGACAAACCGCCCGCTGTTCTGGCCGCGATCGCGGCCGGCCGCGACGCTTGCCGCGCCAGCGTCGCGCAAAGCCTGCAGAGCGCCGTCCCGCAGGACGAGCCCTACCGCCACTGGTTGCTGCAGGAGGTCCTGCCGGCCGACATGGCCGCGGCGATGGACGCCCTGCCGTTCCCGGCGCCGGCCCTGAACGGGGTATCCGGCTCGCGGGAGATTCACAACAACACCCGCCGCTATGTAGACGCCGCCGCCATCGCCGAACATCCGGTCTGCGCCAGCCTCGCCGAGGCGTTCCAGCACCCCGAGACCGTGGCCCTGGTGGAAGAGGCGACAGGCGCGGCGGTCGATGGCTGCTGCCTGCGGATCGAATACGCCCAGGACACCGATGGCTTCTGGCTGCAGCCGCACACCGACCTGGGGGTCAAGAAGTTCACCCTGCTCTACTACCTGGGCCCCGACGGCCAGCCGGACCTGGGCACCGACGTCTATGCCGACGCCAAGACCTGGTCGCACCGCGCGCCCTTCGTCCTGGGCGGGGCGCTGGCCTTCGTGCCCTCGGACCGCACCTGGCATGGCTTCGAGCCGCGCACAATCCCGGTGGTGCGCAAGTCGCTGATCGTCAACTACGTGACCGAGGAATGGCGGGCCCGCGAACAGCTCGCCTATCCCGACCGTCCCGTCAGCGGCCGGCGCGCCTGACTCCACCGCGAGGCCTTCGCCGGCCCATCAAGCCGCGGCGGGCAGGGTGACGATCGCCGTGGTCGCTCCGGGTTTCGACATCAATTCCACGTCGCCGCCATGCGCGCGGGCGGTCGAGCGCGCGATCGGCAGGCCCAGGCCGACGCCGCCATTGTCGAGGTTGCGCGAGGCGTCGGTGCGATAGAACGGCTGGAAAACCCGTCCGAGCTCGTCGGCGGAAAGGCCGGGGCCCGGATCGACGATCTCCACCACCGCCGCATCGCCGTCCTGGCGCACATTGATCCGCGCCTCGCCACCATACTTCAGGGCGTTGTCCACCAGGTTGGAGAACAGGCGTTGCAGGGCGACCGGATCGCCGTCCACCGTCACCGGCGCGCCATCGACGATCTCCACCTGGCCCCCGACCATGGCCGCGTCGTCGGCGACGCATTCGATCAGCGACAAGAGGTCGAGCTTCTCCCGCCGGCGCGGCGCGCCCTCGTCGCGGATGAAGGCCAGCACGCCGCCGATCATCTGCTCCATCTGGTCGATGTCGCTGAGCACCGAGGCCTTCAGCGCCGGCGGCGCGGCCTCCAGCTTGAAGCGGATGCGCGCCAGTGGCGTGCGCAGGTCGTGGGAAATCGCGCCGACCATGGCGGTGCGGTCGTTGATGTAGCGCTTCAACCTCGCCTGCATCTCATTGAAGGCGTGCGCCGCCGCGCCAACCTCGGCGGGTCCCTTCAGGGCCATCTGCGGGGCATGCGGGTCGCGGCCCAGGGTCTCGGCGGCCTCGGCGAAACGCTTCAGGGGCGCGGAGATGCGCCGCGAGAACAGATAGCCCGCCGAGCCCACCAGCAGGAAGCCGCCCAGCAGCCAGGCCGAGGCCTGCATCTGCCAGGCCGACGGGAAGGGCTCCGGCGTCGAGCGGACCGCCATCCAGCTTCCGTCGTCCTGCTGCAGGGCGGCGGAGAAGTCGCCGAAGATCGGCATCTCCGGCCCGCCGGGGAAGCGCCGCCGGCCGCCGCCGCGCATCCAGCCGGCGCGCGGATCCGCCGGACCGGCGAGGGCCTGGGGCGGTCGGACGGGCGGCGGCTGCGGATCGCGGTCCATTTCGAAGGGCGAGGCGCCCATCGGCCCGCCGCGGTCGGGGCCGCGCGGCGGCGGCTCGCCAGTGACCGCGCGGCGCAAGCGCCAGAACGGCGAGGCGTTCTGTTCCTCCAGCCGCACGCTGGCTTCCGGCGCCCCGAGCGTGCGGGCCAGCGCGGCCAGGGTACGCTCATGCTCGCGGTGCGGCGAGACCAGCTCCGAGGGCAGAACCCTGGCGGTCACACGGGTCATCGGCCGCCCGAAGCGGGTCTTCAGCGTCCCGCCGCGAATCGCCGTCGCCACATCGCCGACCCGATAGACCGGTGGCCGGGGCGGCGGCATCAACAGGATGATCCCGAAGCTGATCGCCTGGGCGACCAGCAGGCTGGCGAGCAACAGGGCCAGCAGTTGCAGGCTGATCGGCGCCCGCGGACGGGGCGGTCCCTCCGCCGGCGCCACGGCTAGACCCCGGCCGGCCCGCTCATGCGCGGGTCACCTTGGCGTCGAACAGATAGCCGGCGCCGCGATAGGTCTTGATGATCTCGCCTTCGACACAGGCGTGCAGCTTGCGGCGCAGGCGGCTGATCTGCACGTCCACCGCCCGGTCGAAGACCTCGGTCTGCGAGCCGCGCGCCTGTTCCAGGAGCTGGTCGCGGGACAGAATCCGCTGCGGGTTCTCCAGGAAGACGCTGAGCAGCGAGAATTCCCCGCCGGTGAGCAGGATGGTGGTGCCGTTGGGCGCGCGCAGCTGCCGGCGGAGGGTATCCACCACGAAACCCTGGAAATGGTAGGTCTTGCCGCGCCGGGGCGCGCCGCCGCGCACCTCGTCCAGGCGGCGGAACACCGCCCGCACCCGGGCCAGCAGTTCGCGCGGGCTGCAGGGCTTGGGCAGGTAGTCGTCGGCGCCCAGCACCAGGCCCAGCACCCGATCGACCTCGTCGCCCATGGCGCTGACCATGACGATGGCCGGGCCGCCGGTCTCCGAGAGGCGCCGGCAGATCGACAGCCCATCCTCGCCTGGCAGCATGACGTCGAGCACGATCAGATCGATGGGCGCGGCGGCCAGCGCCTGCTCCATCGAGGCCGCGTCGCTGGCGGCGTGCAGGTGGTAACCGTGCTCTTCCAGGTATCCGACCACCTGCTCGCGCAGCTGGGAGTCGTCGTCGACGACCAGGATATGCCGGGCGGGAAGGACGCTGGCTTGGGTGTTCATGGCCTCTCCTCCCGATGTCTTGGCCTGAGGATTGTGGCGCAGCGACAACGGCGACGCCACAATCCTCTTGGCGATCAGCTGAGGTCAGTCGTCGCGGGGCGGCGGAGCTCCGGGCGGACCGCCCATCGGGCCGTGGCCGCCGAAGCCATGATGGCCCCAACCGCCCACGCCGTGGCCACCCATGCCTCCTCGACCGCCGCCGTGCATCCGCTGCAAGGCGTCGAACACCTGCTTCTGCTCGGGGCTGAGCGCGCCGTAGAAAGCCCGCAGCGCCTCGGCGTGACGCTGCTGCATGGCGGCATGTTCGGATTCGCGCCGGGCCATCATGTCCAGCCGCTGGATGGTGGTCATCGGGCCGGGCGCCTGGCCGCTCGTCCGCCCGGGGCCGTGGCGCTCGCCCTGGCCCTCGTCCGGGCGCTTGTGCGAGGCGAGATAGGCGGTCAGCGCCGCCTCCTGGTCGGGCCGCAGGCGCAGGATGGTGCGCAGATCCTGGGCGCGCTGGCGCTCGTGCGCCTCGCGCATCGCCTGCATCCTGGCGTGCATCTGGTCAGGGGTCGGGCGCGGCCCGCGGTGGTCGTCCTGGGCCCAGGCGGCGGGCGCCGCGATGGAAGCCGCGGCCAGCACGGCGAGGGACGACAGGGCGGCTCGGCGGATAACAGGTCTCATATGGGCATCCCTGGTTTTGCTTCGGCGTGCTTGATCGCACGATGGCCGGCCAGAGGAATTTCGGACGGTGAGACTCCCGGGAAACGCCCCGGAAACAGAGTGGCGGGGCGCCGCGCGGCGCGCCGAGAACGGCCGGAGCCTTCTCTTGCGAGAGACTCCGGCCGGACGCGATCAGGCCGAAACCGCCTGGGTGGACTGGGTCTGCGCCGCGCTCGCCGCGCCGCCCATGTGGTGGGCGGCCCGGAAGGCGTCGATCCCCGTGCTCAGCTCGGATGCGCTGAGCTGGCCATCGCTGTTGGTGTCCAGGCCGTTGAACATCGAGGTCAGATCCGACGATGCCGTCGACGATGCCGAGGTCCCCAGCGCGCTCTCAATTTCGCTGAGGCTGAGCGTGCCGTCGCCATTGGTGTCGGTGGAACCGATCAGCTCATCGGCGAGGTCGATGCTGCTGGCGCCGGACGTCGAGCCGCCGCCGCCCTGCGCGTGGTGCGCGTGGTGGTGATGGTGCGCGCCCTGCGGGCCCTGCTGACCTTGCGATGCTTGCGCGCTCTGGCTCCCGTTCTGGGCCGCCAGGGCGTTGGTGAGTTCGCTGGCGCTGATCTCGCCGTCACCGTTGGTGTCGATCGAGGAAAAGGCCTGGCTGAGCGCGTCCGCGCTCAAGGACGTCGTCGCGCCCGAGGGAGAGCTGGCGCCGTTCGCGCCCAGCGCGTTTTCGATCTCGCTGAGGCTGAGTTCGCCGTCGCTGTTGGTGTCGACGGCGCCGATCACCTGCTGCGCCACATCAGCGGGCGAGGGCGGCGCTTCTTGCGCCGACAGCAGGGAGGACAGGGTGGCGGTGGCGAACTGGTCCGCGCTGGTGGCGGTGGTCGGTGTCGTCGCCGTCGTCGTGGTGGCCGTGGCGGTCGCGGCCGAAGAGTCGCTGCTCGGCAGGTCTTGCCCAGCAGGCGGCGCCTGTGGCTGTAGGAGCATGTTCAGGAGGCGTTGTGCCTCACCCCCTCCGTAAGCTGTTGGAGTTGAAGATATTTGCATCTAATCCTCACGTGAGGTTTCAAGGACGCGCGACGGTTTGCGCCCCTGGGAGCCCGCCGCGCGGCCTAAGCCATGCAAATTTCGGGGAAAATGGCCGCGTGGCCGAGTATTTCGACGTTCGATGCAAGAGTGACACAAAGAAGACGCCATTGGCCGGCGCGAAAACAATTTGCGCGGCCAAGAGCCATTCGCTGGACACAATCATGCTCGATCGATCGGTCCGTCGTGAGGGATTAAGTTGATGACTGGGAATTTTTCGCCGGCCACCGGCCAGGCCCCGCCGGCGAACCCGACGCGGCGGTCGGCGACGGCGCGCGCCCCGCGTCTGCGCCCGACGATGGTCAGCCTTCTGGCGCTGGTCTGGGCGGCCCCGGCGCTGGCCCAAACGACGGCCACGAACTCGACGACGATCAGCAATAACGGCACCAAGCCGGTGTCGACCTCGACGGACGGGAACATCACGGTCAATTCGGGCGCCTCGATCAAGCCGCCCTCCGGCGCCGCCATCACCATCGACAGCAGCGCCGAGGTGATCAACAACGGCCTGCTGCAGTACCAGAACCTCAACGACGTCACCGGCATCCTGGCGCATGGCGGCAATGTCGGTTCGATCGACAACGCCGGCACCATCGAGGTCGACGACACCTCGACCACCACGACGGACAAGAACGGCATCATCCACGGCCCGTTCGCCAATGGCACGGACCGCTTCGGCATCCGGGTCGTCGGCCCGGGCGACTTCACCAGCGACATCTCCAACGACGCCAGCGGGGCGATCACGGTGAAGGGCGACAACTCGGCCGGCATCTCGGTCGAGACCAATCTGAGCGGAACGATCACCCAGGCCGGGACGATCTCGATCTCCGGGACCAACAGCTTTGGCCTCCACACCACCGGCACGATCAGCAACGGGGTGACGCTCGGCGGCACGGTGGTCGGCTCAGGCGCGGGCGTGCAGGGCGCGAACTTCGGCGGCGACATCACCGGGCAACTGCTGATCAACGGCTCGATCAACACCACCGGCTACCGCTACACGACCCGCAGCACCGATCCGAACTTCCTGAAGCAGTTGGGGGCGGACGATCTCCTGCAGTCCGGCGCGTCGGTCACCGTGGGCGGCAACGTCACCGGCGGCGTCCTGGTCGACGAAAGCACGACCACCGACTCCACGGGCGACCTCATCGTCTCCGCCGGCGCCATCAGCTCGACCGCCGCGGCGCCGGGCCTGGTCATCGGCGGCGCCAATGGGCAGAACATCACGCTGGGCAACGTCGGCACGGACACCGACGCCTTCGGCCTGGAGATCAAGGGATCGGTCGCCGGCGCCGGGATCTATGACGGCATCACCTCGACCGGCGTGCAGTTGGGCGTGACCGGTGGCGGCACGGTGGACACCACCGGCGGCATCCGCGTGTCCGGCGCGGTCAGCGCCTCGTCCTACGCCGCCAGCGCCACGGCCATGCACCTGACCGGCGTCATCGCGCCGGTGTTCCGCAACGAAGGCAGCATCTCCTCGCTCATGAACTCCGACGCCCAGGGCGCGACCTCGGCGGCGATCCTGATCGACGGGGCGTCGAACATCCAGGCCTTCCAGAACGCCAGCGTCATCACCGCCAGCGTCACCGGCGAGAAGGCCAACGCCGTGGTCATCGCCGACACCTCCGGCACCATCGGCGAGTTCGAGAACATCGGCGAGATCGCCACCTCCCGCGCGCTCTCCGACACCTCGGTGCAGGTCACCGGCAGCAGCATCGCGTTGGACCTCTCCAGGAACACCACCGGCGTGCACGTGCTGCAGGATGAGCCCACCGGCGACACCATCGCCCCCAGCATCACGGGTTCCGTCCTGCTGGGCTCCGGCTCGGACAAGGTGGAGATTCTGGCCGGCACGGTCACGGGCGATATCCAACTGGGCGCCGGCGCCAACAGTCTGGACATCGAGAACGGCGCGGTGGTGAAGGGCAACCTCGACGCCAACACCAACGGCGTCAACGGCACCGTGGCGCTCACGGTGGGAACGGGCGGCCTGCAGATCAACGACGCGAGCCAGCTCAAGCTAACCAACCTGGCCCTGAGCTCGACCTCGCAACTGATCGTCACCGCCGACCCGCTGCTGAACCAGGCCACCAACCTCGACGTCGCCGGCACGGCCGACATCGCCAGCGGAGCCAAGATCGGCGTCCGCCTGTCGTCGATCCTGCCGGGCAGCGCCACCTACACCATCATCCAGGCCAACCAGCTGAACGCCGGGACCGTGGATTCGAGCCTGCTCGGGTCGACGCCCTTCCTCTACAACACCAGCCTGCAGACCAATGTCGCGGCCGGGACCGTCTCGGCCACCCTGACCCGCAAGACCGCCGCCGAGCTTGGCCTGCCGGCCACCAGCGCCGCCGGCTACGAGCCGCTGATCGCGGTGATCGGCAAGGACACCGGCCTGGAAAGCGCGCTCTTGAGCCAGACCACCCAGGCCGGCACGATCAACCTCTACAACCAGCTGATGCCGAACCATTCGGGCAGCCTCTTCAACACGCTCGAGGCCAGCGTTTCGGCCTTCTCGAAGCCGCTGGACGACCGGCAGGATCCGGTGGGCGGCGGCTTCTGGATGCAGGAAACCAATACCGGCGTCTTCGCCTCCGATCACAACAACGACCCGGGTTACAAGGCCTGGAGCTTCGGCGCGGTGGCCGGCTATGAGGTTCCAAGGACGCCGCTGGGCATCCTCGGCGTCACCTTCGGCGCCAGCACCAACACCATCTATCCTGAGGACGTCGCTTCCTCCGAAGACCTGCACGCCAACTTGATCGACGCCGGGGTCTACTGGCGGATCACCAAGGGCGGCTTCTCGGCCAACGCCCGCGTCTCCGCCGACTACGCCCGCATCAGCAGCGACCGGGTCATCGAGGTGCTGGGCGGCGACGGCCTGGCCGTGTCTCGCTCGGCCAACGGCGCCTGGTCCGCCTATGGCTTCAACGCCCGCGCCGCAGCGAGCTACGAGACGCGCTTTGGCAATGTGTACGTCCGCCCGCTGATGAGCATCGACTACATGCGCCTGGCGGAGGGCGGCTACACCGAGACCGGCGGTGGCGACGCCATGGACCTGATCGTCGGCTCGCGCACCAGCTCCCGGCTCTCCACTTTCGCCGGCGTGGCGGTGGGCGCGCTCTATGGCGCCGACCATTCGTGGGGCCCCGAAGCGCTGATCGGCTACAAGGGGGTCGCCAGCGACGTGCTAGGCGTCACCACCGCGAAGTTCGTCGGCGGCGGCAACCCCTTCAACCTGACCTCGGACGACATCTCCGGCCAGGGCGCGGCGGTTCACCTGTCGCTGAAGGGCGAGAACGGCTCGGGCGGCTTTGCGGTGGAGACCGGGGCGGAAGCCCGCGACGGCCTCAACATCTACGACCTGCGCCTGACCGGCCACGTGCAGTTCTGACGCTCGGCGGTCCGGACGCGGCCTTACGGCTCAGCGCGAAGACCCCGCTATGAAGGCGCGGATCTTCGCCGCCCGCTCGGTCAGGCTGCGCCGTTCCGCCACCGCGAGCTGAAGCTCAAGCGGTGGGACCGCGACCAGCGCTCCGCGCCAGGACACCTGCTCCAAATGACCCAGCGCATGGGGCCCCTGTTCGTGCGGCGCCGGTTGATCGATGTCGGGATGCACCCCAGCCAGCCATTCGAAGAGGCAGCCGGCGAAGGCTCGCCCGCCCAGGTCGGCCACCCAGCCCGTCATGACCGTGACCGGCTCGACCAGCAGGTCTTCGAAAAGATCGCCGGCGAGGTAGGCGTCGTCGACCCAGAGGTCGAGGTCGCCGGGATCGACATCGACCCCGCGCACCGCCAGCGCGCCCGATCCGTAGAGGAACCACCGCAAGCGCGTTCCCTGAACCCGGCGGAGGATGAGGTCGAGGGTGTCCTCCCAGGGGACCGGGCGCAGGCGGGCGCTCTGCAGCAGCATCTCTTCCAGATGGCGTGCGAAGTTCCGGTGGGTGCGCAGCACATCGCCCGTGGCCGACAGGTCGCGCCGGAACCCGCCCTCGCCGGCCGGCGCGAAGCCCATGTGTTGCAGACGGTCCCGATAGAGCGCGTTGGCCGTCTGGACCTCATAGATAGACCGGTCGCCCCGCAGGCGGACCGAGGTCGTCAGCTCGGCGGTCGGCCGCAGCCGTTGCTCGAAGGGGCCCGGCATCCGATACCTCGCCGCGGCTTGGGATGTTGATCTCGCCGCCGCAGCCGACACGATTCCAGCTTCGAATGTAAGGGGCCCATCGTCGATCTCGGCGGAATCCACATCAAATCGGCGGAAGCGGTGACCGCGCTGCCGGGCCATTCTCGCCATCGCCGCCACCGATCTGGGCGTCTTCGAGTTCGATCACGGCTTTTTTGCATCGCCCCGTTCGCCGACCGCCGCGCTATCGATCCCACAGCCGGCGATTGACAGGCGCTTCGCGGGCGTCGTTCCCTTGTTTCAAACAGGAGCTTAGCGATGAACATCGTCAACCTGTCGGCGCTTGCAGCAGCTTCCCTCGTCTTCGCGCTTGCGGGATCGGCGGCCGCCGCGCCCTCGTTCATGACCACGGTCAGTTTCACGCCGATCGGCGATGACCCCAACATCGCGTGGACCGGCTCGATCAACGCCACGGTCAACTCGATCGACGCCGGCGGGATGCCGGATGTGCTGGTTTCGACCACGCGAACCGACGGTGAATCGGTGCTCGACGTTCCCGCCATCCTGGACGTGGATGGAACTTTCGAGGGCCGCCTGTTCGGTGGCGGGTTGGACCTTGAACTCGACCTCGACTACGCAGGGAGCGCGCCGCTTGTCGTGGACGGCGTCACCTACAACGACGGCGATGTCCTCGATTCCATTGGATTCCACCTGGCCCCATTCACCTCCACCATCCCTTTCCACGGAGGGTTCGGCACGCAGATCCTGTCTTCAAACCAGTTTTCTTTCTACGACGGTGATCTCACCGTGACTCCCGCGCCGACGATTACGGACGTGTCGGGACGGCCCAGCCTCACGGCCGGCGAAGGCCAACTCAGCGGCGTCTGGACCTTTGACGGCACTCCCGAGCCCTCGGCCTGGGCGCTGATGATTCTGGGTTTCGGCCTGGGTGGCGTGAGCCTTCGCCGCCGTCGGCTGGCTTTGGCGATCAGCGGGGATTAGGCGCCAGCGTTGAGGACCATTTTAGGGTCGCGCCGGCGATCCCGCTAGAATATCTCGACTAATCAATAGTTTGTGGAAACGGCTGGCGCACCCGACACGATTCGAACGTGTGACCTTTGCCTTCGGAGGGCAACGCTCTATCCAGCTGAGCTACGGGTGCTTGTGGCAGCGGAGGCTTCCTCTAGCGGAAAGCCCAACGCCTCGCAAACGATCCCGCAAATTTGGCGGAATGGCCGACACTAGCCCTTCACGCTGTCCCAGAAGGTCTTGGCCTTGCCGGCGAAGCTGGCGTTCTTGGGATGCTGCTGGTCGCTGCAGAGGCCGGCGAATTCGCGCAGCAACTCCTTCTGGCGGGCAGTCAGCTTGTTGGGCGTCTCGACGAACAGCTCGACCACCAGGTCGCCGCGGTCGCGGGAGCGGAGCGAGGGCATGCCCTTGCCCTTCAGGCGGACGGTGCGGCCGGTCTGGGCGCCTTCCGGCACCTTCACCGGCATCTTGCAGTTGCCATCGCAGTTCTCGCCGCCCATCAGGCAGGGGGCCTCGATCTCGCCGCCCAGCGCCGCCACCGCCATGGGCACCGGCACGGTGCACAAGAGGTCCAGGCCGTCGCGCTCGAACAACTCGTGCGGCTTCACCGAAATGAAGATGTAGAGGTCGCCGCGCGGGCCGCCCCGGGAGCCGCCGTCGCCCTCGCCAGCCAGCCGGATGCGCGCGCCATCGTCGACGCCGGCCGGGATGCGCACCGACAGCGTGCGCTCGCGCCGCACCTGGCCCATGCCGTGGCAGTCGCCGCAGGGGTCGAGCACCAGGCGCCCTGAGCCGCCGCAGCGGGGGCAGGCGCGCTCGATGGAGAAGAAGCCTTGGGTCGCGCGCACCCGGCCCTGGCCGCCGCAGGCGTTGCAGGTGGTGGGGCTGGTGCCGGGCTTGGCGCCCGAACCCGAACAGGTCTCGCAGGTCAGCGCGGCGGGGACGGTGATCTCCACCTCGGCGCTGGCATAGGCCTGCTCCAGGGTGATCTCCAGGTCATAGCGCAGGTCCTGGCCGCGCGCCGGCCCGGAGCGCTGTTGGCCTCCGCGACGGCCGCCGAACATGTCGCCGAAGACATCGCCGAACACTTCGTTGAAGATGTCGCCCACGTCGTTGAACTGGGCGCCGCCCGGACCGCCGCCAAAGCCGCCGCCGCCGTTCACGCCCGCGTGGCCAAAGCGGTCATAGGCCGCGCGCTTCTGCGGATCCGACAGGATCGAATAGGCCTCGTTGATTTCCTTGAAGCGGCCGGAGGCCTCCTCGCAACCGCCATTGCGGTCGGGGTGGTGTTCCATCGCGAGCTTGCGGAAGGAGGCCTTCAGGCCGTCCGCGTCGCAGCTCCGCTCAACACCGAGGATCTCGTAGTAGTCGCGCATCAGTCTGCCGTACGCCCAAACTGTAGGTGTGCCGTGCTGTTTAGCTGTTGGGAAGGTGGGAAAACCCCCGCCCAGCTACAAGACCCAAAACCCGGGAGGGACGGGGTCGAGCGGGCGGGGGTCCCAAGTCGCGCAGAAGCGGCGGCGACGTCCCCAGTGGCGAACTCATCGCAAATGACAGCTCGGCTCGCCATGGGGCGCGTTGTCACGCCGACTTCTTGTGGTCGTCGCCGTCGACTTCCTCGAATTCGGCGTCGACCACCTCCTCGCCGTGGGCGCCGCCGGCATGGGCCGCATCCTCGTCGGAGGCCGGGCCTTCGCCGGCGTTCTGCTGGGCGGCGTACATGGCCTCGCCCAGCTTCATCGACGCCTGGATCAGCGTCTGGGTCTTGGTCGAGATCGCTTCGGCGTCGCCGCCGTCGACTATGCCCTTCAGATCGTCCAGCGCCGTCTGGATCGCCGTGCGTTCGGCCTCGCCCACCTTGTCACCGTGTTCGGCCAGAGCCTTTTCGGTGGAGTGGATGACCGCGTCGGCCTGGTTCTTGGCCTCGACGGCCGCCTTGCGCTTCTCGTCGTCGGCGCGATTGGACTCGGCTTCCTTGACCATGGCGTCGATGTCCGAGTCGGAGAGGCCGCCGTTGGCCTGGATGCGGATCGACTGTTCCTTGTTGGTCGCCTTGTCGCGCGCCTGCACGTTGACGATACCGTTGGCGTCGATGTCGAAGGTGACCTCCACCTGCGGCACGCCGCGGGGCGCCGGTGGGATGCCCACCAGGTCGAACTGGCCCAGCATCTTGTTGTCCGCCGCCATCGGCCGTTCGCCCTGGAACACCCGGATGGTCACCGCCGACTGGTTGTCGTCGGCCGTGGAGAAGGTCTGCGAGCGCTTGGTCGGGATGGTGGTGTTGCGCTCGATCAGCGGGGTGAACACGCCGCCGAGCGTCTCGATGCCCAGCGTCAGCGGGGTCACGTCCAGCAGCAGCACGTCCTTGACGTCGCCC
>DATAUR010000145.1:0-2596 GCA_036268175.1 Phenylobacterium sp. | reverse complement strand
GCCGCCGCATTCAGCCTCGCCGCCTCGGGCCGCTTCGCCGGCCCGGCCGAGGATCGCGCTCATGGCTGAAAGGTCGCGCGGAAACGACTGGAGAGGCGAGGGGAGGGGCCGACATTTCGCGTCACGCCTCGCCTGCGGCGTCTTGCTGGCCGCCGCCATCGCGGCCCGGGCCTACCTGCTTCGAAGGCGGGCCAACGCGTCCACGGCCGCGGCGCCAGGGCTGTCGGCTCATGCGTTCGTCCCCGAGGCGACTCGCCCGGACGAGCTGGAGGGTTGGGGCGTGCGCTGGCGGGCGGCGGTCCTGGGCGGCGCCGGCGTCTTTTGCTTCGTCGCCGCGACGCTGGTCGGCGCCTACGCCGTTTACGAACATGCGGGCGCGCCGACGGTGGGGGCCCGACCTGCCGAGCGCTTTCCCGCGCCGACCCTGAACGCCCGCCTTGATCGCGATCCAGGCTGGAGCTTCGCCCCTCCGGAACAACAGGTCCGCAACCCGGACACGCAGGTCCGAGTGGCGATGGACCACCTCGCCGCCAAGGGCGATGCCGCCTACGGCGCCTCAGGACGAACGCCATGAAGGTCTTCGCCTTGCCGAGCGTCCTGATCGCCGTCGGCCTGGCCGGCTGTGCGCCTCGCACGGCCCTGACGCAGAACGACCTCGACAACGTCAGCGCGGCCCCCCGGCCCGGAGCCAGGGCGCCGCTGAATCTCCGCTTCACCGACCAGCGGGGCCAGCCGCTGACCCTCGGCCAAGCCATGTCGAACAAGCCCACGGTGCTCGTCTTCGCGGACTACACCTGCCGATATCTCTGTGGTCCCGCGCTCGTCCTCACCGCCGCGGCGCTCGACAAGACGCCGCTCCAGCCTGGCCGGGACTACAGCTTCGTGGTTGTGGGCATCGATCCGAAAGATGGCCCCGTCCAAGCGCGCGCCATGCAGATCTCGCGGCTGGGTTTCGCCGGCGCCGGCGGGGCGGTGCGCCTGTTGTCCAATGGGCCGGCTCCCATCGCCGCCGCAGCCCTCGGCTACCGATATCTTTATGACGCGCGGCTCGGTCAGTACGCCCATGACACATCGATCTACATCCTTGCCGCGGACGGGACCGTGCGCCGCCTGCTGCCCGAGTTCGGCCTCACCCCCGCGGCGCTGACCGGCGCGATCGAACAAGCCAGGGCACCGCCCACCGCCGCGCCTCTGTCGGCGCCGTTGCGGTTCATCTGCTACTGCCTACAGCCCCTTATAGGCGCCTATGACAAGCCTACGGTCCTGGCGCTACGGGCGGGCGGCGTCGGCGTGGTTGTCGCCCTTGGCCTGGGCATGTTCGCCCTCGGGCGTCGCCGCGAGCGTCGGCCATGAACGCCTTTTATCTCCCCCAGGCGTCGACCCAGGCTCAGGCCGAGGATCGAATCTTCCTGACCCTGCTGGTCCTTTCCGGCGCCGTGCTCCTGCTGGTGCTGGCCCTGGTCGTCGGCTTTTCCATCCGCTACCGCGCCGGCTCCAAGGCGCGGCGCGGCCCTTTGCCAGCCTGGGTCAGCCACGAGGTCGAGATCGGCTGGACCGTGGCCACGCTCTTCCTCTTCCTGTTCCTGTTCTGGTGGACGATCTCCGCCCAGCTGCGTCTGCAGATCCCGCCCGCCAACGCCTTCGAAATCCACGTCGTCGCCAAGCAGTGGATGTGGAAGGTCCAGCAGCCCAGCGGGGTTCGCGAGATCGACACCCTGCACGCTCCGGCTGGCATCCCCGTCAAGCTGGTGATGACATCGCAGGATGTCATCCACAGCTTCGCCGTGCCGGCCTTCCGGCTGAAGCAGGATGTGCTGCCCGGCCGATACACGGAGATGTCCTTCCAGGCGACCCAGCCGGGAACCTACCAGCTGTTCTGCGACCAGTATTGCGGCCTCGACCATTCGCGCATGACCGGTCAGGTGGTGATCCTCTCGCCGGCCGACTACGCGCGCTGGGTCGCGGCCCAGCCGGAGGGCGACAGTCTGGCGGCCCAGGGGGAGGCCATCTTCGCCTCTTCCGGCTGCGGCGGTTGCCACGGTCAGGGGGCGGCCGTCCATGCGCCGCCGTTGGAGGACCTTTACGGCTCCGATGTTCCGCTGGCCGGCGGCGGGTTCGTCCGCGCCGACGAGGGCTATATCCGCGACGCCATTCTGCAGCCCCGCAAGAACATTCCCGCCGGGTACGAGCCGGTGATGCCGAGTTTCCAGGGGGCGCTGAGCGAGGACCAGCTCGTGCCGCTGGTCGCCTACATCAAGTCCTTGAAGGCCAAGCCATGAGGGATACCGAAACCCCGCAGGCTGCGCCGGAGACGCCGAAGCCCGCGAAGCCGAGCTATCTGGCGGACGGGCACACGGTGGCGTCGTGGATATTCACCACGGACCACAAACGCATCGCCATCCTCTACGCCCTGTCGATCACGGTGTTCTTCTTCATCGGCGGGGCCGCCGCGACCCTGATCCGCATCCAGCTGTTCACGCCGCACAACACCTTCCTGACGGCGGGCCAGTACAACCGGCTGTTCACCCTGCATGGGGTGGTGATGGTCTGGTTCTTCCTGGTGCCGTCGATTCCGACGACGCTTGGCAACTTCCTG
>DATAUR010000144.1:0-3374 GCA_036268175.1 Phenylobacterium sp. | reverse complement strand
CAGCGGCTCGGGATCGGTGCGGGCCTTGCGGACCTTCTGCGAAATGGCCTCGGCGTCGTCGGTCAGGTTGATCCGCGAATAGTCCGAGGGGTCCGACTTGGACATCTTGGCGCTTCCGTCGCGCAGGCTCATCACCCGCGCGCCCGGCCCCTGGGTCAGGGCCTCGGGCAGCGGGAAGAAGTCCGGGACCTCGAAGTCGTGGTTGAACTTTTGGGCGATGTCGCGGGTCAGCTCCAGGTGCTGGCGCTGGTCGTCGCCCACCGGCACGTGAGTGGCCTTGTAGAGCAGGATGTCGGCCGCCTGCAGCACGGGATAGGCGTACAGGCCCACGCTCGCCCGTTCCTTGTGCTTGCCGGCCTTGTCCTTGAACTGGGTCATCCGGTCGAGCCAGCCGAGGCGGGCCACGCAGTCGAACACCCAGGCCAGCTCGGTGTGCTCCGGCACCGCCGACTGGGCGAAGATGGTGGCGACCTTCGGGTCCAGCCCGGTCGCCAGGTAGGCGGCGGTGATCTCGCGCACCTGGCCCTTCAGCCTGGCCGGGTCCTGCCATTCGGTGATGGCGTGCTGGTCGGCCACGAAGATGAAGGTCGGGATCTCGTGCTGCAGGCGCGCGAATTTCACCAGGGCGCCGAGATAGTTGCCGAGGTGCAGGTCGCCGGTCGGCTGCACGCCGGAAAGCACGCGCGGTTCTCCCGCATAGGAGGGGGGGGCCGCGTCAGCGGTCGGGGCGTGGTCGGTCATGGGATCAGGCTTCTGGAACGAACGGACGTGCGGGCGCAAGGCCCCGGTGGAGCGGGTTCAGCGGGTCAGCCCCGCCATCGCCGATCGATCGCCGTCCGGAACGTCATGCGCCGCCTCTAAGCCAGGCGAGGCCTCAGGACAAGTCCATCGGCCCTTCCGGCGGCGCGCCCTTGCGCCGGGTCACCGCCGCACGGACCTCGGCGACGGTTAGCCCGCCCGAGGCGAAGAGCAGGGGCGGATAGCTCGCCATGGCGGCCATCGCGACCAGCACCACCGTGAACTCCTTCGGCCCGAGCTTGCTCACCTGCACGCCTGCGAGCGTGTGCTCGATGGCGACCCGCCAATGGGCGGCGGCGAACAGCAGTGCGGCGAGCGCGGCGTTGGCCAGGAGGATACGCGTGAGGCGCGCGACGGTCTTGGGCTCCGGCCGGTAGTGCGCCCGGCGGGCCAGCGTCGTGGCCATCATCACCACGTTGGTCCACCAGGCGATGGAGGTCGCCGCCGCCACGCCGGGCACGCCGATCAGGTAGAAGAGGCTGATCCCGAACACCACGTTGACGACCACCGAGATGAGGCCCAGCCGCATGGGCGTCTTGGTGTCCTGGCGAGCGAAGAAGGCGCGGTTGAGGAGCTGGGCGGCCACGAACGCCGGTACGCCCCAGCCGTAGCAGAAGAGCGCGTTGGCGGTCTGGTGGGCGTCGTAGGTGTGGAAGACGCCGCGTGTGTAGAGCCCGTCGATGATCATGAACGGGATCGTGACCAGCGCCACCGCGCACGGCACAGCCAGCGCCATCGAGAACAGCACCGCCTGGTCCATGGTCTTGCGCGCGGCGGTCTCATCGCCGGCGTGGATCGAGCGCGACAGCTGCGGCAGGAGCGCCACTCCGATCGCCACGCCCACCAGCCCCTGCGGCAGCTGGTAAAGCCGGTCGCAGACGGAGAGCCAGGTCCTCGCGCCGTTCACGTGGCTCACCAGGATGCCGGAGACGAAGACGCTGATCTGGGTCGCACTGGCCGCGATGGCGCCGGGCGTCGCCAGCATGACCAGCTTCCTGATCTCGGGCGTCAGCCTCGGCCAGCGGAAGCCGACGTGCGCGCCCGAGCGCTTGCAGCCCCACCAGAGCAGGGCCGCCTGGCTGATCCCGGCCAGGATCACCCCGATCGAACCCCACTCCGAAGCCTGCACGGGCGAATGGGCCGGCAGCACGGTGACCAAGGTCCAGAGGTTCAGAAGGATCGGCGCGGCCGCCGACAGGACGAAGCGGTTCCTGGCGTTCAGCACCCCCGACAGGTGCGCGTAGATCGCCATGCACGGCAGGTACGGCATGGTCATCATGGTAAGGACGATGGCCAGGTGGAACTTCGCCGGAATGGCCGCGAAGCCGGGGGCGATCAGGTACATCAGCCAGGGCATGGCGAGCTCGGCCAGGATGGTGATCGCCACCGTCGCGGTCGCGAGCACCGCCATCGCGTCGGCGGCCAGCTCGTCGGCGATCGCCTCGCCGTCCGTCTCAAGGCTCCGCGCATAGGATGGCACGAAGGCCGCGGCGAAGGCGCCTTCGGCGAAGATCCGGCGGAACAGGTTCGGGAAGGCGAGCGCGGTCTGGAAGGCGTCGGCGGCGATCGTCGTGGAGGCGCCCATGGTCGCGGTCAGCGCGAGATCGCGGGCGAACCCCACCAGTCGGCTGATCAGGGTGAAGGCCGAATAGATCATCGACGAGCGGAGAAGGCTCTGGCCCTTGGGCGCCTTGGCGGCCGGCGTCGCGGCGGCGGGTCGGCTCATCGGGATCGGGGTCTCGGTCACGGCGACTCAGGGGTCAGGATTGAAGCCCGGCAGCCTAGCGTGCGACGCTGGCCCGCGCGCGCTGCAAATTGGCGCGCCGGCCGCCCAGGGGGTCGTCCGCGGGCTCGGCGAGCGCCGCCAGCACCGCATGGCGCACGCTGTTGCGACGCCGGGCGTCGGTGAGCTTCTCGCCCTTGGCGCCGACCACATAGAAGGCGTCGACCGCCCGCTCGCCATAGCCGTCGATGTGGGCCGAGACGATGGAAAGGCCGGCGTCGGCCAGGGTGCGGGCGAGCGCGGCCAGCAGGCCCGGCCGGTCGCGGCCGGAAGCCTCGACCACGGTCGCCGTCTCCGAGGCGGCGTTGTCGAAGGTCACCGCGGCGGTGATGTCGAAGGCGGCGCTGCGGCCGAGGTCGGCGGGACGGCGCGGCTCGCCGGCCAGCGGTTCGCCGCGGGCGGCGGCCTCCAGGGCGCGGACCAGCCGCTCGAGCGCGCGCGGGTCCTTCGCGCCGTAGGGCTCGCCGGTGATGTCCTGCACATAGAAGACGTCCAGCGCCTCGCCCGTGCGGGAGGTGAACACCCGCGCCCCCACCACGTTGGCGCCGGCCCCGGTGATCGCCGCCGCCAGATCGACGAACAGGCGCGGCCGGTCGGCGGCCGCCACGGCCACCTCGGCGGCGGTGCGCTCGGCGCGGATCCGCCCCTCCGCGGCCGCCCCGCCGGAAGCCTGCGCCTTGGCGGCCAGACGGGCGTGGGCCAGCACCTCCGGCTCGCCGAAGGCGGTGAAATAGACGTCCTCCATGGCGTCGCCCCAGGCCTCGGCGGCGGGATCGGCCTTGGCCAGGCGCAC
>DATAUR010000143.1:0-12683 GCA_036268175.1 Phenylobacterium sp. | reverse complement strand
CATATAGGCCTCCACCGTCCGGTACAGCGTCCAGCCCTTGGGGTGCCAGAAGATCATCCCCTTGGCCTCTTCCTGCAGGTGGAAGAGATCCATGGCCTTGCCGATCTTGCGGTGGTCGCGCTTCTCGGCCTCCTCGATGCGATGCAGATAGGCCGCCAGGTCCTCCTCCGAGGCCCAGGCCGTGCCATAGATCCGCTGCAGCATGGCGTTGCGGTGGTCGCCCCGCCAATAGGCGCCGGCGAGCTTGGTCAGCTTGAACGCCTTGCCGACGAACTTCGTGGATGGGAAGTGCGGCCCCCGGCAGAGGTCCTTCCAGGCGCCTTGGCGATAGACGCTGACGTCCTCGCCGGCCGGGATGCCCTCGATGATCTCGGCCTTGTAGGCCTCGCCGATGGATTTGAAGTGGGCGATGGCCTCGTCGCGGTTCCAGACCTCGCGGGCGATCGGCTCGTCGCGGTCGACGATCTCCTTCATCTTGGCTTCGATGGCGGAGAGATCGTCCAGGCTGAACGGCTCGGCGCGGGCGAAGTCATAGTAGAAGCCGTCCTCGATGGAGGGGCCGATGGTCACCTGCGTGCCGGGGAACAGCTCCTGCACGGCTTCCGCCATGATATGGCTGGCGTCGTGGCGCAGCGTCTCCAGGCTCTCGCGGGCGTCGCGCGTCAGGATCTCGAAATGGCCGCCGTGCGGCAGCGGGCGGTCCACGTCATAGAGTTCTCCGTCCAGCTTGATCAGCGCGGCGCGCTTGGCGAGCGAAGGGGCAATAGACGCCGCCACGGCCCTGCCCGTCGCGCCCTCGTCGTACTGGCGTTTGCCGCCATCGGGGAAAATCAGGTCGATCATGTCTCACAGGTCCACTTGCGCGCCGGGGCCTCGCCCTTAGAGCGCGGGAGCGGCGCCGGGTCGTAGCCCGATTTGCCGCTCCAGGGATGACAACGGCACAGCCTGCGGACAGCGAGGGCTCCCCCGCGCCACGGGCCATGGCCGATCAAGGCGTCCGCGGCGTATTCCGAACAGGTCGGAAGGAACCGGCACTGGCGCCCAATCAGCGGCGAAAGCGTCAATTTGTAGGCGCGGAGCGCGCCCCTGACGCAACGTTTGTAGAGCTTCATGCCGGCTAAGGTCTTCCGCTTCGAGGGCAGCGATTACGCTGCCGCTAGCGGAGGATCAAGCTGCGCCGGCGGGGCTAGTTCGGCCCGTCGCGGTTGCGGTCGCGGTCCGGACAGCCTCGGTCACCGCCTCGAACGCGAGCAGCGTCGAAGCGTGGCGGGCCGGGTAGTCCTTCACAGGCGCGAGCATGGCCAGGTCCGAGAAACGTCCGTCCGGCGCGGGCGCGCCGTCCTTCAACATAGCGCGAAACTGCCTGCCGGTCACTTCCAGTTCCTCGAGGCTGGCCCCGATCACATGCGCGCCCAGCACCGAGGCCGCCGCTTGGCCCAGCGCGCAGGCCTTCACATCCTGGGCGAAATCGGCCACCCGACCGTCTTCCACGACCACGTCCACCACCACCCGGCTGCCGCACAGCTTGGCGATCTTCTCGACGCTGGCGTCCGGCGCGGCGAGCCGCCCGACGCGCGGCAGGTTCGCCGCGAGCTTGAGCAGGTTCGTCGAGTAGAGGTCGTCGATCATGCCCCCTAGATCGTAGGCCCGAAGGCCCCTGTCAAATATGGCCCCTTGCCAGGACCGCCGTGGCCCGTAGCGTCGCGAACGCCAAAGCCCAAGTCGGAGGCGACATGACCGCAGTCACGGCCGAGGACATCCCCGCCCTCGAAGGGCCGCAGGTCTTCGGCCATCCGCGCGGGTTAGTGGTCCTGGCCGGGACCGAGCTTTGGGACCGCATCTCCTTTCATGGGATGCAGGCGCTCTTGACGCTCTACATGGCCGAACAACTGTTCCAGCCCGGGCATGTGGAGAAGATCGTCGGCTTTCCGGCCCTGCGCAGCATCGTGGAAGGCGTGTTCGGCCACCTGACCACCCAAGGCCTCGCGACCCAGGTGTTCGGGCTCTACGTGGGCTTCGTCTATGTGACGCCGACCATCGGCGGCTGGCTGGGCGACCAGGTGCTGGGCCGCGCGCGGACGGTGACGCTGGGCGCGCTGTTGATGACCGCCGGCCACTTCTGCATGGCCTTCGACCAATCGTTCCTGCTGGCCATGCTGCTGCTGATCCTGGGCGCCGGGGCGCTGCGCGGCAACCTGCAGCCGCAGGTGGGCGAGCTCTATCCGCCGCACGACCGCCGCCGCGTGGTGGGCTTCCAGCTCTATGCCTCGATGATCAACTTCGGCGCCTTCATCGCGCCGCTGGTGACCGGCGCGCTGGGCAAGGCCTACGGCTGGCACGTGGCCTTCGCCTTCGCCGGCGTCGGCATGCTGGTCGGCCTGATCATCTATCTCGCCGGCCAGCGCGACCTGCCGAAGAGCTCGCTGAAGGGGCCGCGTGTCGTCCGCCCGCCGTTGACGCCCAAGGAGCGCCGGATCGTGCTGCGGCTGTTGGCGCTGGTGCCGATCACCGCCCTCTTCTGGATCGCCCAGAGCCAGGTCTGGAACACCTACAACCTGTGGGCCCGCGACCATATCGAGCTGCAGGTCGGCGGCTTCGCCGTGCCCGTGGTCTGGCTGCAATCGCTGGACGGGCTCTCGCCCTTCATCTGCCTGCCGCCGATGCTGATGTTCTGGCGCTGGCAGGCGGCGCGGGGCCGGGAGCCCGGCGAGTTCATCAAGATCGCCATCGGCTGCTTCATCTTCGGCGCCTCGACCCTGTGGCTGGCGGCGGCCGGCCTGGTGACCGACGCCCATGGGCGGACGCCCCTGCTGTGGGCCGTGGCCTTCCACCTGGCCTCCAACCTGGGCTGGCTCTACTTCGTCCCCACGGTCACCGCGCTGTTCTCGCGGGCCGCGCCCCGGGCGGTGAACGCCACCCTGATCGGCGTCTCGTCGCTGGCGGTGTTCCTGGGCAGCACGATCAGCGGGCGCATGGGCTCGCTCTACGAGACCCTGCCGGCCAGCACGTTCTGGATGCTGCACGCCGCGCTCGTCACCCTGGGCGGCCTCATCATGCTGGTCATCGGCCTGCGCTTCACCCGCGCCTTCGAGACCGACGCGCCGGCCTAGGCCGAGAGCCCCGCCCGCAGCGCCGCCAGCGCCAGGCGGTCACGCGCGGCCGTATCCAAACCCTCCAAGGTGGGCTCCTCCACCGCCTCGCCGGTCACGATCCGGCCCTCGCGCATGTAGAGCACCCGGTCGGCCAGGCGGGCGATCTCACCGGCGTCGTGGCTGATGTAGAGCACCGGAATCGCCAGGCCGCGGTGCAGGCGTTCCAGATAGGGCAGGATCTCGGCCTTGGCGCCGGCGTCCAGGCTGGAGAGCGGCTCGTCCATCAACAGCAGTTTCGGCTGGGTCAGCAGCGCGCGGCCCAGCGCGACCCGCTGCCGCTCGCCGCCGGAAAGATTGGCTGGCGCGCGGTCCAGCAGGGCGGCCAGGCCCAGGAGGTCGACGGTGTCGTCCAGGCTGACCGCGGCCTTGGCCAGGGTCCGCCTCGCGCCATAGGCGAGGTTGCCGCGCACCGACAGGTGGGGAAGCAGGCTGGCCTCCTGGAACACCACGCCGACCGGCCGGCGATGTGTCGGCATGAAGCTCTGCGCATCCTGCCAGACCTCGCCATCGACGATGAGCCGCCCGGGCAGCCGCGTCAGGCCGGCGATACAGCGCAGCAGGCTGGTCTTGCCCGAGCCCGAGGGCCCGCTGAGCGCGGTGATCCCCGTTGGCGCCAGGTCGAACGCCGCCTCCAGCCGAAACCCGCCGAGCGCGCCCGAGAACTGGCCCGCAACGCCGCTCATCGCACCGCCTCGCTGGCATGCCGGTCGAGCAGCAGCAGGGCCAGCAGGGCCGCGAAGGAGAACACCACAACCCCGGCCGCCAGCTTGTGCGCCTCGCCGTACTGCAGGCTCTCCACCAACTGGTAGATGCGCACCGACAGCACCTCGGTCTTACCGGGAATGCCGCCGCCGATCATCAGCACCACCCCGAACTCGCCGACCGTGTGGGCGAAAACCAAGATCGCCGCGGTCAGGAAGCCGCGCCGGCTGAGCGGCAAGGCGACGGTCAGGAAGGCGTCCAGCGGCGAGGCGCGCAGCGTCGCCGCCACCTCCATCGGCCGCGCGCCCATGGCCTCGAAGGCGCCGCGGATCGGCTGCACGGCGAACGGCAGGGAATAGACCATCGAGCCGATCACTAGCCCTTGGAAGGTGAAGGCCAGCGTGCGGATTCCGAGAGGATGCAGAGGCGCCATCAGGAAGCTCTGCGGGGCCAGCGCGATCAGGAGATAGAAGCCCAGCACCGAGGGCGGCAGGATGATCGGCAGCGTCGTGACGGCGGCCACGATCTCCTTCCACCAGGCGCGGCGGCGCGACAGCCACCAGGCGATGGGCGTCGCCAGAATCGACAGTAGGACCGTCGTCAGGCCCGCCAGCCTAAGAGTCGTCCAGACGACCTCGCCCACGTCAGCCCGCCCTCGTTGGTCTAGCGCACGTCGTAGCCGTACTTCCGGATGATCGCCACCGCCTGCGGCCCTTTGAGGAAGGCCAGGAAGGCCCTGGCGGCCGGATTGGCCTGGCCGGTCTTGAGCAGGATCGCCTGCTGGTCGATGGGCGCGTGGTCGGCGGCCGGGACCTGCCAGCGCGAGCCGCCCTTCGCCTCGATCACCTGGGACAGCGCCACGAAGCCGAGCTCGGCCGCGCCAGTGTCGACGAACTGGTAGGCCTGGGTGATCGAGCTGCCCATGACGAGCTTCGGCTTCAGCGCGTCATAGACCCCCAGCTTGGTCATGGTCTGGACGGCGGCGGCGCCATAAGGTGCGGCGGCCGGGTCGGCGATGGAGAGCTTGGCGAACTTGCCGGCCTTCAGCACCGCACCGGTGGCGTCCACAAGGCCCGGGGTCTTCGAATAGAGCACCAGCCGGCCGACAGCGTAGGTGAAGCGCGCGCCGGCCACCGCCAGCCCGTCCTGCTCGATCTTCGCCGGCCGCTCGGCGTCGGCGGAGAGGAAGACCTCGAAGGGCGCGCCCTTGGTCATCTGGGCGTAAAACTGGCCGGACGAGCCGAAACTCAGGATCGCGGTGTCGCCGGTCCTGGCCTTGAAGGCCTGGGCGATCTCCTTGGCCGGCTCGGTAAAGTTGGCGGCCACGGCCACCTGGGTCTCGGCGGCCAGCGCCAGCGCCGGCGCGAACGAGAGCAGCGCGCCCAGCAGCGCCAGGGCCCAGGTCCGGCGGGAGATTCGAAAACGTCGCGCAATCATGGCAGCCTCATTGACGAGAACCGTTATGTAACTCCGCCGCATAACGGGAAGCCAGGGACCGAATAGCGATGAATGACAAGCCGGGCGAACGCAGAGCCTTCCTGCAGCTGGCGGCGGGCGCGGTCGGCGCCGCGGCCCTGCCGCCCGGCGTGGCCAGGGCGCTGGCGCTTCCCGCCAACCGGGTCACCGGCACGATCAAGGACGTCGAGCACGTGGTGATTCTGATGCAGGAGAACCGCAGCTTCGATCACTACTACGGGACCCTGCGGGGGGTGCGCGGCTACGGCGATCCGAGACCAATAGATCTGCCCAGTGGCCAGCCGGTGTGGAAGCAGCCAGCGAAAGATGGCGTCTCCACCGTCAGCCCGTTCCACCTGGACACCTCGACCACGCGCGCCGAGACCATGTTCGACCTGGACCACAGCTGGAAGGGCAGCCACGCGCGCTGGAAACACTATGACGCCTGGGTCCCGGCCAAGACGCCGATGACCATGGGCTATTTCACCCGCGCCGACATCCCCTTCTACTACGCGCTCGCCGACGCCTTCACGATCTGCGACGCCTATCACTGCTCGATCTTCGGCCCGACCAATCCCAACCGCATGTTCCTGTTCTCAGGCACCAGCGGCCTGGCGGGCGGCGACGACAGCAAGATCGTCGTGCGTAATCCGCCGGAGGAGAAGAACAACAATTCCAACCCCGCCGAGGACTCCCCGGAATTCCCCGGCCTCGACTGGACGACCTATGCGGAGCGGCTGCAGAAGGCCGGCGTCGTCTGGAAGGTCTATCAGGAGTACGAGAACTACGGCGACAACGGCCTTTCCTACTTCAAGACCTTCCGCGGCATCGGTCCGGACTCGGTGCTCTACCAGCGGGGCCGGGCCTGGTCGCCGGGTTCCACCAAGGAGAATGCCAAGGAGAGCGACGGCGACCACCTGATCGCCGACTTCGCCAAGGACGTAGCCGCCGACCGCCTGCCGCAGGTCTCCTGGGTGGTCACCAACTACAAGCTCTCCGAGCACCCGCAGGCGACACCGTCGGACGGGGCCTATTTCGTGGCCCGGATGATCGAAGCGCTGGCCTCGAACCCGAAGGTCTGGGCCAAGACGGCGTTCATCCTGAACTACGACGAGAACGACGGCTTCTTCGACCACGTGCCGCCGCCGATTCCGCCGGTGGGCGCGGCCGTCGGCAAGTCCACCGTGGCGACGACGCATGAGGACTATCATGGCGAGCCGGTGGGCCTGGGCCCCCGCGTGCCGCTGATCGTGGTCTCGCCCTGGACCAAGGGCGGCTACGTCAATTCCCAGCTGCATGACCACACCTCGGTGATCCGCTTCCTGGAGGCGCGCTTCGGGGTGATGGAGCCGCAGATCACCCCCTGGCGGCGCGCGGTGTGCGGCGACCTGACCAGCCTGTTCGACTTCAAGACCCCGAACAGAGCCCCGGCGTCGCTACCCGACGCATCCGGCCTGCCGCCGCGCGCCGCCAGGGCCAAGGCGCTGCCCCTGCCGAAGGTCCCGGCCGTAGCCGAGGCGCAGCCCCGCCAGGAGCCAGGCCAGCGGCCGGCGCGGCCGCTGGGCTACGGCTTCGAGGTGGAAAGCCGCGTGGCGCCCAAGGGCGTGACCTTGAGCCTCGCCAATACCGGCGCGGCTGGCGCGGCCTTCGACCTGCGCCTGGCGCACGGCGGCGAGCCACGATTCTATGCGGTGGAGGCGGGTAAGCATCTGGAGGACACCGTTCCCGCCGACGGCGCCTACGACCTGACGCTGCACGGGCCCAACGGCTTCCTGCGCGGCTTCCGGGGCGAGGCCGGCGCGCCGGGCGCGGAGGCCTTCGCGCGGTTCGACCCGCTAGCCGGCGGCCTGCTGGTCACGCTCCGCAACACTGGCGACAAGCCGCTGACCCTCGACATCCGGCCCAACGCGTATCTGAACGTCGCGTCGCGCCGGCATCGGCTCGCGCCCGGCGCGCAGGTGATCGACGTCTGGAGCCTGAAGGCGAGCCACAACTGGTATGACTTCGTCGTCACCTGTGCCGAGGCGCCCAGCTTCCAGCGCCGCCTGGCCGGCCACGGGGAGAACGGCAAGCCCAGCCTCTCCGACCCGCTGCTGGGGCGGCAGGCCTAGCCGCGCGTCCTAGACGGTCTGGGCCCTAGACGGTTTGGGCCCTAGACGGTTTGGGCGACGTGGGCGATGGCCGCGATCGTCGCCCACGCCACCGCCAGGAAGGCCAGCAGCGGCGGAACGATCTCGGCGATATGGTGCGGTTTCTGCAGGCCACGGGGCAAGTGCATGAGGCGACTCCTTCATCGCCCCTAACGGCTCGCCGTCCCGATTCGTTCGCCCGCTATTCGCTGGGCGGCCGGCCTACCAGATGTGCACCCGCTGCTCGGGCGGCAGGTAGAGCTTGTCGCCCGGCTTGACGTTGAAGGCGGCGTACCAGGCGTCGACATTGCGGACGATGCCGTTCACCCGATACTCGGCCGGGCTGTGCGGGTTGGTCAGCAGTTGCTGGCGAAGCGCGCCCTCGCGGTCCTTGTCCTGCCAGGACTGGGCGTAGGCGATGAAGAACCGCTGGTCGCCAGTCATGCCGTCGATCACCGCCGGCTCGCCGTGCTGGGCCACATAGCGCCGCCAGGCGGCGTAGGCGGCTTCCAAGCCGCCCAGGTCGCCCAGGTTCTCGCCCATGGTCAGCTTGCCGTTGATGTGCACGCCGGGCACCGGCTCGTAGGAGTCGAACTGCTTTCCCAGCATCGCGGCGCGTTCGCCGAACGCCTTGGCCGCATCCGGCGTCCACCAGTCGCGGACCTTGCCGGTCTCGTCGAAGTGGCGGCCTTCGTCGTCGAAACCGTGGCCCATCTCGTGGCCGATCACCGCGCCCTCGCCGCCGTAGTTGGCCGCCGGGTCGGCGCCCGGATCGAAATAGGGCGGCTGCAGGATCGCGGCCGGGAAGGTGATCTGGTTGGCGAGCGGGTTGTAGTAGGCGTTGACCTCCTGCGGGACCATGTCCCACAGGCTCTTGTCCACCGGCTTGGGATAGCGCGAGAGCTGCAGCTTCCACTGGAAGTCCTCGGCCCGCACCGCATCGCCCAGCAGGTCGTCGCGGCTGATTTTCAGGCTCGAATAGTCGATGTACTTCTTGGGGTGGCCGAGCCTGGGGTCGAAGGTCGAGAGCTTGATCAACGCCGCCTTGCGGGTCGGCTCGTCCATCCAGGCCGCGCTCTTGAACCGCTCGCCATAGGCCGCCGTCAGGTTGGCGATGAGCTCGGCGGTCTGGCGTTCGGCCTCCGGCGGGAAGTGCTCGGCCACATAGATGCGCCCGACCTCTTCGCCGAGGTCGCGGTTGATCAGCTGGACGCCGCGCTTCCAACGCTCGCGTTGCACGGGCACGTCGCGCAGGGTGTGCGAGAAGAAGTCGAAATTCGCCTGGTCGAAGGCGTGCGGCAGATAGGCTGCATGCGTACGGATGAAGTGGTAGGCGAGATAGTCCTTCCACACCGACACCGGCGTCGAGGCCAACAGATCGCCCGCGGCCTTTACCTCGCTGGGCTCGGCCACCAACACCTTCTGCGGCGCACCCAGGCCGCCATGCGCCAGCATCGCCGCCCAGGGGAACTGCGGGGCCAGCGCCTGCAGCTTGGCCAGGGTCATCGGATTGTTGATCTGATCGATGTCGCGGGTGCGTTCGGGCGCCCAATGGGCCTCGGCGATTCTGTGTTCGAGGGCGATGATCGCGTCAGCCTTGACGGCGGCGTTCGGAATGCCCGCCAGGGTCTGGATCTTGATCACATAGTCCCGATAGGCCTTGCGAAAGCCCTCGTACTTAGCCCCCTCGCGCAGGTAGTAGTCGCGGTTCGGCAGGCCCAGGCCCGACTGGTCCAGGCCCACCACATAGACGTTGGGATTGTCGAGGTCGGGGTCGATGCCGACGTTGACCGGGGTCTCCAGGCCGGGCTCGACGAACAGCTTGGCGATATCGGCCGTGGTCTTCGCCGCGGCGATCTTGCTCAGATAGGGCTTCAGGGGCGCTGTCCCGCGCGCCTCGATGCCCTTCTCGTCCATCCAGGCGGCGTAGAAATCGCCCACCCGCTTGCCGCCGGGACCGGCCGCTCCGGGGTCCTTGGCCAGGCGATCGACGATCTCGTGGACATCGCGCTCGGCCTGGTCGGTCAGCACCACGTCGACCCCCGCCGAGGTGCGGTCCGGCGCGATCTGGGTGCGCTTGTCCCAGCCGCCGTTGACGTATTTGAAGAAGTCGTCGCCGGGCTTGACCGAGGCGTCCATCGACGTCGCGTCGTACCCCCAGGTTCCGAACTTCGCCTTGCCCGCGGCCGGGGCCGCGCCCGACAGGCCAATGGCGGCGATCGCGACGCTCGCCAGCACCAACGTCTTGAACTTCAACGGAAGACCCTCCATCCCACGGGGCCGAGAGTACACGCCGCAAGACCCGAGGCAACGTCGCCGGAGCGGCCGGTCATCAGGGCCGTCTGGCCCCGGGCGCGGGATTTGCGCGGCGCTCCAGCCGGCCATAGCGTCTCTTCCGATTCTCCCGGACGATTTCCCGCGTTACGCGACGACCGCCTTAGAACGAATTTACCGGCCAAGCCCTATTCGATCAGGATCATTCGATTGGCAAACCCGATTCCCGTCGCCACCGAGAGCCTGCGGACGCGCAAGCGCCGCGAGACTCGCGAGCGCATCTCGCAGGCCGCCCTGGAGCTGTTCCTGACGAGGGGCTTCGACGCCACGACCGTGGAGGACATCGCCCAGGCGGCCGAGGTCTCAAAGCGCAGCTTCTTCGACTATTTCCCCACCAAGGAGGACGTGCTGTTCGCCTGGCAGGACGAGTTCGGCGCCGCGCTCGCCAAGGCCATCGCCGCGCGGCCGGCGGACGAGCCGCCGGTGAAGGTGGTCGAGGAGGCGCTGGTCGCCACCGTCGCGCTCGCCGCCTACCCGCGGGTCTACGCCATCGACGAGTTGATCCGGAACACACCGGCGCTGCACGCCCGCGACTATCTGAAATACGCCCGCCTGGAGGCGACCCTGGCCGAGGCCCTGATCGCCCGCGAGCCGGCGACGCACGAGCGGTTCCGATCGCGGATCCTGGCCATGGTGGTGGTCGGCGCCATGCGTCTGGCCGCCGGTGCCTGGCGCACCCAGGGCCGCCCGGGAACAGCCCAGGAGTACACCCGCGTGGCCTTCACCGTCGTCTGGACGGAGCTGGCCGAATTGATCGCCGTCGGGCGAGGTTAGGGGCGCGGTCCCTCCTATTGCTCGTCATTCCCGGGCTTGTCCGGGAACCTACGAACTCCGTGGCGAAGGGCGCGCACGGCAGCGCCGAGTGTTTTCTGAACCGATCGCGATCAAGGGTTCCCGGGACAAGCCCGGGAATGACGAGCGTTGAGGTGGGTCCTGGAATCGGACCCGACGACCGCTACGGTTTGCGGGCCGCCCACAGCGCTTCGGCGCGGGTCTTCAGCGCCTCGTTCATTTCGACGAAGCCGCGGTAGATGGTGCGGCCCATGCGCTTGCCGATCCTGGGCCCGATGAGGCCCCCGAGGATTTCGCCGTTGGAGACGATGCAGCCCTCGGTCGCCAGCGCCTCGATCTCGATGAAGCGGATGGTCCGCACAAGGCCGCCCAGCATGACCAGCCGCCAGTGCAGCTGTTCGTTGGGCACCCATTCCAACACCGTCGGCTTGAGCTGCCGCGGCTCCTGGCCGGGGAGCGCCAGCGTCATGTCCAGCTCCGCGCCGATGCGGATCTCGCCAGACGCCTTGGGATAGACCGGGTTCCACTGCGCCCAGGCGTCCAGGTCGGAGATCACCTCCCAGATCACCTCGGCCGGGGCCTGGATGCCGACGCGGTGTTCAATCCGTAGACCCTTGGGCGGCTTGGGCGGCGGCAGGTCCATCTTCATCGGCTTGGGGCCCAGCCGGGTCACCGAGCCGTTGGTGCCGAAGGGCCCAGCTTTCAGGTTCAGAGGGGGTGGCACCGGCATCAGGCCTGCTCCTTCATCCGCCAGGTCGCCCCGGCGGGTCCGTCCATGACCTCTACATTTAGCGCTGTAAGTTCGGCGCGAATACGGTCGGCCTCCGCCCAGTCCTTGCTGGCGCGGGCGGCGTCGCGGGCCGCGATCAGGCCATCGATCTGCACCTTCAGTCCCTCGTCCGCGCCGCCCTGGAACCAGACCTGCGGATCGGCCTGCAGGAAGCCCATCACCTCGGCCAGCGCCATCAGGTCGTGCTTGATCGCCGGAGCCTCGGCGGCGCTCTTGCGCACCGCGGTGTCGAGATCGGTGGCGAGCTTCTTGATCAGCGCCATGGCGGCCGGCGTGTTCAGATCGTCCAGCAAGGGCTCGAGCTGATCCTCCAGCAGCGCGCCGCCGCCCGCCGCCTGGATGTGCCGCGCGCGGCCAAGCACACCGTAGAGGTGGTCGAGCGAATTGCGCGCCTGCACCAGCGCGTCTTCCGTCCAGGCCAGCGGCTGGCGGTAGTGCGCGCCCAGCAGGGCCCAGCGGATCGCCTCGCCCGGCTGCTGCTTCAGGAGGTCGTGAGCCAGGGTCACATTGCCCAGGCTCTTGGACATCTTCTCATCGCCCATGTTGAGGAAGCCGTTGTGCAGCCAGTAGTGGGCGTAGCTTTCGTGGTGGCCCTCGCAAATGCCTTGCGCCAGCTCGTTCTCATGGTGCGGGAAAACGAGGTCAATGCCGCCGCCGTGGATGTCGATGGGCAGGCCCAGCTCCTGCTCGATCATGGCGGTGCACTCGATGTGCCAGCCGGGCCGGCCGGGCCCCCAGGGGCTTTCCCACTCCGGCTCGCCGGGCTTCGACGGCTTCCAGAGCACGAAGTCGGCGGGATGCTGCTTGTAGGGCGCGACCTCTACCCGGGCGCCGGCGATCATCTCGTCCAGTGGCCGGCCCGACAGCTTGCCGTAGTCGCTGAAGCTCTGGGTGTTGAAGAGGACGTGACCCTGCGCGGCGTAGGCCGAACCGTTGTCCACCAGCCGTCCGATCATCTCGACGATCGCCGCCATGGTCTGCGTCGCCCGCGG
The DNA here is from genome assembly GCA_036268175.1 of Phenylobacterium sp. GTDB lineage: Bacteria > Pseudomonadota > Alphaproteobacteria > Caulobacterales > Caulobacteraceae > Phenylobacterium. The sequence goes on along the minus strand of DATAUR010000143.1, from coordinate 337 downwards.
CTGGGCGGTGGGCGGCAGGGCGCCCAGCGCCGCGGCGTCGCCGTTGTAGGCGGCCAGATAACGGTCGGTAATCGCCGTGATCGGCACGCCTTCCTCGGCGGCCTTGGCGTTGATCTTGTCGTCCACGTCGGTGACGTTGGCGGCATAGCGCACCGCGTCCTCGCCATAGAGCCGGCGCAACAGGCGGAACAGCACATCGAACACCACGACGGGCCGGAAATTGCCGATGTGGCTGTAGTTGTAGACCGTGGGCCCACAGACATACATCGTCACCCGCCGGGGATCGGACGGGACGAAGTCCCGCTTGGCGCGGGCCATGGTGTCGTAGAGCTTAAGG
>DATAUR010000142.1:0-17407 GCA_036268175.1 Phenylobacterium sp. | reverse complement strand
TCCGCGACGAGTTCGGCGTCGACGTGACCCACGCCTGGGGCATGACCGAGATGTCGCCCATGGGGACGCTGTCGTCGCCCAATGCGCGGATCGCGGCGACCGACCCCGAGACCCAGCTGCGCTACAAGCTGAAGCAGGGCCGCCCGCCCATCGGCATCGAGCTGAAGCTGGTCAACGACGCGAACGAGCGCCTGCCGCACGACGGGACCACCTTCGGCCGGCTGATGGTCAAGGGCCCCTTCGTGGTGCGCCAGTACTTCAAGGCCGAGGGTGGCGACATCCTCGACGAGGAAGGCTTCTTCGACACCGGCGACGTGGCCACCATCGACGAATACGGCTTCATGCAGATCACCGACCGCGCCAAGGACGTGATCAAGTCCGGCGGCGAATGGATATCCACCATCGAGATCGAGAACATCGCGGTCGGCCACGACAAGGCGGCGCTGTGCGCGGTGATCGGGGCGGCGCACCCCAAGTGGGACGAACGGCCGGTGCTACTGGTCAAGCTGCAGCCCGGCGCGGAATCCTCCAAGGAGGAGTTCCTGAGCTTCCTGGAAGGCAAGATCGCCAAGTGGTGGACGCCTGACGACGTGGTCTTCGTCGACGACATCCCGCTGGGCGCCACCGGCAAGATCGACAAGAAGCTGATCCGCGAGCGGATGAAGGGCTACGTCCTGCCCACCGCGAAAGCCAAGGAAACGGCTTGAACGCCAAGGCTCGGCTGACGCCGGCCGCCGACGCCGACATCGCAGAGATCGTCGAGCTCTCCAACTGGGCCTACCGCGGGACCGGGGCGGTGGCGAGCTGGACGGTGGAGAGCTACCTCCAGGGCGAGCGAACGACGGCTGACGCCTTGCGCGCCGACCTGGCGGCGAATCCGTCCGCGCAGGTTCTGCTCTGGCGGGACGAGCGCGGCGAGCTGCTGGGCCACGTCTGGCTGGAGCCGTTGGACGCGGGCGTCTGGTATCTCGGCCTGCTCAGCGTGCGACCCGACCGGCAGGACCGCAAGCTCGGCCGCGGGCTGCTGACCTCCGCGGAAGACCACGCCCGCGAGCGCGGCGCGCGGCGGATGCGGATGACGGTGATCAATGTCCGCGACACCTTGATCGCCTGGTACCAGCGGCGCGGCTATGCGCTGACCGGAGAGGTGCGACCCTTCCCCTACGGCGACGACCGCTTCGGCAGGCCGTTGCGCGACGATCTCAGCTTCGTGGTGCTGGAAAAGGCGCTGTAGCTCTAGGCCACAACGGCGCGCCGACGGCGGAGCATCGCTCCCGCGCCGCCGAAGCCCAGGATCATCAGCGCCCAGGCGGCCGGTTCCGGCACGCCCGGCGTCTGGCTGCCGCCACAGGCGGTGGTGCAGACCGGCGGCTGATAGGTCCCGGTGGAATAGAGCCGGGCGTTGGAAAGGCCGGCCAGGTTGAAGGTGATGGTGTCGAGGCCGCCCACCAGATCGCCGGCGTCGAACTCGTAGAAGGCCGTGGACTCATAGCCCACGCCCGAGGGGTTGTGCGCGCCCTTGGCGGCGCCGACGTGGAAGGCGACGATGGTCTCGCCGTAGAGCGGCGTGTTGAAGTCCACGGTGGAACCGCTGACGTCGATGTCCTCGAGGAAAGTCAGGTTCGACCCGGTGTAGGTGCTCACGCCCAGCATCGCATTGAGAGCTGCGGCGGAGTCGTCGTTCTTGGCGCTGCTGCCGCCGTCGAGGTTCCCCGTGTACCAGCCGCCGCACAGGCTGGCGCCGGCGCCGCCGGCGCTGATGTCGCTGAGCGTGCAGAGGGTGGCGCCCAGAGTCGGGCCGGTAGGTTGCGGCGGCGTCGGCGGTGGCTTTTTGGCATTGGCGGCCGTGGCCGAAGCCAGGGTCAAGGCGATGGCCGTGATGACGAGATTCCTGCCGATCATGTCCGGCCCCCAAAAACTTCACTGTAACTGCGACGGCGAGCGGTAGGCCTCTACAGCACGATCTCCTAACAGACTCCCCTGAGACGCGAGTTCACCCCGCCAGGCGATAGATCGTGTCCGGACCCGGCGGACCGTTGGTCTCGATCTCGCCCTGGTGCTCCAGGTGGATGATCGCCGCCAACATGGACCGCGCGGCGGCGGGCCACAGCCGGCTGTCCACGTCGGCGTAGAGGCGGGGTGTCAGTTCGCCGATGGTGGCCTGGCCCTGGGCCAGCGCCAACAGGATCTGGTCCATGCGCTCCTGGCGGTGCTCGGCATAGGCGTCGATGAACGGCGTGACCTCGCGGATCGGCGGGCCGTGGGTGGGCCAGAGCGTCGTGAAGTTCCGCGCCCGGATGCGCTGCAGGCTCTGCAGATAGGCGCTCATGTCGCCGTCCGGCGGCGTGATCACCGTGGTCGACCAGCCCATGATGTGGTCGCCGGTAAAGCAGGCGTTCTCTTCCTTCAGCGCATAGCAGAGGTGGTTGGAGGTGTGGCCGGGCGTCGAGATCGCCTGCATCGTCCAGCCGGGCCCTGCGACCTCGCCGCCGTCGCACAGGCTGATGTCGGGATGGAAGTCCAGGTCGTGGCCGGCCTCCATGCGCGGCGCGCCCGCCTCCTCGGCCTCATGCTGTTTCACCGCGCAGCCGTAGATGGTCGCGCCGGTGGCGGCCTTCAGCGGCCCGGCCAGGGGCGAGTGGTCGGAGTGGTGGTGGGTGATCAGGATATGGCTGACCCGCTCGCCCTCGACCGCCTTCAGGATGGCGGCCAGGTGCTCGGGCAGGTCGGGGCCGGGATCGATCACCGCGACCTCGCCTTGGCCCACGATATAGGTGCCCGTGCCCTTGAAGGTGAAGGGGCCTGGATTGTTGGCCACCACCCGGCGGATCAGCGGCGAGACCTGATCGCAGGCGCCGTACTCGAACTCGATCTCGCGGACGTAGGGGATCATGCGGGCGTCATCCGCCAAGCGCGCCCGAGAGGTCGTAGCCGGCGCCGCGGCCCAGGCTGACCAGTTCGCCGCGCTCGCGGGCGCCCGACATGGCCTGGCCGATGGCCCAGGTGGTGATCGAGCGCGTGCCCGACCGGCAGTAGGCGAGCACCGGGCCATCGGCGGCCTCCACCGCTTGGCGCATGGCCTCGACCTCGGCCGGCCCCGGCGCGCCGCGCACCGGAATGTGGGTGAAGCTCAGGCCGTGCCCCTCGGCGGCGCTCCTGATCTCGGCGGCGGACGGCTGGCCGGGATCCTCGCCGTCAGGGCGGTTGCAGACGATGGCGGTGAAGCCCTGCCGGGCGGCCTCGGCCACGTCGGCGGTGCTGATCTGCGGCGAGGTGGTGAAGTCGTCGGTGACGCGTCGGAAGTCGGACATCGGGGGTCTTTCGTTGGTGGGGCTGGCCCTTCGTTGACATCATCGGGGGCCGGTGGAAGTTTCGCAATGCGCGGCCCCGAAAAGGCCTCCCAGAGGCTCCCAAAAGGCCCAGACCCAAAGGCGTCTTCCAGGCACATGCTCCGCTTCATCGGCCGGCGCCTGCTGGTCGCGATCCCGACGCTCTTCCTGGTGATCACCCTCGCCTTCTTCATGATGCGCGCGGCGCCCGGCAGCCCCTTCGACATGGACCGCAAGCTCTCCCCGCAGATCGAGCGCAACGTGCGCGCCAGGTACGGCATGAACCGGCCGCTGGCCGTGCAGTACCTGAGCTACCTGGGCGACGTGGCGCGCGGCGATCTGGGGCCGTCGCTCAAGTACAAGGACAAGACCGTCCTGGAGATTCTCAAGGAGAACTATCCGGTCTCCCTGAAGCTCGGCGGCGCGGCGATCCTGCTGGCCGGACTGATCGGGGTCAGCCTGGGGGTGCTGGCGGCCATGCGGCAGAACCGGGCGGTGGACTACGGCGTCATGACCGTGGCGGTGCTGGGCGTCTGCATCCCGACCTTCGTCACCGCGCCCCTGCTGGTGCTGGCCTTCGCCTCGAAGCTGGGCTGGCTCCCCAGCGCCGGCTGGGACAAGGGCGCCTTGATCAACATGGTCATGCCGGTGACCGTCCTGGCGCTGCCGCAGATCGCCATCATCTCGCGCCTGACGAGGGCCGGCATGATCGAGGTGTTGCACTCCAACTATGTGCGCACCGCCCGCGCCAAGGGCCTTTCGGAGGGGCGCATCGTCATCCGCCATGCCCTGCGCGCCGCGATCCTGCCGCTGGTCAGCTACCTGGGCCCCGCCTGCGCCGGGCTGATCACCGGCTCGCTGGTGGTGGAGAAGATCTTCAACCTGCCGGGCCTGGGAAAGTTCTTCGTGATCAGCGCCTTGCAGCGCGACTACACCGTGGTGATGGGCATGGTCATCGTCTACGCCGCCCTGATCCTGGCCTTGAACCTGATCGCCGACCTGCTCTACGCGATGCTGGATCCCAGGGTGCGGTTGGCATGAGGGTGCGGTTGGCATGAGCGCCTCCATCCTGATCCCGGGCTCGCGCAAGGGCGCGCACGAGATGGAGCGGGCGGCGCTGAAGGGCCGCAGCCTCTGGGACGACGCCCGCCGCCGCCTGCTGCGCAATCGCGCCGCGGTCACCGGCATGGCGGTGCTGGGTGTCCTCGTCGTGGCCGCGGCGGTCGGGCCGTACCTGGCGCCCTACGCCTACGACCAGGTGAACAAGACCGACGTCTGGGTGGCGCCCTTGGTTCACGGTCACCTGCTGGGGACCGATGAGCTCGGCCGCGACCTGCTGGCGCGGCTGTTGATGGGGCTGCGGGTGTCCCTGGCCATTGGCCTCGTCGCGACCCTGGTCTCGCTGGCGATCGGGGTCGCCTGGGGATCGGTGGCGGGCTTCGTGGGCGGGCGGCTGGACGAGGCGATGATGCGCATCGTCGACGTGCTCTACTCCCTGCCGTTCATCTTCTTCGTGATCCTGTTGATGGTCACCTTCGGCTCCAACTTCATCCTGATCTTCGTGGCGATCGGGGCGGTGGAGTGGCTGACCATGAGCCGCATCGTGCGCGGCCAGACACTGACCCTGAAGCACAAGGAGTTCGTGGAGGCGGCGCGCGCCGCGGGCCTAAGCCGGCGCGGGATCATCGCGCGCCACATCGTGCCGAACCTGTTGGGGCCCGTGGTCGTCTACGTGACCCTGACCATTCCCGCGGTGATCCTGGCCGAGAGCTTCCTGAGTTTCCTCGGCCTGGGCGTGCAGCCGCCGATGGCCTCGCTCGGCACGCTGATCGCCAGCGGGGCGCAGGACATGGAGCTCGCGCCCTGGCTGCTGGTCTTCCCCTCGGCGGTGATGGTGGTGACGCTGATGAGCTTCAACTTCATCGGCGACGGCCTGCGCGACGCGATCGACCCGAAGGACCGGTGACGCCGCGCGGCGGCGCCTATTCCTCGCGGTGGACCTTCACTTCGCGCTGGTTGTTGACCGACATGGCGTAGCTGCCCATGGCCTGGGCCTTGATCTTCACCGTCTGGCCGGGCTTGGGGTCGATGGGGATTTCGGTGAGGTCGACCTGCACCCAGGTGGCCCCGTCCTCCAGCTTGATCTCCCACTTGCCGGTGAGCAGCCTGCGGGCGCTGGCGATGGTGCCTTCCGAGGAGGTGATGGTCTCGGGCTTCTCGCCCTTCTCGAACAGCGACATGGAGGGCAGGGTGAAGCCGAACGCCTGGCGGCGCACCTTGCGGGCGGTTTCGCGGTCGACCACCACCACGTCACCCTTGGCCTCGGCCTGGTCGAGCGCGCCGGCGGCCTTGTCGAAGCAGGCCAGGCGGGCGGTGGAGTCGGTAAGCGCGCGGCAGTCCAGCAACTGCTGCAACTGCTGAGCCCGCGCGGGCGCGGCCGGCTCGGCGGCGGTCGCCAGCGGCGGCGCGGCCAAGGCGACGATCAATACGGCGGCGGCGACAAACTGCGCCCGAGCCCCAAACGCTTGCATCTTCGATCGATCCCCGACTTCTGATTTCGCCGACTCTGGCGTGATTGGCCTGCATATCAAGACCGCTCGCGCGGCGCACGCAATCCGCCCGATCCGCCAGCCCGTTCCGTCACCTGTTCGGTCCGTGCAGGCCCGCGACCGGCTTGGATCGCCAGCGCGCCTTCCCACGACAGGAGCTTGGCGCAATTGCGTCATCCGGGGGCGAAACGTGCTCGCATCTTCAACACCACGCCCAATCTGTGACCAGAATGCGACAGGTTGGCAGCCACAACATTTCCAAAAGCTAATGTTCGTTGACCGACAGTTAGATACGCCCGTAACTCCGTCGTAACCGGGTTCGACTGCGACTCCGGGAACGAATTTGTTTGGGGGCAGGCCGACCTTTCGGGGCGGTCGCTGGAGGATGTAGACCTTGAAAATTCAAAGCACTCGGGAGCGCCTGCTGGCCTCCTCGATGATCTGCGGCGTGGCCTTTCTGGGTCTCTCCGCGACGCAAGCTTTCGCGGCCGCGGCCGACGCCGCCAACGGGGAAGTCTCCGAAATCGTCGTCACCGGCACCCGGATCCCGTCGCCGAACCTGACCTCCATCGCCCCGATCACCACGGTCGGCGCCGCCGACATCAAGAACCAGGGCGTCACCCGGATCGAGGACATCACCAACTCCCTGCCGCAGGTGTTCGCGGGCCAAGGCTCCTCGATCACCAACGGTTCGAACGGTACGGCGACGGTCAACCTTCGCGACCTCGGTTCGTCGCGCACCCTGGTGCTGATCGACGGCGTCCGCGCCGCGCCGACGCCTGCCGACCTGAACTTCATCCCGTCCGCCCTGGTCGAACGGGTTGACGTGCTGACCGGCGGCGCCTCGGCCACCTACGGCGCCGACGCCATCTCCGGCGTCGTCAACTTCATCATGCTGAAGAACTTCGAAGGCGTGCGCCTCGACGCGCAGTACTCGGGCTATCAGCACGATAACAACAATAGCGTCGGCCAAGCCGCGCTGACCGCCGGGGCCAAGACCGCGATCATCCCCTCGCAGTTCGCCATCCCCGGCAACACTTTCGACGGTGAAGGCTCGCAGGTCACCATGGTCATCGGCGCCAATGCGCCGGACGGCAAGGGCAACGTCACCGCCTACGCCACCTACCGCCAGAACAACCCGATCCTGGAATCGGAGCGCGACTTCTCGGCCTGTACCTTCGCCTCGACCGCCACCGGTTTCGGCTGCTCCGGTTCCGGCACGGCTTACCCGGCCCGCGTCGGCAACTTCCTGGTCGACCCGACCACCTTCAACACCTTCCGTCCCCGCGTGGCGACGGACGTGTTCAACTTCGGTCCGGCCAACTTCTTCGTCCGTCCCGACGAGCGTTATTCGCTGGGCGCCTTCGCCCACTACGAGATCGCGCCCTGGGCCGACGCCTACATGAACACCATGTTCATGGACGACAACTCGACCGCCCAGATCGCGGCGGGCGGCATCTTCGCCGGCACCTTCTCGGTCGACTGCGCCAACCCGTTCCTGACGACGCAGGAAAAGGGCCTGCTGGTCCCGACCGCGGCGACCGGCGGCGGCACCTGCGCCAGCAACCCGGCCGGCACCTTCACCGGCACCGTCGCGCGCCGCCTGCTCGACAGCGAGCAGACCGGCCGTCTGACCCAGTATCGTCACAACGACTACCGGATCCTGCTCGGCCTGCGTGGCGACCTGGGCAAGAACTGGAACTACGACGGCTACATGATGTACGACTCCGTACAGGTGAATAACCGTCAGTCCGGCAACTTCGACACCACCCGCATCAACCAGTCGCTGAACGCGGTCGCCGGTCCCAACGGCCCCGTCTGCGCCGCCGGCGCCGATCCGGGCTGCGTGCCGATCAACATCTTCTCCTCGGCCCTGATTTCGCCCGCCGCGATCAACTTCCTGTCGATCAACAGCTTCAACAGCTCCAACACCACCGAGCGCGTCGTCAGCCTGGCCTTCACCGGCAAGCTTGGCGATTACGGGCTGAAGAGCCCGTGGGCTTCGGAAGGCGTGGGTGTCGCGTTCGGCGCCGAATACCGCCGCGAGCACCTCGACACCGTCGCCGACTTCCTGGCCAACAACGGCTTGGTCAACGGCAACGGCGGCGCGGCGCCGCCGGTCAGCGGCAGCTTCGACGTCTACGAACTGTTCGGCGAAGCCCGCATTCCGCTGATCAGCGACATGCCGCTGGCCAAGGACGTGTTCCTGGAACTGGGCTACCGCTTCTCGGACTACTCCTCGGTCGGCGACACCAACACCTACAAGATCGCGGGTGAGTGGGAGATGATCGACGGCCTGCGCTTCCGCGCTGGCTACAACCGCGCCGTCCGCGCGCCGAACATCAACGAACTGTTCGCGCCGCAGAACGTGGTGCTCGACGGCAACCAGGACCCCTGCGCCGGCCTCGCGGCCAACCCGACGGCCAACGCCGCCAAGATCGCCAACTGCGCCAGCGTCTTCCACCTGACCACCGCCCAGGTGCTGGCCATCGAATCCAACCCGGCCAACCAGTACAACGGTGAGACCGGCGGCAACCCGAACCTGAAGCCGGAAATCAGCGACACCTACACCGCCGGTGTGGTGTGGCAGCCGACCTTCGCGCCGGGCCTCAGCATGTCGGCCGACTACTTCGACATCCGGGTCGATCAGTTCATCGCCGGCCTCGGCGCCAACCTGATCCTCAACCAGTGCATCAACTCCGACAACCCGACGTTCTGCGGTCTGGTACACCGCGACGCCAACGGCTCGCTGTTCCTCTCGAACCAGGGCTTCGTGCAGGACACGACCCTGAACACCGGTTCGCTGAAGACCACGGGCGTCGACTTCAACCTCGCCTACCGGACCGACCTGTCGACCCTGGGCCTTGGCGACAACGGCTCGATTTCGGCCTCCTTGGTCGGGACCTGGCTCGACACCCTGGTGACCCAACCGCTGCCGGGCGGCCCGAGCTACGACTGCGCCGGCCTCTACGGCCTGGTCTGCACCGCCGGCTCCTCCACCGCGCCGGCGGCCAAGTGGCGTCACAAGGCGGCTCTGACCTGGAACACGCCGTGGTCCTATGGCGACTGGGTCAAGAGCATGAGCCTGCGGGTGCAATGGCGCTACTTCGGCAAGGTGTCGCTCGACGCCTACGACTCCAACCCGCAGCTCAACAACCCGGCGAACCAGTTCCCGGGCGAGAAGACGCTGTCGGCCCAGAACTACATCGACCTGACGGCGAACTTCACGATCCACAACAACCTGAACTTCCGGGTTGGCGTGAACAACGTGTTCGACAAGGACCCGCCGCTGGTGGGCACCAACTGCGCGGCCACGTACTGCAACGGCAACACCTACCCGCAGGTCTACGATGCGCTCGGCCGCTTCATGTATATCGGCCTGACCGCCGACTTCTAAGACCGGCGGTTCAACCACCAGAGATCGGGCGGCGGAGCAATCCGCCGCCCTTTTTCGTGCGCGGCGCCGGCCTTGGCCGATCGGGCGCCGAAAGCTAGTGTCCCGGCCGGCCGTGCAGCGTGAGGTTCGAGATGGAATTCAAGTCGGGGCCGATCCGGCTCTCCGTGGCGCCAAAGCCGCGCGATCCGGCGGCCGACCAGGCCCAGGTGCTGGCGATCCAGGGCAAGCTGACCGCCGGCGATATCGAAGGCGCTGTCGCCCTGGCCGAACGCGCCCTGGCCGGTGGGCTGGAGCATCCGCTGATCTTCAACCTGGCGGCCGAGCGGCTGGAAAGCGAAGATCGCTACACCGAGGCGCTGGCGCTGCTGGAGCGCGGCCGCCGTCTGGCGCCCGACGACATGGGCCTGCGCCAGGCGCTGGGCCTCTGCCTGTTTCGGCTGCAGCGTTTCGAGGCGGCCCTGCCGCACTTCGACGCGATGATCGCCGCCCAGCCGGGCTTCGCCCAGGCCCACGCCGCGCGCGGCTCGGCGCTCGAGCAGCTTGGACGCAACGACGAGGCCGAGGCCGCCTTCCGCCGGGCGAACGAGCTGCAGCCGGGCAATCTGCTGGCGGTCGCGGGCCTGGCCTCGGCCGCCAGTCGCCGTGGCGACCACGCCGAAGCCCGAAAGCTTGCCCAACAGGTGCTGGCCGCCGAGCCCGGCTATCCCGACGCGGTGATCTACCTGGCCCGCGCCGACCTGGCCGACGGAGACCATGCCGCCGCCGAAGCGCGACTGCATGACATGATCGCCGATGGCCGCACTTCCGAAGAGCAGCGCAAGTTCGCCCAGGCGTTGCTGGAAGAGGTCGAGGCCGCCAAGGCGCGGAAATTCGACGCCTGACCGTTCTTCGATCCCGGTCGTACATTCGTCGCAAGCATCTTCCGCTTTGATGCTCCGCCGCGCAGATTGAGCGGTCGAAGGGGAAGCGGAAATGTCCGAACAGGGATGGTCCAGGCGGAGCCTGGCGGCGGCGCTGGGGCCGGCGCTGCTCAGCGCCTGCGCCACCCCCGCCTCGCGGCCGCTGATCTCCATCAACCTCACCGACACCGGCCCTGCGCCGCCGCAGGCGCCGCCCGATACCGGCGCCCAGCTGGAAACAGCCTTCGACCAGGCCATGCGGATGAGCGTGCCGGTCTATCTGAACGGCAAGGGCCCGTTCGGCTTCGTCGTGGACACCGGCGCCAACCGCACCGTGGTGGCCACCGAGGTCGCCGCCGCCTGCAACCTGCCGCCGGCCGGCCAGGCGGAGGTGCACGGCATCGCCGGCGCGGAGCCGGCGGACCTCGCCCTGGTGCATCGCCTGGGCGTTGGCTCGGTGGTCTCCAGCGGCCTGACCCTGCCGGTGCTGCCGCGCGGACGGCTGGGCGCCGACGGCCTGCTGGGCGTCGACATCCTGCGCGGCCGGCGGATGTCGCTCGACTTCGTCGACAACCGCTTCGAGATCGCCCCGTCGGGCATCGGCATGGCGGTTGGCGTCGGCACCAATTCGCGGATTCACGCCTACACCGACCCGATCCAGGTGCCGGCCGCCTATCGCGAAGGCCAGCTGGTGATCCTCGACGCCCAGGTGGCCGACGTGCGGGTGGCGGCCTTCATCGATTCCGGGGCGCAGGTGACGGTGGGCAACCACGCCCTGCGCGACGCGGTGGTGCACACCCATCCGGATTTCGGAGTGCACCTGGCGCCCGTGCCCTTGATCAGCGCCACCGGCCAGACGGCGATCGGCGAGTTCGCACCGCTGCCGACGCTGCGGCTCGGCGGCATGCAGATCAACGAGGTGCTGGGGATTTTCGCCGAGCTGCACATCTTCGAGCTGTGGAAGCTCACCGCCCAGCCGGCGATCCTGATCGGCGTCGACGTGCTGCGCCACTTCCAGGACGTGACCCTGGACTTCGGCCGCAAGGTCGTGGTGTTCACGCCCTCGCCGCCGGGCGACCAGCGGGTGCGGCTGCAGTCGCGGCGGCCGGGATTCTAGAATCCCGGCCTCCACGGTCCTAGTGGACGCGGGTGGGCGCCAGCACCATGGCGCCCTGGCTGCGCAGCCGCGCCTGGGCCAGCTGGTCCAGGATCCCTTGCGCCCTCGGATCGCCGAACACCCAGGCCGCCGCCGCCAGGGTCCGCGCCGAGGAAGCCGAGACGCCCAGCATCTTCTGCACCGCCTCGAACGGCGATCCGGACGGCGACATGCGCTTCAACCGCGCCTCGCCGGTGATGCCGGCCAGCGCCTTGGCGCGGGCCACCGCGTCATAGAAGCCGCCGATCTGGTCGACGAGGCCCAGGTCCTTGGCCTGGGCGCCGGTCCAGACGTGGCCCTTGGCGATCTCGCGCACCCGCTCGACCGGCAGCTTGCGCCCCTCGGCCACCCGGGCGACGAAGTTGTCGTAGATGCGGTCCATCCAGTGGGAGAAGGCCGCGCGCTGCGAGGGCGTGAACTCCTTGCCCATGCCGAAAGCGCCGGCGTAGTCGCCGCCCACGCCCAGTTGGCGGATGTCGACGCCGAAGCGGGCCAAAGCCTCGCCCACCGCGAACTTGCCGCCGAACACCCCGATCGAGCCGGTGAGCGTCGAGGGCTCGGCGACGATCGCCGAAGCCTCCGACGAGATCCAGTAGCCGCCGGACGCCCCATAGGTGCCCATGGAGACCACCACCGGCTTGCCGGCCGCCTTGGCGGCGCGGATGGCCGCCAGGATCTCCTCCGACGCGGTGTCGGAGCCGCCTGGGGAATTGAGGCGGAAGACGATGGCCTTCACGTCCTTGGCCTTGATCGCGTCGTAGAAGGCGTCGGCGATGTCGTCGGCGTAGATGGTCGAGCCGCCCGAGAATGGGCTGCCACCCTGGTCCTTGCCATCGACGATGTCGCCCTCGGCCTCGATCACCGCGACGGCGGGCCCCAGGCCCCGCTCGCGCGGCGCGCGGCCATGGGCGTAGTCCTCGAAGTCCATCAGCTCGGCGCCGTCGCCGGCCGCTTTCAGCAGGGTGGCCTGCGCTTCGTGCACCTGGCCCACATGGTCGATCAGCCGCCGTTCCAGCGCCTCGTCGGCGAGGTAGGGGCCGGCTTCCAGGCTGGTCTTGAGGATCATGGGATCGAGCTTGCGATCGGCGGCGGCGGCGGCGATCTCGGTGGAATAGACCGAGTTCATCCACGACAGCTCCGCCTCGCGGTGCGCCGGCGTGTAGTCGTCGAAGAGGTAGCCGTTGACCGCGTTCTTGTATTCGTAACGCTGCTCATAGTCCGCGTGGACGCCATACTTGTCGAAGAAGCGCTTGAAGAACAGGTCCTCGTTGGCGATCCCGGTCACCTGGAACGAGGCGCCAGGCTGCATCCACAACTCGTTGGCCGAGGCGCCCAGCATGTAGGTCGCGGTGACGATGCCGGAGGGATAGAGCCCCTGGCTGTGGGCGATCACCGGCTTGCCCGAGGCGCGGAAGTGCTTGATCGCCAGGCGCAACTCGTCGGCCAGGCCCGGCTCGATGCCGCCCTCCGGCAGGCGCAGCAGCACGCCTCGCACCCGGTCGTCTTTCTCAGCGCGGCGCAGGCCCTCGACGATCGACATGGCCGAGTGCCCGCGGCGCGCGAAGCCGGCGAGCAGGTTCTGCGGCGACTGATCGGTGAGCGGATCGCGCAAGTCCAGTTCCAGGACCGCCTTGGAGGGCGGCGGCGCGGGTCCCGCGGCGGCGGCGGCCATGGAGATCAGCACGAACGGCACGCCGATCATGAAGATCAGCAAGCCCGCAAAGACGCCGGCGGCGGTGATCAGGAACTGTTTCATCTGAGAATCGCGCGCGCCTTAGGGAAGACCCGAGAATCTTTAAGTCTAAGCGCCGCCTCTCGCACACTATTTCGGCGTCTGCACGCTAAACGCGCGCCGAGGGCTTCTGCACGGCGTGGCCCACCTTGCGGCGCAGCTTGCCGACCTCGCCGGGCCGGACTTGTGGCGCGACGTTGCCCCAGCTGTTGCGGACATAGGTGGCGACCGCGGCGATCTGGGCGTCGGAGAGCTTCCAGCCGAAGCTGGGCATCGAGAGCGGCGTCGGCCGGGCGTCGGTGGCCACCGTCTGGGTCCCCGACAGGATGAAGCGGATCACCGTGGTCGGGTCGGTGGACTGGGTGACCGCCGCGCCCGGCAGCGGCGGGAAGAAGGTCGGCGCGGCCTTGCCGTCGACCGCGTGGCAGGTGGCGCACTGATCCACATAGATCGCCTGGCCCACGGCCATGACCTTCGGATCGGGCGTCGCGGCGACCGGGGCTTGGGCGTGGCTGGGCTCGCCCTTCAGATAGGTGGCGATGGCCTGCAGGTCGGCGTCGGCCATCTGCGATGTGGAGTTGGTGATCACCTCGGCCATGGCGGCCGAGCCGTTGGCGCGGGCGTTGCGGCCGGTCTTCAGATATTCGACCACGTCGGCCGCCGACCAGGCGCCCAGGCCCCGGCGGACGTCGGAATTGATCGCCGGCGCGAACCAGTTGTCGAGCTTGCCGCCCTCCAGCTCATGCCCGGCCTTGTCGCCGGCCAGGAAGGTCTTGGGCGTGTGGCAGGCGCCGCAATGTCCCAGGCCTTGGACCAGGTGCTGGCCGGGCGTGGGTCCGGTGGTGGGCGCGTTGTCCGGCTTGAAGTAGAGGGCGTTCCAGATCCCCACCAGGGCGCGGATGTTCAGCGGAAAGGGCAGGCGGTTGGGCGGCGGGCGATAGCTGACCGCCGGAACGGTGCGGAAATAGGCGTAGAGCGCGTCGGACTCGGCCCGGGTGATGTGGGTGAAATAGGGGTACGGAAAGGCCGGATAGAGCTTGGCGCCGTCGGCGCGGACGCCGTTGTGCATGGCGTTCCAGAACTGGTCGGCGGTCCAGCTCCCGATGCCGGTCTCGCGGTCGGGGGTAATGTTGGCGGTGTAGATGGTCCCGAACGGAGAGGCGAGCGGCAGGCCGCCCGCGAAGGACTGGCCGCCCGGCCGGTTGTGGCAGCCGGCGCAGTCGCCCTCGATCGCCAGGATGTGGCCCTGCGAGACCTGCGGCGATCCGGCGTAAGGCGCGGGCGCTGGCGCCTGCTGGGCGTCGAGCGCGGCGGGATGCGCCACGAAGACGGCCGTCGCGGCCAGCAGCATCGCAAGAGCGCCCCGCCGCCGCATGTCAGGCCCTCACCAGCGGCTGGTGCGGCGCCTTCAGGTACTGGCTCTTGATCGCCTCGGCCGCGTGATAGGTCAGCGCCGCCACCGTGCCGGTGGGATTGTAGCCGGCGTTCTGCGGGAAGGCGGTGGCGCCCAGCACGAACAGGTTGGGCACGTCCCAGCTCTGCAGATACTTGTTGGTGAAGCTGTCGCGTGGGTTTTCGCCCATGATCGCCCCGCCGGTGTTGTGGGTGGTCTGGTAGGGGACGACGTCCCACGAGCCCTTGCGGTAGTTGGCCTTGATCTCGCGGCCGCCCATGGCCGTGGCGATCTCGCTGGCGCGGTCGGTGAGGTAGTCGCTCATCTTGTGTTCGTTGTCGGTGAAATCGAAGGTCATGCGCAGCAAAGGCCGGCCGTAGACGTCCTTGTAGGTGGGATCGAGGTCCAGGTAGTTGCCGCGGTGGCTCATCACCGCGCCGTGGGTGGCGACCGTGGTGGTCTTCAGATAGTCGCGGGCGATGGCCTTCTTCCACTCCGCGCCCCAGGTGGGCGTGCCGGTCGGCGTCGGATGGGTCTCGATCGGCCGGGCGCCGGTCTGCAGCACGCCCACATAGCCGCCGCCGATGAACCCCAGACCCGAATGGTCGAAGTTGTCGCCGTTGAAGTCGTTGATGATCGTGCCCAACGCGCCCGCGCCCACGAACGGGTTGAGGATCTTGTCGTTGAAGAACACGTTCACCGAGGAAGTGATCTGGTAGGCGTAGTTCTTGCCCACGATCCCTTCGCCGGTGTTGGGATCGTAGGGCTTGCCGATGCCGGACAGCAGCAGCAGCCGGACATTGTGCAGGATGTAGGCCGACAGGATCACCATTTCCGCCGGTTGCTCGAACTCCTGTCCCTTTTCATCGAGATAGGTGACCCCGGTGGCGGTCTTGCCGTCGGCCGAGAGGTTGATCTTGGTGACCTCTGAATTGGTCTTCAGCGTGAAGGACTTCTTGCGCATCAGCACCGGCAGGATGGTCGTCTGGGCGCTGGCCTTGGCGTAGTTGCCGAAGGCGTACTTCTCGCAGAAGCCGCAGTAGGTGCAGGGGCCAAGCTGCACGCCCAGCGGGTTGGTGTAGGGCCGGCTGCAGTTGGCCGCGGGGTGCGGGAAGGGATGGCGCCCCAGGCTCGCGGCCGCCTGGCCGAACAGGGTCGGCGCATAGGGCATGTTCAGCGGCGGATTGGGATAGTCCCGCTGCCTGGGACCCTCGAAGGGGTCGCCCCCCGCCTGGATCGCGCCCTGCAGGTTGCCGGCCTTGCCGGAAACGCCGCAGAGGTGTTCGAACTTGTCGTAGTAGGGCTCCAGGTCGTCATAGCTGACCGGATAGTCCTGGATGGTCATGTCGTCGGGGACGTAGGCTTTGCCATAGCGCTGCAGGTTGTGGCTCTTGGCCTTCAGGTCGGTGGGCAGGAAGCGCCAGACCTGACCGTTCCAGTGCACGCCGGCCCCGCCGACGCCCGAGCCCAGCAGGAACGAGCCCAGCTGACGCATGGGCAGCGCCGTCTCGCTGGTCTTGTTGCGGACGGTCAGGGTGTCGTGGTTCAGCCGCTGGAACAGCTCGTGGCGCCAATAGTAGCGCAACTCGTCCTGGGCATAGGCGGGCGAGAAGTCGGTGGCCGTGTCGCGCCAGTCGCCGCGCTCGATGGCCAGCACGTTCAAGCCCGCCTCGGTCAGTTCCTGGGCCATGATCGCGCCGGTCCAGCCAAAGCCGATCAGCACCGCATCGACGGAGGGAAGTTTCGTCGCCATGGCCTAGCCCTTCACCGTCCACTCAGGCCGGCCGCCGATGCCGACCGGCGGCAACGGATAGGGCTTGCCGTAGGTCAGCACATAGGCGCGCTGGTCGTAACGCGCGCCGGAGAACCCGATCATCTTCCAGGCCGACAGGTTGCGGTTGCCGCCGTAGATCGGGTCGGAGAAATAGCCCTCCATCACGTTCTGCAGCAGCAGGGTGAAGTAGGCCTTGCCGTCGACGTCGGCGCCCAGGTCGACCTTGCCGCCCGACAGGTCCTTCAGGAAGGCGTCCTGGTCGGCGGCGCTGCGTTTGTGGAAGGGCGCGCCGTTGTTCTGGCCCAGGTAGTCGCCGATCGCCTTGATGGCGGCGCGGTGGAAACCGGCGGGTGGCCACTTGGCCTGGTAGCCTTGCGTGCCCGTGCTCTTGCCGAAGGGGCCCTGCATATAGAGCCGCGCGCCTTTGCCGTAGTCGCCGGCCAGCTGGCGGTCGAGGAACAGCGGCACGCCGGCCTCCAGCGCGCTGGGCCCGCTCGCGTCGGCCGGCACGATGCGCAGGGCCGCGGCCTCGATGAACGCCGCCTCGTCGGAGGTGAAATAGATGTAGTGCGCCCGCAGGTCGGTCGCGGTGGGGAAGGACGAGGTGTTGGCGCTCCAGGGCACGCCCTCGCCGCTCAGCACTGCCGCCGAGCTCGCCAGGGGGACAGCACAGGCCACCGCGCCGCCAACGCCGAGCAGGGTGCGACGATCGACCTGAAATGGGGGCAAGGCAGCTCTCCGACCTGCCTCCAGCAACGCTTGATGGCGCAAGGCGTTCCCGGCCCGCGAAAGTCTTACGGCGTCAGGCGCGAAGCGCCGCGCGGCGGCGAAATTTCACAGGGCGGGAGGAAATGGTCGGAGTGGCAGGATTTGAACCTGCGACCCCCGCGTCCCGAACGCGGTGCTCTACCAGACTGAGCCACACTCCGACTTTGGAGGGCGCCTTATAGAGGAGGGGTTGGAGGCCCGCAAGGCGGCCTTGGGAGGGTTTCTTGGGCGGCCAAATCGGGTGACTTCCCGGATGACTTTCGGGACGTTGCATCGCAGGGTGTCATACGCTATCTCGACGCCTCCGCGCGGGACCCCTCGCGGCCATTCCTGCTGGGGAATGGTGTAATGGTAACACTGCGGTTTTTGGTACCGTCATTCTAGGTTCGAGTCCTAGTTCCCCAGCCAAT
>DATAUR010000141.1:0-83267 GCA_036268175.1 Phenylobacterium sp. | reverse complement strand
ATGCTGGTGATCAGCGACATCGCCTATTCGGAGATCTACTTCGACGACAACCCGCCGCCCTCGGTGCTGCAGGTGGAGGGCGCCAAGGACATCGCCGTCGAGGTCAATTCGCTGTCGAAGACCTACGCCATGGCCGGCTGGCGCGTGGGCATGGTGGTGGGCAATGCGCGGATATGCGCGGCGCTGGCGCGGGTGAAGTCCTACCTCGACTATGGCGCCTACACCCCGATCCAGGTGGCGGCGGCGGCGGCGCTGAACGGGCCGCAGGACTGCGTCGACGAGATCCGGGCGATCTACAAATCCCGCCGCGACGTGCTGGTGGAGACCATGAAGCGGGCCGGCTGGGACATCCCGTCGCCCTCGGCCTCGATGTTCGCCTGGGCGCCCGTGCCCGAGCAGTTCAAGGAGGCCGGCTCGCTGCTGTTCTCCAAGCTCCTGATCGAGGAGGCGGGCGTCGCCGTCGCGCCTGGCGTGGGCTTTGGGGAATATGGCGAGGGCTATGTGCGGGTGGGTCTAGTGGAGAACGAGCACCGCATCCGCCAGGCGGCCCGCAACGTGAAGAAGTTCCTCAGCCAGTCTGAAGACATCCTGGCGCGCGCCCACAACACCCTGGCCTCGCAATGACCGCCGCCAGCCGCAAGACCTGGCGCATCGGCGTCGCGGGCCTCGGAACGGTGGGGGCGGGCCTGCTGAACTTCCTGGCCGACCGGGCGGACTTCGCGCCGGCCGGCGGCAGCGTCACGATCACCGGGGTCTCGGCGCGCTCACGCTCGCGGCCCCGGCCGTTCGATATCGCCAACCTGCCCTGGTTCGACGATCCGGTGGCGCTGGCGACCTCGGCGGAAACGGACCTGTTCGTCGAACTCATCGGCGGCTCGGACGGGCCGGCCAAGGCGGCGGTCGAGGCGGCGCTGAAGGCCGGCAAGCCGGTGGTCACCGCCAACAAGGCGCTGATCGCCGAGCACGGGGCGGAACTGGCGGCGCTGGCCGAGGCCAACGGGGTCGCCCTACTGTTCGAGGCCGCGGTGATGGGCGGCGTGCCGGCGGTGAAGATGGTCCGCGAGGCCCTGGTGGGCGATGAGATCCGCTCGGTGGCCGGCATCCTCAACGGCACCTGCAACTACATCCTGACCGAGATGGAGGCGACCGGCCGCTCGTTCGCCGAGGTGCTGGCCGAGGCCCAGCGCCTGGGTTACGCCGAGGCCGATCCGACCATGGACGTGGGCGGCTTCGACGCGGCCCACAAGATCTCCATCCTGGCGGCGCTGGCCTTCGGCTGCGCCCCCAATTACGCCGCCGCCGAGATCGAGGGCATCGCCGGCGTCGAGCTCCTGGATATCCACCTGGCCCGCGACCTGGGCTATCGCATCAAGCTGGTGGCTTCGGCCGACCGTTCGCCGGATGGCGTGCTGGTGCGGGTGCATCCTTCGCTCGCGCCGCTGGCCCATCCGCTGGCCCAGGCCGGCGGGGCGTTGAACGCGCTGTTCATCGAGGGCGCGCGGACCGGGCGCATCTTCGTGCAGGGTCCGGGCGCGGGCGCGGGACCCACGGCCGCCGCGGTCGCCGCCGACATCGCCGACGTGATGGCCGGCGCCGTGCGCCCGGTATTCCAGGCCCCGGCGGGCGAGCTTTCGCCGTTCACGCCGGTGGATCCCTCCAAGAGCATCGGACGCGCCTATCTGCGCCTGTCGGTGAAGGACGAGCCCGGCGTGATCGCCGCGGTCTCCGAGACCCTGGCCGAGGCCGGCGTCTCCATCGAAAGCTTCCTGCAAAAGCCGGTGGAAAACGCACAGGGTGTGCCCATCGTGCTCACCACCCACGCCGTCGCGGAATCGGTGCTGAAGGCGGCGATCGAGCGGATCGCCGGTCTGCCGGCTGTGCTGGACCGTCCGAGACTGCTACGCATCGCGCGCATCTGAAGAACAAGAAAGCCGGAGACGCTGAAGAGATGAGTTCCGAAGTCCTCGACCGCAGCCTGGTGCTGGACGCGGTCCGCGTCACCGAGATCGCCGCCATCGCCGCCTGGAAGATGGTCGGCAGGGGCGATGAGAAGGAGGCCGACCAGGCCGCCGTCGATGCCATGCGCACGGCGTTGAACGACCTCGACATCGATGGCGAGATCGTCATTGGCGAGGGCGAGCGCGACGAGGCGCCGATGCTCTACATCGGCGAAAAGGTCGGCAAGGGCGGCAAACACAAGGTCGACATCGCGCTGGACCCGCTGGAGGGCACGACGCTCACCGCCAAGGCCATGGCCAACGCGCTGGCGGTGATGGCCTGGGCGCCCAAGGGCACCATGCTGAACGCCCCCGACACCTACATGGACAAGATCGCCTGCGGACCCGGCTATCCGGCCGGCGTGATCGACCTGGACAAGAGCCCGGCCGACAACGTCAAGGCCCTGGCCAAGGCCAAGGGCGTGCCGCCGCAGGAGCTGACGGTGTGCGTGCTGGACCGACCGCGCCACGCCGACATCATCGCGAGCCTACGCTCGGTCGGCTGCCGCATCTATCTGATCACCGACGGCGACGTGGCCGGCGTGATGAACACCGCCGACCCGTCCACCGGCGTGGACCTTTACGTCGGCCAAGGCGGCGCGCCAGAAGGCGTGCTGGCCTGCGCGGCGCTGAAGTGCGTCGGCGGCCAGTTCCAGGGTCGGTTGGTGTTCCGTAACGCCGACGAGCGCGCCCGCGCCGCGCGGGTGGGAATCACCGACCTCGACCGCAAGTACGACCTGCACGAGATGGTCCGGGCCGACGCGATCTTCGCCGCCACCGGGGTCACCAACGGCGCGCTGCTGGACGGGGTGAAGGTCGAGGGCGGCTTCGTGCACACCCACACCTTGGTTCTCAACTCGGCGACCCGCACCTCGCGCGAAGTGCGGATGAAGCGGCCGGTCTAGGCGGAGCCGCGGAGACCGCGGCCAAACAGCGGGGGAGACGCAGGATGGCTTCGAAGGCAGGGCTGATCTTGACGCGCCGGTGGGCGCTTGCGGCGCTTGCAGCGGCCGCGGTGACCCTGGGTTCTCTCCCGGCGCGGGCCGCCGAGACGGTGCTCTTCATCGGCAACAGTTTCACCTACGGCGCCAATTCGCCGGTCTGGAAGTATCGCGGCGACAGCGTGACCGACCTGAACGGCGGCGGCGTCGGCGGCGTGCCGGCGCTCTTCAAGCTGTTCACCACGGAGGCCGGGCTCGATTACGCGGTCAGTCTGGAAACCGCGCCCGGTAAGGGCCTCGATTACCACCTGCAGGAGAAGCTCCCGCTCATCGACAAGGCCTGGGACCATGTGGTCATGCACGGCCTCAGCACGCTCGACGCCGCCAAGCCCGGCGATCCGGCCTTGCTGATCGACACCGTGGGACGGATGGCCAAGGTGCTGCACGCCCGCAACCCGAAGGTCGACATCCTGATCACGGCCACCTGGTCGCGCGCCGACCAGACCTATCCGGACACCGGCCACTGGCATGGTCAGCCGATCGAGGCGATGGGGCGCGACGTCCGCAAGGCCTATGACGCGGCGGCGGCCGCTTCGCCCTATGTGCGCGGTGTGTCGCCGGTAGGAGACGCCTGGAACCGGGCGTTTGCGGTCGGGTTCGCCGATCCCAACCCTTACGACGGGATTTCGGCGGGCAAGGTCAACCTGTGGGCGTGGGACAGCTATCACGCCAGCGCCTACGGCTATTACCTCGAAGCCCTGGTGGTCTTTGGGCGGCTGACCGGCAAGGACCCGCAGGCGCTGGGCGCGCGGGAGACCGCGGCGCGGGAACTCGGCATCTCGCCGCCGCAGGCGAGCGCCTTGCAGCAGATCGCCCACGACGAGATCGCCGCCTATCACGGCAAGTAGTCGAGGACGGGCCGGCGCCAGGCGCGTATGGCGCCTTGCCCGTCAGGCTGGCCGGCCGATGGTCTCCAGCTTCGCCAAGGCCTCGGCGGGGAGTTTGAGCTCGGCGGCGGCCAGGTTCTCGGCCAGATGGGCGCGCGACGAGGTCCCGGGGATCAGCAACATGTTCGGCGCCCGCTGCAGCAGCCAGGCCAGCGCCACCTGCAGCGGTGTCGCGCCGAGGTCGGCGGCGACCTGGGACAGCGTTTCGACCTGCAGGGGAAAGAAGCCGCCCAGCGGGAAGAACGGGACATAGGCGATCCCCAGGCCCGCGAGCTCGTCGACCAGCGCGTCGTCGCCGCGCTGCGCCAGGTTGTACATGTTCTGCACGCAGACGACGGGCGCGATGGCGCGGGCTTCGGCGACCTGCTTGGAGGTGGCGTTGCTCAGGCCCAGGTGGCGAATCTTGCCCTTCTTTTGCTGCTCGGCGAGCACCGCGAACCTGTCGGCGATGGAGCCTTCGCTGGGGGCGTGGATGTCGCCCATGATCCGCAGGTTGACCACGTCGAGCGCCTCGACGCCCAGGTTGCGCAGATTGTCCTCGACGCCCTGAACCAGGTCGGCGGGCTCGCTCCAGGGCAGCCATGAGGCGTCGTCGCCGCGCCGGGCGCCCAGCTTGGTGACCAGGGTCAGGTTGTCGGGATAGGGCGATAGCGCCTCGCGGATGATCTGGTTGGTGACGTGCGGGCCGTAGAAGTCGCTGGTGTCGATGTGATCGACGCCCTGGGCGATCGCCTCGCGCAGCACGGCGACCGCCTCGGAGCGATCCTTGGGTGGGCCGAACACGCCCGGCCCGGCCAGTTGCATGGCGCCGTAGCCCATGCGCCTCACGGTGAGGTCGCCAAGCGCGTAGGCGCCGGCCGTGGCGATGTCGGTCATCTGGATTCTCCCCGAGGAACATCCGCTATATGGGTCCGATGTGCGTAGACGCCATGACGCGCGCGCGGAATAGGGCGCAGGCGATGGTCCGTCCGCTTTTGACGCAAGCCTGTGCGCAACTCCGTCTCGCCGCTGGCGACTCGCCGGTGGCGGACCGATAGTCAGCCACGGCGGAATGAGGAGCGGCCAGAGTGCCGGACGGCAGCACATATCCCGGCTATCTCGGCGTCACGCGCTCGCTGTCGGGGCGGGCGTGGCGGGAGCGCGCGGCCGACGCGGAGCTGGTGCGCCGCCACCAGCTCGGCCACGGGCTGTCCGAGCCTTTGGCCCGCGCGCTCGCGGCGCGGGGCGTCACCGCCGAGCAGGGCGAGACCTACCTTAATCCGACGCTGAAAGCGCTGTTTCCCAATCCGTCCAGCTTCACCGACATGGACCGGGCCGCCGAGATCCTAGTCGATGTCCTGGAACGCCGGCGCCCGGCCGTGGTGTTCGCCGATTATGACGTGGATGGCGCATCCTCCGCCGCCCAACTTGTGCGCTGGTTCCGGGCCCTGGGCCACGACCTGCCGATCTATGTCCCCGACCGCATTCTGGAGGGCTATGGCCCATCGCCCGCGGCGTTCAAGCGCCTGAAGGCGCAGGGCGCGGAGCTGGTGGTCACCGTCGATTGCGGGGCCGCCGCGCACGACGCCCTGGCCTGCGCCGCCGAGATCGGCCTGGAGGTCGTGGTGATCGACCACCACCTGATGCGCGGCGAGGAAATCCCCAAGGTCTCGGCCCTGGTGAACCCCAACCGGCCCGATGACACCTCCGGCCAAGGCCACCTGGCGGCGGCGGGCGTGACCTTCGTCCTGCTGGCGGCCCTGAACCGCGAAGCGCGCAAACGTGGCCTGTTCGGTGATCGACCTGAGCCGGACCTGCGGCAATGGCTCGACCTCGCCGCCATGGGCGCCATCTGCGACGTGACTGAGCTGCGCGGCTTCAACCGGGCGCTGGCGGCGCAGGGGCTGAAGGTGATGTCCGGCTGGCGCAATCCGGGGCTGAAGGCCTTGATGGACGTGGCCAAGGGGCAAGGGCCATCCTCGGTGTTCCACGTGGGCTTCATCCTGGGGCCTCGCATCAACGCCGGCGGGCGAATCGGCCGCGCCGACCTGGGCGCGCGGCTGCTCTCCACGGACGACGCCGAGGAGGCGAGGGGCCTAGCCGAGGAGCTGGACGAGCTGAACGCCTCGCGCAAGGAGGTCGAGCGCGAGGTCACCGAGGCGGCCATCGCCCACATCGAAACCGAGAGCAATGCGCCGGACGCGCCGATGCTGCTGGTGGCGCAGGACGACTGGCATCCGGGCGTGATCGGCATCGTCGCCGGGCGGCTGCGCGAGAAGTACCGCAAGCCCGTGGTGGTGGTGGGCGTCGACCGCACCGCCAATGTCGGCAAGGGCTCAGGCCGGTCGCAACCTGGGGTGAACCTGGGGCGCGCGGTGCAGGCGGCCTATGACGAGGGGCTGCTGCTGGCCGGCGGCGGCCACGCCATGGCGGCGGGCCTTTCGGTGCGGCCGGACACGATTCCCGAATTGCGCGCCTTCCTTTGCGAGCGCCTGGCGGCGGAGACCGAGATCGCCGCTGCCGAAGACGCCCTGGAGATCGACGCGTTGGTGACAACTCGCGGTTGTGACCGAGCGCTGTGGCAGGATTTTCAGCGCATGGCGCCCTTCGGTCCCGGCAATGTCGAGCCGGCCTTCGCCGCGGCCGATGTACGGGTCGAACGGCCGATGGCGCTGCGCGGCGGCCATGTGCGCTGCACGCTCACCGATGGTTCCGGCGGGCGATTGAAGGCCGTGGCCTGGCGGGTCGAGGGCTCCGAGGCCGGCCGCCGGCTGATGACCGAAGGCGGCGCGATCCACGTGGCCGGTCGTCTGAAGCCAGACGATTGGCAGGGCCGCGAGAGCGTCGAGTTCGAGATCGAGGACGTCGCCGATCCTCGGCGCGCTTAGGGATGCGCCCGAGCGCGGACGAACGGCCCGAACCCCTCCTTGCGCCTCTGGGGGAAGGCGGATATAGAGCCGCCCTTCGCGCTTACGCGGTCCCTTCGTCTATCGGTTAGGACGCCAGGTTTTCAACCTGGAGAGAGGGGTTCGACTCCCCTAGGGACTGCCACGCGAACGGCCCCCCATCGATAACAAACGCTGTAAATTCCCCTGACGCGTGCATTTTCGCCGTTGACGCACGCTCATTTACCGAACAGTGTTATAGTAGGCTCAATCCGATTGTCGGGATCGGGGAGTAACGGGCCGAGGGGCATATGGCTGGTTACGAATTCGAGCAAGTGGATGCGCAGGGCGAATCCCTCCGCATCTGTGGTCGCGTCAAGTGGTTCGACGCCGGCAAGGGTTATGGATTCATCGTCCCCGACGATCCGAGCCAGACCGATCTGAAGGACGTGCTGCTGCACGTGACCAGCCTGCGCAGTTCGGGCCGCGAGCACGCCCTGGAAGGCTCGATCATCACCTGCGACGTGGTGCGCCGGCCGAAGGGCTGGCAGGTGGCCGAGGTGGTCGACCTCGACGAGAGCGCCGCACCGCCGGCTGCCGAACGGCGGCCCCGGGACGGCGCAGGCCATGGCGACCGCGAAGCCTTCCTGCGCGGCGACTTCGCCAACCGGCCGCCGCCCCGCCGGGCGCCGCCGGCCACCGGGCCGCTGGAACGCGCCAAGGTGAAGTGGTTCAACCGCACCAAGGGCTATGGCTTCGTGGTGCGCGATGGCGAGCCGGGCGACATCTTCGTCCACATCGAGACCCTGCGCCGCTCCGGCATGGAAGACCTGCAACCCGGCGACGACGTGATGGTGCGCTTCGCCGAGGGGCCCAAGGGCCTGGTGGTCGCCGAGATCGAGGTCTCCGGCCTCGACTGACGCCTTGCGCCCGGTGAACGGCTCCCCGTAAGGATGGATCTAAAGTCCAGCTCCGGAGCCTAGCGTGCCTTCGATCCTTGGAAGACTAGGGCTGAGCGCGATCCTGGGGCTTACAGCGCTGCCGGCCGCCGCCGCCATTCCGGTCGATGGGTTTCAGGTGGTTCACGCCTATCCGCACGATCCGGGCGCCTTCACCGAGGGCCTGTTCTATCTGCACGGCCAGCTCTTCGAGAGCACCGGGATGCCCGGGCAATCCAACGTCCGGCGGGTGCGGCTGATGGACGGGGCGGTGATGCAGTCCCAGGCGATCGCCCCCAACCTATTCGGCGAGGGCATCGTCAACTGGGGCTCGGAGATCGTCAGCCTGACCTGGCAGGACCATGTAGGCTTCCGCTGGAACATGAAGACGCTGAAGCCCACCAAGACCTTCCACTACGCGGGCGAGGGCTGGGCGCTGACCCAGGATGGCAAGCACCTGATCATGAGCGACGGCACCCCGGTGCTGCGCTTCCGCGACCCGGTGACCTTCAAAGAAGTGCGCCACATCGCGGTCACCGCCGACGGTCAGCCGGTGGCCAATCTCAACGAGCTGGAGTGGGTGAAGGGCGAGATCCTGGCCAACGTCTGGCAGACGCACCTGATCGCCCGCATCGACCCGGCGACCGGAAAGGTAAAGGCGTGGATCGACCTGACCGGTCTGCCCGAAACGCTCAACAGCCCGAACCCCGACGCGGTCCTGAACGGCATCGCCTACGACCGCGAGCACGACCGCCTGTTCGTCACCGGCAAGGATTGGCCGCACCTCTACGAGATCCGGGTGATCCCGCCGAAGGGCTCGGGCGCCAAAGCCGCGGCCCCGAAGGGCGCCAAGCATTGAGCGCGGACGACGCGACGCCGTCGCCTGAGCCGCCGGAGGGATATGTCCCCGCTGAGGGCCGCGGCGGCTTTTCGACGTTCAACGGCCCCTATTTCTATCGGCCGGGCGAAGGCCCGATGGCTGAGCAGGCCTTCTTCGCGCTCCAGCGCCACGCCAACGGCGTCGGCCTGGTGCACGGCGGTATGCTGTCGGCCTTCATGGACGGGGTGCTGGCGGGCGCGGTGTGGCGCGGGACCGGCCAGCGGGCCGTGACCATCCACCTCTCCATCGACTTCCTGCACATGGCCCGCGTCGGCGAGTGGGTGATGGGCGAGGCCAGACTCACCCGCGCGACCCGCGATGTGGCCTTCGCCGAGGGCCGCGCCTATGTCGGCGGCCACGACGTGGTCCGCTGCTCCGGCATCTTCAAGCTGATGGGCGAGCGGGGCCGCTAGGACGATCCGCTAGGGCTGAGCGCGTTCCGGACCGCCCTGGCCCGGCAGTTCGTAGCCAGCGGCGGTCTCGACCTGCAGCGTCTGCTGGACCGCTGGCCGCTCGAGCATCCGGGCGTGCAGGGCCATCAGGTTGGGAAACTCCTCCGCCGGCGGATTGAGCGAGCCCAGGAAGCGCCAGAACAGGCGGAAGAGGTGGATGTCGGCGATGGAATAGCGGCCGCCCACCGCCCAGTCGTTCGGCCCCAGCCGCCGGTCGGCCTCAGCGTAGATCGTCCGGGCATGGTCAAGGCCTTGACGTCGCGCCGGGTGCACGGTCGAGGCGAGGAACGACATCCAGGAGACCACATGGGCCTGCCCCTCGGCATCCTCGGGCAGCAGGCCGGCTTCGGGATAGGCCTTGGCCAGGTAGAACAGGATGCCAGCGACCTCGCTCAGCGGCCGGCCGTCGATGACCAGCGTCGGCGCCTGGCCCAGCGGATTGATCGCCAGATAGTCCGGCGTCCGGTTCTCGTGCCGGGCGAAGGACAGGGGCCGACCCTCGAAGGGCGCGGCGACCTCGAAGAGCGCGATATGCGCCGCCATGGAGCTGGCGCCGGGCGCGAAATAGAGCGTCAGCATGCGGCGATCCTCCTTCGTCGGCAGCCTAGGATGTCCCCGTCCGTTGCCGAAGCCGGAAAACGCCTATATCGCAGGGCCGCCGGCGCCCTCGGGGCGTAGCGCAGCCTGGTAGCGCATCTGCTTTGGGAGCAGAGGGTCGCAGGTTCAAATCCTGCCGCCCCGACCAAGCCGGCCAACGAATTGGGACTTTCGACCATGCTCGCGCGCATCTTCCGCCCGTCCAAGACCGCCATGCAGTCGGGGAAGGCCAAGTCCCTGGAGTGGGTGCTGGAATTTGAGCCCAAGGACGCCAGACGGCAGGATCCCCTGATGGGCTGGACCCAGACGGCCGATACGGAGGGCCAGGTGCGGCTTTCCTTCGAGACCAAGGATGAGGCCGTGCGCTATGCCGACCAGCACGGCATCGCCTTCCAACTGATCGACCCCAAGCCCACCAAGCGGATCATCAAGGCCTACGCCGACAACTTCGCGTTCGGACGTAAGGTCCCGTGGACGCACTGACGCTGCTTAAGCCCAGCGCCCTTAGCTCAACCGGATAGAGCACTCGCCTTCTAAGCGAGCGGTTGCAGGTTCGAGTCCTGCAGGGCGCGCCAGCGGCGCCTGCTGGGCGTTCAGGGCTTGGGTTTGGCGGGCGTGTCGCAGGCGGCCTTCATGCCTTGCGAGGTGTCGAAGGCGCGTTCCATCGGCCCGTGGAACTGGGTGCCCATGATCACATCGCCCGCCTGTAGATTGGCGCGGTTGGTGATGTCTTCCTGGTTGTGACACCAGCGGCGGAGCTGTTCCGGATAGAGCTCCTTCAGCTTGGCCACGACCAGGGCCACGCAGTCCTTGTCGCGCTCGGAGCAGGGCTTGATCTTCTGAGGCGTGACGGTGACGCCGCTGATGGTGTTCCCGGGCTTGTTGACCGGACCTGGCGGAGTGGTCGCGGCGCCGGGGATTTCGGTTACAGGCGGAGCGGGGGCGGTGGACGGCGAGGCCAGCGGATCGGTCTGGGCGTTGGCGGCGCCTGCGAGGAGCAATGCGGCGATCGTGGCGATCAGGCTGGCTCTCATCCCGGCTCCTCCTGGCGCGGCTTGTAGAGGACGACCGTTACGCGACGATTTCAGGGCTTCGGAGCGCTTTTCGCCTCCGCGACAGGAACGGGATCCTTGCCGAGATGGGTGTCGCCTTCGCAGGCGAGTTTGAGCGCCGGGACCAGATAGCCCTCGCAGACGGAGGCGCCGCCAAAGCGGCACATGCCCATGTCCTGGGCGTTCATGGCTTGGCGCTGCACCTGGATCCGCTGGCGGAAGCAGTAGGTTTTCAGTTCCTGCGGATACTGCGCCTTCAGCTTGGCCACCACGAGGGCGATGCAGTCCTTGTCGCGGGACCTGCAGGGCTCGGGCGGCTTTGCCGGCGTGACGGTGACGCCGCTGACAGTGTGTCCGTCGGTCACGGGGTGCGAGGCCGCGCCGGCGACCGGGGGCGAAGCGAGCTCGTTGGCGGGCTGCGCTTGCAGCGGCCCGGCGAAGGGCAGGGTCAGGACGGCGACGACCAGGGCGGTCCGAAATCTCATTCGCAGAACCTGGGTCCGCCGTCAGGCATAGGGATTTCGATGTGTATCAAGCGTGACAACCCAGTCCGCGCGGCCTGGCATCTCGGCCAGGATCCAGCGGGTCAGGCGCTCGTAGTAGGACACGAACCGGGTGATTTCATCCGGCGCCATGCCGCCTCCGCCGCTAGCGCGCAGCTTGGCCTCCTGCTCGCCCCGCCAGTCGGCGACGACCTCGAAGCTCGGCGCTTCCAGCAGAACCAGGTCGTGCAAGCGGGCGAACAGCGCCTTGTAGGGCCCGTCTAGCTGGTCGTTCACATAGTGGCGCCAGACGCCCTTGGGGTCCTCGTCGCGCTCCAGGTCGTTGACCGGGGTGGCCAGCGCCGCCTCGCCCTGGCTGATCGCGCCCACGCACCAGCCCTCCAACAGGATCACGTCGACCGGCGAGGCGACGGTGCGCCAAGTCCCGCGCGGCGTGCGGTTGTCGGTGGCCTTGTCGAAGGCGGGCAGGGTGGTCTTGCCGCGGCTGCGCAACTGGTCGATGGCGGCGCCCGCCATGGCGACGTCGTGGGTGCCGGGCGGCCCACGTACGGCCAGTAGGGGATGCACCTCGCGCGCCAGCCGCTGGCGGGCCTCGTGGCCGAGGTAGAAGTCGTCCAAGGACAGGGCGACGGCGCGCATCCCGCGCTGCTCCAACAGGCGGGCGGCGAACCTGGCGACCGTGGTCTTGCCTGACCCCTGGGCGCCACAGAGGCCGATCACCGCGCAGCGCTTGCGGTCGATGCGCCGGCGCTGGGCGCGGGCGGCCAGCGGCTCGCAGACCAGTTCGGCGGTGCGGCGGAAGGCGTCCGGAAGCTTCTCTTCCACCATGAAGCCTTCGAGATCGGCGTCGGGCCCGGCCATCAGGTGATCCTCGCCGCATAGACCGCCAAGCCGCGGGCCAGGTCGGCGATCAGGTCGTCGGGGTGCTCCAGCCCGATGTGGAGCCGGATCAGCGGGCCGCCGTAGTCGGGATGCAGGGCGCGGATTTTCAGTTGCGGATCGCACGAGATCGCCAGGCTCTCGAACCCGCCCCAGGAGAAGCCCAAACCAAACAGCGTCAGTTCGTCGAGGAACGCGTTGACCGCCTCGGCTGGCCCGGGTTTCAGGGCGAAGGCGAACAGGCCGCAGGCGCCGGTGAAATCCCGCGCCCAGAGGTCGTGGCCAGGCGCGCCGGGCAGGGCGGGATGATAGACCCGCGCCACCTCCGGCCGGTCGCGCAACCAGGCCGCCACGGCCAGGCCG
This sequence comes from Phenylobacterium sp., assembly GCA_036268175.1. Lineage (GTDB taxonomy): Bacteria > Pseudomonadota > Alphaproteobacteria > Caulobacterales > Caulobacteraceae > Phenylobacterium. The sequence continues at coordinate 70,854 of DATAUR010000141.1, read as the reverse complement.
CTCTCGCCCTGCCGCGCCAGGCGGGTGGGGAGCGTGCGCAGGCCCCGCAGCATCTGATAGGCCTCCTCGCCAGCCACCGACCAGCCGAGGTTGATGACCCCTTCTTCGAGGGCGCGGGCCAGTTTGCGGTCGTTGACCGCCGCCGAGCCCATGAACACGTCCGAATGGCCGCCGACATATTTGGTGAGCGCCTGGACGGAGATGTCGACGCCGAGGTCGAGCGGCTTCAGCAGATAGCCCGCGCCCCAGGTGTTGTCGGCGATGGTCAGGATACCCCGCGCCCGGGCCAGTTCGGCGACGCGCGCCATGTCCTGCATCTCGAAGCTGAGCGAGCCCGGGGATTCCATCAGGATCGCGCGGACCGCGTCCGACGCGCCGGCGACCAGGGTGTCGGGGTCCTGCAAGGGATCGAAATAGCGGGTCTTCACGCCGAATCGTTTCAGCAGGTGGTCGCAGAACCGCCGGGTCGGCTTGTAGATCGCGTCGGTGACCAGGAGCTCGTCGCCGGCCTTCAGTACGGCCAATAGCGGTCCGGTCAGCGCCGAGAGGCCGGACGGATAGAGGGTGACGGCATGGGCGTGCTCCAGCTCGGCTAGCGCCGCCTGCAGGGCGAATTGGGCGGAAAGGCCTTGGCGGCCATAGGTCAACTGGCCGGCGTCGTCATAGAGGCTGGCGGCGTCGGGCAGCAGGACCGTCGAGCCTCTCTGCACCGGCGGGCCGACCGTCCGGGCCAGCGGCGCCTCGAGGTGGCCGGCGCGTATCAGGCGGGTTTCGTCCCGCTGGGCCGCAGGTGGGCCTTTCTTCAAGAGCATACGGGCTTCGAGGGCATACGGGTTGCGAGGCCTAGGTTGCCGGGCGAGAGTGCCTTGGCGCACTTAGAGCCCGCAGGCTGGGCTCTTTCAAGGAGCACGGATGATCCGGCGGTTGGCCGTGGCGGGGCTTGCGATCCTGATGCTCAGCGCCTGTGACGGCAGCTCGAAGCCTGCCGCCACGCCCGCGCCGGCGAACAAGGCCGCCGCGACCTTCACCACCCGCTACAAGGCGACGCCCAGCAAGGTGCTGAACGCGGTGCGCAAGCGGGGCTTCGTGGCCTGCGGCGTGAACCCCGGCCTGCCGGGCTTCGCCTATCCGGATTACCGCGGGACCTGGCGGGGCTTCGACGTCGATATCTGCCGTGCGGTGGCCGCCGCCGTGCTGGGCGACGCGGACAAGGTGCGCTTCACGCCGATCGGTGGGCCGGACCGGTTCGGCGCCTTGCAGCGCGGCGAGATCGACCTGTTGTCCCGTAACACCTCCTGGTCGTTTTCCCGGGATGCGGGCCTGGGCCTCGACTTCGCCGCCACCACCTACTTCGATGGCCAGGGATTCCTGGCGCCCAAGGCGCTGGGCCTGACCAGCGCCCAGGAACTGTCCGGCGCGCGCATCTGCGTCCAGGCGGGCACGGCCAGCCAGGACAACCTGGCCGACTTCTTCAAGGCCCGGGGCCTCCCCTACAAGCCCGTGGTGGTCGCCTCGGAGGCCGAGGCGCGGCGGCTCTACGAGAACGACGGCTGCGACGTCTTCACCGCCGATATCTCGGCGCTGGCCGGCTCCCGGTCGGTGCTGAACAATCCGGGCGCCAACGTGATCCTGCCCGACGTGATCTCCAAGGAGCCGCTGGGGCCCGTGGTGCGGCAGAACGATCCGGTGTGGGCCGATATCGTGCGCTGGACGGTCTACGCGACCATCCTTGGCGAGGAACTGGGCCTCACGTCCAAGACGGTGTCCCAGGCGCGCGAGACGGCGTCGGACCCGCAGACCCGTCGCCTGCTGGGGGTCGATGGCGACTATGGCGCGCTGCTCGGCCTCAAGCGCGACTGGGCCTACCAGGTGATCCGCCAGGTGGGCGCCTATCACGAGATCTTCCGCCGAGACATCGGCTCGGATTCGGCGCTGAAGCTGCATCGCGGCCTGAACGCGCTCTGGAACGCACCCAAGCCCGGCCTGCTCTACGCGCCGCCGTTCCGCTAGGGGCGGTCGGTCAGGCTCCGGTGACGATGGGCGTGTCGGCGCGGCCGCCCCATTCGGTCCAGGAGCCGTCATAGACCGCCACGTCCTCGCGGTCGAGGCGGGCCAGCGCGAGCGCCAGCAGGGCGGCGCTGACGCCAGAGCCACAGGTGGTGACCAGCCGGCCGTCGAGGTCGACCCCGGCGGCCTGGAAGGCGGCGCGCAGGTCGTCGCCGGCTTTCATCGTCCCGTCCGGATTGAGCAGACCATTCCAGGGCAGGTTGATCGCGCCCGGCATGTGGCCGGCCCGAAGGCCCGCTCGGGGTTCTGGGATGTCGCCGCGGAAGCGAGGGGCCGACCGCGCGTCGATCACCTGGGCGTCGTGGGCGCTGAGCGTCGCTCGGACGCTGTCGAGGTCGCGCACCAGGCTGGGATCGAGGGCGGGCTCGATCGTCGTGGGCTGCGGGCGGGGCGCGATGATTTCCAGCGGCCGGCCTTCGGCGCGCCATTTCGGGAGGCCGCCATCGAGCACGAACACCTCTGGGAAGCCCATGGTCCGCAGCGTCCACCAGACGCGGGGCGCGGAAAAGATGCCCTGGCCGTCATAGACCACGGTGGTGAGGTCTCGGCGCAGGCCCAGCGCGCCGGCGGCCTTCGCGAAGGCGTCCGGCGCTGGCAGCATGTGCGGCAGGTCGCTGCCTGGGTCAGCGATCTCGTCGATGTCGAAATGGACCGCGCCCGGGATGTGGCCGGCGGTGTAGGCGTCGCGGCCGAGCTTGCCATCGCCGGGCATGAACCAGGTGGCGTCAACGATGCGCAGGTCCGCCGAGCCCAGGCCCTTGGCCAGCCAGGCGGTGGAAACCAGGGGGTCGTTCATGCCATCCACGCCGGCGCGGGCAGGCCGCGCTCCTTCAGGAACGTCGGGTTGTAGAGCTTCGACTGATAGCGTTGGCCAAGGTCGGCCAGCACGGTGACGATGGTGTGGCTGGGCCCCAGGTCCTTCGCCAACCGGATCGCGCCGGCGACATTGGTCCCGGTGGAGCCGCCCAGCACCAGGCCCTCGTGTTCCACCAGATCGAAGAGGGTCAGCAGCATGTCTTCGTCGGAGATGCGGTAGGCGTTGTCGATGGTCAGGCCTTCCAGGTTGGCGGTGATCCGGCCCTGGCCGATGCCCTCGGTGATCGAGCTCCCCTCCGACTTCAGCTCGCCCTCAGTGTAATAGCTGTAGAGCGCCGCGCCGTAGGGGTCGGCGAGGCCGATGGCGACGTTGGGGTTCTTCGCGCGCAGCGCCTCGGCGACGCCGGCCAGCGTGCCGCCCGAGCCCACCGCGCAGATGAAGCCATCGACCTTGCCGCCGGTCTGGGCCCAGATCTCCGGGCCGGTGGTCTCCACGTGGGCCTGGCGGTTGGCGACGTTGTCGAACTGCTGCGCCCAGATCGCGCCGCCGGGCTCCTTGGCGTCAAGTTCCCGCGCCAAGCGGCCGGAATACTTCACGTAGTTCATCTCGTTGGAATAGGGAACCGCGTCCACTTCCACCAGCTCGGCGCCATAGAGTCGGATGGCGTCTTTCTTCTCCTGGCTCTGGGTGCGTGGGATGACAATGGTGCAGCCATAGCCCAGCGCCTTGGCGACCATGGCGAGGCCAATGCCGGTGTTGCCCGCCGTGCCCTCGACGATCCGGCCGCCGGGGCGCAGGTGGCCCTTGGCCTCGGCGTCGCGCACCATCCAGAGCGCCGCGCGATCCTTCACCGACTGCCCCGGATTGAGGAACTCGGCCTTGCCGAGGATCTCACAGCCGGTCAGCGCGCTGGCGTGGTGCAACCGGATGAGCGGCGTGTCGCCGATGGTGTCGAGAACGCCCGGGGCGACATCGGGGAAAGCGATGGTCATCGCCGCTACTTAAGCGTCAGTTCGGCGAAGCAGAAGGGGCGAGGCTAAGCTTTGGCCAGCGAGAGCTGCACGACGTTGGTGCGTTCGGTGCGGAAGCCGGCCTCGCAGTAGCTCAGATAGAACTTCCACAGCTTGCGGAACCGCTCGTCGAAGCCCAGCGGCCGGATCTCGTTCCAGGCCTCGTCGAAGCTCTTGTGCCATTGGGCCAGGGTGTCGGCGTAGTCGCGGCCGAACCGGTCGATGCCGGTCCAGGTGAAGCCGGCCTTGTCGGTGATCTTCTTCAGGCGTTCTTCCGACGGCAGCATGCCGCCCGGGAAGATGTACTTCTGGATGAAGTCCGCGCGGCTGCGGTACTCCTCGAAGTACTGGTCCTTGATGGTGATGATCTGCAATCCGGCGCGGCCGCCGGGCGCCAGGGCCTCGTGGATCTTGCCGAAGTAGGAGGGCCAGTAGCGCTCGCCCACCGCCTCGAACATCTCGATGGAGGCGACGCGGTCGAAACGCCCATCCACGTCGCGATAGTCGACCATCTTGATCTCGGCGCGTTCGGCCAGTCCCGCCTCGAACATCCGCTGCTTGGCGAAGGCGTATTGCTCTTCGGAGATGGTGATGGCGGTGACCTTGGCGCCAACCTCGCGGGCGGCGTACTCGGCGAAACCGCCCCAGCCGCAGCCGATTTCCAGCACGCTCTGGCCGGTCTGCAGGCCCATGCCGCTCGCCAGGGCCTTGTATTTGGCGGCTTGCGCTTCGCAGAGCGCCTGATCGGGGCGGTCGAACCGGGCGGAGGAATAGGTCATCGAAGGGTCGAGCCAGCGCGTATAAAAGGCGTTCCCCAGGTCGTAGTGGGCGTGGATGTTCTTGCGCGCGCCGTGGCGGCTGTTGGGCCGAAAGGCGTGGCGGATCCGGTTGATCGTCCAGGCCAGGGGGTTGCCCATGGTGACGTGGTGCACCCGGTCCCAGTTGGCGGCGAAGACGTAGAGCAGGTCCGGCAGGTTCGGCGTGTCGAACTCGCCGGCCATATAGGCCTCCGCAAAGCCGATATCCCCGGCCGAGAGGGCGCGGCGGATAAAGCGGAAGTCCCGGATGGTCAGCCGCGCGTCGGGGCCGGGCTCGGAGCCGGCGATATGCAGTTCCTGGCCGGACGGCATGACGAAAGTCATCGACCCGATCGCCCAGTTGGCGGCGATCAGCCGGACGGCGGCGCGAAACACGGCGGGCGCGCCCTTCAGCGCCGGAAGACGGCGAAACGCGCGGCGGTCGCCCGCGATGGCCGCCAGCGATGGGCTCTGGGCCAGGCTCATGCTCGCTTCCCCCGAACTGGCATTCCCTGAACGCTCTACTGACAAAACATAGCACCAATGGTTTCGCGGGCGACAGCCGTGGACGCCCTTGGGATACGGCGTACGGACGGTCCCGGACGCGGGTAGCCGGGGATTTGAGGCTTGTGAAGGCCCGCGGCGCGCGCCACTTAGCCGCCAACCTTCCGAACTCGGGGAAAGCCATGGCCGTTTTGAAGTTGGACTGCTGGAACATGGCCATCGGCGAGGGGCAGCCCCTGATGGTCATCGCCGGCCTGAACGTGCTGGAAGACGAGAAGCTGGCCCTGGAGACCGCCCGGCATCTGCGGGGTGTCTGCGCCGATCTCGCCCTGCCGTTCATCTTCAAGGCGAGCTTCGACAAGGCCAATCGCTCCTCCATCGCCAGCTATCGCGGTCCCGGCCTGGAAAAGGGCCTGCAGATCCTCGCCAAGGTGAAGGCCGAGCTCAAGGTTCCGATCTGCACCGACCTGCATACCGAGGCGCAGGCCGAGCCGGTGGCTGAGGTGGCCGATGTGGTGCAGATGCCGGCCTTTCTCGGCCGCCAGACCGACCTGGTGGTGGCCGCGGCGCGGGCGACCCATCGCCGGGGCGGCTGGCTGCACCAGAAGAAGTCCCAGAACATGGCGCCCTGGGACACCAAGCACATGATCGACAAGGCGAGCGAGGCGGTTGGCGGCGCGAGGATCAGCGTGCTGTGCGAACGGGGCACGACCTTCGGCTACAACAACCTGGTGGTCGACATGCTGGCCATCGAGGAGATGCACAAGCTGGGCGTGCCGGTGACGATCGACGCCACCCACGCGGTCCAGTTGCCGGGCGCAGACCCGCGCACCCAGGGCGCCTCCACCGGTGGCCGGCGCGAAGGGGTGCCGATCATCGCCAAGGCCGCGGTGGCGTCGGGCGCCGACGGGGTGTTCCTGGAGTTCCATCCGAGCCCCGACGACGCGCTCTGCGACGGCTTGAGCGCCCTGCCGCTGGCCGGCGCGCGCGAGCTGCTGACCACCCTGAAGGCGCTGCACGAACTGGTCGCGCCCGGGCGTGTGGCTTGACCCCGTCCGCAACGCGCCGCACATCCTGATCTCCATGGACCTTTCAGCGCTCCAGCACCTCCTGGGCCTGGCGCCCGGCCGGCGCGTCGCCTGCGTTGGCGACCTGATGGTCGACCGCTTCGTCTATGGCGAGGTGAGCCGGGTTTCGCCGGAGGCGCCGGTGCCGGTGCTGGCCCGTTCCCGCGAGCTGATGATGCTGGGCGCGTCCGGAAACGTGGCGCGCAATGTCGCCGCGCTCGGCGGCGAGGTCTCCCTGGTGGGTGTGATCGGCGACGACTCCGAGGGCAAGGAGGCGCTCCGCCTTGTCGGTGAAGAGACCGGCGTCGAGGGTTATCTGGTCACCGACGGCGAACGGCCGACCACGCTCAAGACCCGGTTCGTCTCCGGCGGCCAGCAGTTGCTGCGGGTTGACCTGGAAACCAGCCGCCCGGTGAGCGGCGAGGTCGAGCAGCGCCTGGTGCGGACGATCCTCGATGCGGCCAAGGACGCCGGCGCGATCCTGCTGTCGGACTACGGCAAGGGCGTCGTCACCGCCGCGGTGATCGCCGCCTGCCGCGAGGCGGCGGCGGAAAGCGGCGGCAAGCTGGTGGTGGATTCCAAGGCCCGCTCCTTCGCCCACTACGGCGCGGTGGACATGATCAAGCCCAACGCCGCCGAACTGGCGCACGCCACCGACATGCCCACGGAGACCGACGCCCAGGTCGCCGCGGCGCTGGTCCGCGCCCTGGAGCTGTGGGAGGCCAAGGCGATTCTGGTGACCCGCGCGTCGAAGGGCATTTCGCTGGCGGTGCGGGGAGAGGCGGTGCGCCATTTCCCCACCGCGGCGCGCGAGGTGTTCGACGCCTCCGGGGCCGGCGACACCACCCTGGCCGCCTTGGGCCTGGCCCTGGCCGCCGAGGTCTCCATCGAAGACGCCGTCGCCTTCGCCCAGCTCGCGTCCGGCGTCGCGGTTGGCAAGGTCGGCACAGCGACCGTCTCGCCCGACGAGATGGTGGAGGCCGCGCTTTCCGCCCATCTGGCGCCGGCCGAGGCCAAGGTCGCCACTGCCCAGCGGATGATCGACGAGGTGGCGCGCTGGCGGGTCAAGGGCTTGAAGGTGGGCTTCACCAACGGCTGTTTCGACATCCTGCACAAGGGCCACGTGGCCTATCTGGCCCAGGCGCGGGCCTGGTGCGACCGGCTGATCGTCGGCCTGAACTCCGACGAGAGCGTCCGCGCCCTGAAGGGCGAGGGGCGGCCGGTGAACGATCTGGAATCCCGCGCTCTGGTGCTGGCTGGCCTGGGCTCGATCGACCTGGTGGTGCCCTTCGAGGACGAGACGCCGCTGAAGCTGATCGAGGCCTCTCGCCCCGACGTGCTGGTCAAGGGCGCCGACTATGCCGAAAGCGATGTGGTCGGCGGCGACCTGGTGAAGAGCTGGGGCGGCGAGGTGAAGCTGGCCGCCATCGTCGAGGGCTATTCCACCACCGCGGCCATCGCCAAGATGAAGGTCGGTTCCCGATGACCCAGCGGCGCATCGCCTTCGTCACCGGCGGGGCCGGCTTCATCGGCTCCAACATCGTGGCCAAGCTGGCCGAGGACCGCAGCCTCGACGTGGTGGTCTGCGACCGCCTGCGCGAGGCCGAGTTCGGCAAGTGGCGCAATATCGCGAAGCACCCCATCGGCGACTTTGTCGCGCCGGAGGACATGTTCGACTGGCTGGAGAAGCGCTGGCGCGACGTGGAGGTGGTGGTCCACATGGCCGCCGTGTCGTCCACCACCGAGCCGGACGCCGACAAGATCGTCCATTCGAACTTCACCTTGAGCCGCGACATCTTCCGCTGGTGCGCCGACCGGCAGCGGCGGCTGATCTACGCCTCCTCGGCGGCGACCTATGGAGACGGCGCCCACGGCTTCGACGACGACAACGACTATGAGGCGCTGGCGGCGCTTCGGCCGCTCAACACCTACGGCTGGTCCAAGGCGCTGTTCGACATCTTCGCCGTGCGCCAGGCGGCCCGCGACTACGCGCCGCCGCAATGGGTGGGGCTGAAGTTCTTCAATGTCTATGGGCCCAACGAGGAGCACAAACGCTCCATGAAGTCGGTGGCCTCGCAGATCTGGCCGCAGGTGCGCGACGGCCACGGGGTGCAGCTCTTCAAGAGCTATCGTGAGGGCGTGCCGGACGGCGGCCAGAAGCGCGACTTCGTCTATGTCCGCGACGTGGCCGACATCACCCAATGGCTGCTGGCCAACGAGCAGGTGAAGGGGGTCTTCAACCTGGGCTCGGGCGAGGCGCGGACCTTCGAGAACATGGCGCGCGCGGTGTTCGCCGCCGCCGGCAAGACCGCCCAGATCGACTACACACCCATGCCGCCGGCCATCCGCGACAAGTACCAGTATTTCACGGAGGCGAAGATGGATCGGCTGAAGGCCGCCGGCTACGCCAAGCCGATGACGCCGCTTGAGGAAGGGATCGGCGACTACGTCCGTACCTACCTCAGCCAGCCCGATCCCTATCGCTGACCATGAGCGAGGTCCGGCCCCGGTCTTGGCGGTGGCTGGCGGGAAGCCTGCTGGGGATCGTCGTCTTCCTGGCGCTGGCTTTCGTGGTCTTCCAGGGCGACCTGATCCGCTATTCCCTCGATCCGAGGACGCCGTTCCAGACCTATCGGCCGCCGCCGGCGCCGGACTACGCGGACCGCAAGGCCTGGTTCCTGCTGCCCTCGCATCCGGAAACGCCTGTGGCGGGCGATCCCGCGGCCGACGTGTTCTTCGTGGCGCCCACCACCTTCAAGGGCGGCAAGCAGTGGAACGACCCCATCGACGACCCGCGCGCCGAGCGGCTGTTCCGGCGGGTGATGGCGCCCAACTATGCTGGGCCGTTCTATCGGATCGGGCGGCTCTTCGCGCCGCGCTATCGGCAAGCCGGTTTGTACAGCCTGCTTACCCTGCGCGACGACGCCAAGGACGCGCGCCGGTTCGCCTATGGCGATGTGGCCGCCGCCTTCCGCTATTGGCGCGACCATGACGGCGGGAACCGGCCCTTCGTGGTGGTGGGGGTGGAGCAGGGCGGGACGCTCGCCGCGCGACTCGTGGCCGAGGAGATCGCGCCCGATCCGCAACTCCGCGCGCGCCTGGCCGGGGCCTATCTGATCGAGACCGTCGTGCCGGCGACCCATCCGGCGCTGCCGCCCTGTGTCCAGCGCGACCAGGCGGGGTGCCTGGCCGCCTGGGCCAGCGTGCCGGCCAGCGCGATCGACCGCGGCCGTATCCTGCTGGCGCGCGCGCTGGTCTGGGGGCCCACCGACGAGCTGCAGAACCTCGACGGCCCGGCGCTGTGCTTCAACCCGATCCTGGGGGCGACCACCGACGAGCTCGCGCCGGCGCGGATGCACCTGGGGGCCGCCAACGCCACGGGCCTGGAGTGGGGCGCGAGGCCCGCCTTCCTGGCCCGCCAGGTCTCCGCCCAGTGCGAAGGTGGCGTGCTGCGGGTCTCTTCGCCCCGCTCGGCCTCGCTGAAGCCCTCCGGCTCCTGGACCGAGCAGCGCATGGCGCCGGGCTTCAACCTGTTCTACGCGGACCTGGAAGCCGACGCGCGGGCCAGGGTCGCCCAGACGGTAGCGGCCTTGACCAAGCGCTGAGCCTGAGGTCCTCGTAACCTCAACGACGAGGGAGAGACGCCATGGCCGATGCCAACCGTCAGATCGTGCTGGACCGGCTGCCGCAGAGCGACAAGCTGGGGCCGCAGCACTTCCGCCTCACCGAGAGCGCGCGGCCGACGGCGGGCGAGGGCGAGGTGCTGCTGCGCACTCGTTACATCTCGCTGGACGCCGCCAACCGCGCCTGGATGCAGGGCGCGACCTACCGCTCGGCCCTGGAGTCCGGCCAGGTGATGGCGGGCGGCGCGCTCGCCGAGGTGGTGGAATCCCACGTCGGGCACCTGAAGCCCGGCGATGCCGTCTTCGCCGACACCGGCTGGCAGGACTACGCCGTCCTGCCTGGCAAACGGCTGGAAAAGCAGCCGGCCATGGAGCCGGTGACCCACCTGCTCAGCGTCTTCGGCGTGGCCGGCCTCACCGCCTATTTCGGCCTGCTGGAATGCGGCCGGCCCAAGGCCGGCGAGACCGTGGTGGTCTCGGCCGCGGCCGGCTCGGTGGGCTCGATCGTTGGGCAGATCGCCAAGCTGAAGGGTTGCCGCGTGGTCGGCGTCGCCGGCGGCACGGAGAAGGGCCGCTGGCTGGTGGACGAACTCGGGTTCGACGCGGCCATCGACTACAAGGCGGGCGGCCTGCGCCAACAGTTCAAGGAGCACGTACCCGAAGGGATCGACGTCTATTTCGACAACACCGGCGGTGAGATCTTCGAGGCCTGCCTGTTCGCCATGAAGAACTTCGGCCGCATCGCCTGTTGTGGCGCCGTCTCGCAGTACGATGGCGCAGCCCCGCCGCATGGGCCCCGCGGCATCCCCGGCCTGATCGTCACCAAGCGCCTGACCCTGCGCGGCTTCGTGCTCTACGATTTCGACGACCGGCGCGAGGAAGCGTTGAAGGACCTGCAGGCCTGGGTCGCCTCCGGCCAGATCAAGGTGCAGGAGGACATCATCGAGGGCCTGGAGAACACGCCGGCCGCCCTGATCGGCCTGCTGAACGGCGAGAACCGCGGCAAGCGGATGGTCAAGGTTCGCTAGGCCCCTAGTCGCTCCCGGCTGGGGGAGCTGTCAGCGAAGCTGACTGAGGGGGTCCTCATCGGCGTTTGAGCGGACCCCCTCCGGCGCTTCGCGCCACCTCTCCCGAAGGGGAGGGACTTTCAGCCGGCGTCCCTAAGGCCCAATCCTGCCTTCCAGTCGAACAGTTCCTGCAGCACCTGCAGCGCCTTGCCGCGCTCGCTCGTCAGGGTCGGGTCGCGGCCCACGATCAGCCGCGCATCGTCGCCGGCCGCGGCGATCAGGTCGCGGTGCGGGCCCAGCACATCGGCGAAGACGTAGTCGGGAAAACCGGACTGTTTGAGGCCCAGCGCATCGCCGCCGCCGCGCAGCTCCAGATCGGTCTCGGCGATCAGGAAACCGTCGTCGGTGCGCCTAAGGATATCCAGCCGCTTCTGGGCGGTCTCCGACAGCGGCGGATCGTAGAGCAGGACGCAGGAGCTTTCCTGCCGGCCCCGGCCGACTCGGCCCCGGAGCTGGTGGAGCTGGGCCAGGCCGAACCGTTCGGCCTGTTCGATGACCATGATCGTGGCGTTGGGCACGTTGACCCCGACCTCGACCACCGTGGTGGCGACAAGCACGGAGAGCCGGCCGTCGGCGAATTCGGCCATCACCGCATCCTTGGCGGCCGGCGTCATCTTGCCGTGGATCAGGCCGACGCTGGGGCCGATGGTCTGTTTCAACTCCTGCGCTCGGGTCTCGGCCGCCTTCAGGTCGATAAGCTCGGATTCCGAGACCAGCGGGCAGATCCAGAAGGCCTGGGCGCCGCCGCCCACCGCCTCGCGCAGGCGGGCCTCGACCTCGGAGACGCGGGTCATCGGCGCGGCGCGGGTGGCGACCGGCGTGCGGCCGGGGGGTTTTTCGTCGATGCGGCTGACGTCGAGGTCGCCGTACATGGTCAGCTCCAGCGTGCGCGGGATCGGCGTGGCCGACATCGCCAGCATGTGGACGCCCTGACCCTTGGATTGGAGACGCTGGCGCTCGCTGACGCCGAAGCGATGCTGCTCGTCGATGACGGCGAGCTGGAGCTGCTGGAAGGCCACGTCGTCCTGGAAGAGGGCGTGGGTGCCCACCGCGACCTTCACCGCCCCCGAGGCGAGCGCCCGCAGCTTCTCGGCGCGGCCGGCGCCCTTGTCGCGTCCGGTCAGCAGGATCACGCCCACGCCATGGTCGGTGAGGGGACCTGAGATGGTCTCGTAGTGCTGGCGGGCGAGGATTTCGGTGGGGGCCATCAGGGCGCTCTGGCCGCCCCCGGCCGTCACATCGGCCATGGCGCACATGGCCACCACCGTCTTGCCAGAGCCCACGTCGCCCTGGATCAGCCGGCTCATGCGCTCGCCGGCGGCAAGGTCGGCGCGGATTTCGGCGAGCGCGCGGTCCTGCGCGCCGGTGAAGGCGAAGGGCAGGTCGGCGCGGATCTTCTGGGCGATCTCGCCGGCGGCGATGCGGCCGGCCGGCTCCTTGCGCCGCTCGGCCTTGCGCTGGGCCATGGCCAGTTGCTGGGCCAGCAGTTCGTCATAGGCCAGGCGGCGGAGGTGGGGGCTGGTGGGCGAGAGATCGGCTTCGGTCTCCGGGTTGTGGAGGCGGGTGAGGGCTTCGCGCCAGGCCGGGAACCGCTCCTGCCTCAGCCAGGCGGCGTCCTGCCATTCCGGCAGCTCCGGCGCGCGCTCCAGGGCCTCCAAGGCGAAGGTGCGGACGCGGCGCGGCGGCAGGCCTTCGGTGGCTGGATAGATGGCTTCCAGCTCGGGGATTTCATCGCGCTTCTCCGGCGCGACCATGTAGTCGGGGTGGACCATCTGGCGGCCGAACTTGTCGTCCTCGACCTTGCCCGAGACGATCCGTTTGGCGCCGAGCGGATGGCGGCCCGCGATCTGGTCGCCGAAGCGGCCGAAGAACACCAACGTCAGGAAGCCGGTGGGGTCGCTGACCCGGATGCGCAGCGGCTGGGCCGAGGTGCGGGGCTTCTGGATCTCGTCGATCGTCACCTCGAAGGTCATCACCTGGCCGTCGGCGGCCGCCGACAAGTCAGCCGGCGTGCGGCGCACCAGGGAATGCGGTCGCAGGAACGCCACGTCGCGGACGATCGGCCCGGCCAGCTTGCTGAGCAGTGGCGCCACGCGCGGCCCAACGCCTTTCAGCGTGTCCACGGGCGCAAACAGCGGGAACAGAATCTCGGGCCGCATCATTGCAGCATAGCCGCTGGCAATGGGTCCCGGCGCGCTCTATATCCGCCACCTCTTCATGACGACTGACGACGACGCCCGGCTGAAGAAGCTGAGGTTCCGGGCTTGGCGCCGGGGCTTCCGAGAAGCGGACCTCATTCTGGGGCCGTTCGCGGATCGGCATGTCCCGGTCTTCACCGCCGCCGAACTCGACTGGTTCGAGGCCTTGCTCGATGAGCCGGACCAGGACGTCTACGCCTGGATCGTTGGGACCATGCCGACCCCGGCCGCCTACGACACCGATACCATGAATCAGATCAAAGCTTTCCGCTTGGAAGTTCATATCGCGCGAGGCGACGACGTTGGCGGCTGACGGCTCCCGGCCCGTGAGCGCCGCTGAGATGCGCCGCGTCGCGGACGATCCCGGTCGGCTGGACCTGATCGGCGCGCCGGAGGGCTTCGACGCGCTGGTCATGGCCGACATCGTCCGCGCCCGCAAAGGGCTGTCGGTGTTCGTGGCGCGCGACGGGACCCGGTTGTCTGCCTTCGTCGAGGCCTTCCGGTTCTTCGCCTCCGAGGTCGAGGTCCTGACCTTCCCTGCCTGGGACTGCCTGCCCTACGACCGTATCGGCCCCTCGGCCGGGGTCGCGGCGCAACGGATGACCACGCTCTCGCGGCTCTGCGAGGGGCTGGACGCCAAGACGCCGCGCCTGTTGGTCACCACGGTTCCGGCCCTGGTGCAGCGCGTGCCGCCGCAGGCGTCGGTGAAGCGGGCCAGCTATTCGGCGCGCACCGGCAATGTGGTCGAGATCGCCGACCTCGAGGCCTATTTCGCCATCAACGGCTATCAGCGCGCCTCGACGGTGTCGGAGAAGGGCGAGTTCGCCATCCGGGGCGGGGTGATCGACGTCTTCCCGCCCTCGGCCGACGAGCCGGTACGGCTGGACCTGTTCGGCGACACCCTGGAATCGATCCGCGCCTTCGACCCGGAGACGCAGCGGTCGACCAGGCAGTTGAAGGAGGTCAGCCTCCTGCCGGTCAGCGAGGCGCTGCTGGACAAGGCGGCGATCTCGCGGTTCCGGTCGGGCTACCTGGAGACCTTCGGCGCGGCGGGCGACGATCCGCTCTACGCCACGGTCTCCGAGGGCGGCCGCCGCGCCGGGATGGAGCACTGGCTGCCGCTGTTCTATCCGCAGATGGCGACCCTGTTCGACTATCTGCCGGACGAGGCGGCGATCGCGCTGGATCACCTGTCGCGGGAGGCGCGCGACGAGCGGCTCGCCCTGATCGCCGACGCCTATGACGCCCGATCCCAGGCGGAGCGGCGGGTGCACTACCATCCGCTGGACCCCAGGCGGCTCTATCTGGACGCCGAGGAATGGCAGGCGCTGCTGGCGCCGCGCGCCACGCGGCGGTTCTCGTCTTTCCAGGAGGCCGAGGGGGCGACGGTCATCGACATGGGCGCGCGGGCCGGGCGCAGCTTCGCCCCCGAACGCCAGAAGGACAGCGTCAATCTGTTCGAGGCCACCGCCGACCACGCCAAGGCGCTGGCGTCCGGCGGCAAGCGGGTGCTGTTCGCCTCCTGGTCGGAGGGCTCGTCGGACCGCCTGGGCTCGATGCTCGCCGACCACGGGCTGAAGGACATTCCCTTCGCGCCCTATTGGGACGCGGCCAAGGCGGCGAGCCCGAAGACGCCGCAGCGGGTGGTGCTGCCGCTGGAAGCCGGGTTCGAGACCGATACGCTGGCGGTCATTTCCGAGACCGACATCCTGGGCGACCGGCTGGCGAGGCCGAGGCGTAGGCGGCGCGCGTCGAACTTCCTGGCTGAGGCCTCGTCCCTGACGCCCGGCGATCTGGTGGTGCACATCGACCACGGCATTGGCCGCTACGAGGGCCTGAAGACCCTGGAGGTGCAGGGCGCGCCGCACGACTGCCTGGAGCTGCAGTACGGCGGCGAGGCCAAGCTCTACCTGCCGGTGGAGAACATCGACCTCCTGACCCGCTATGGCGCGGAATCCGAGGGCGTGATCCTCGACCGGCTGGGCGGGGCGGCGTGGCAGGGCCGCAAGGCGCGCGCCAAGGAGCGGCTGCGCGAGATGGCGGAGGGGCTGATACGCATCGCCGCCGAGCGCGCCACCCGCACCACCGATCCGCTGGACCCGCCGCACGGGGTGTTCGACGAGTTCTGCGCCCGCTTCCCCTACGAGGAGACCGAGGACCAGCTCATCGCCATCGGCGATGTCCTGGAGGATCTCACCGCCGGCAAGCCGATGGACCGGCTGATCTGCGGCGACGTGGGCTTCGGCAAGACCGAGGTCGCCCTGCGGGCCGCCTTCGTGGTGGCCATGTGCGGCCAGCAGGTGGCGGTCGTGGCGCCGACCACGCTGCTCGCGCGCCAGCATTTCAAGACCTTCAGCGAGCGCTTCGAGGGCTGGCCGGTGAAGGTGCGGCGGCTGTCGCGCCTGGTGCCGGCCAAGGAGGCCGCCGAAACCCGCGAGGCGCTGAAGAACGGCGAGGTGGAGGTGATCGTCGGCACCCATGCGGTGCTGTCGAAGCAGGTGGGCTTCCGCAACCTTGGCCTGGTGATCGTCGACGAGGAGCAGCACTTCGGGGTCAAGCACAAGGAGAAGCTCAAGGAGCTTCGCGCTGACGTGCACATGCTGACGCTGACCGCCACGCCGATCCCTCGAACCCTCCAAATGTCGCTTAGCGGCATCAGAGAAATGTCGATCATCGCCACCCCGCCGGTCGACCGCCTGGCGGTGCGAACCTACGTGACGCCGTGGGATCCGGTGGTTATCCGCGAGGCGCTGTTGCGGGAGAAGTACCGCGGCGGCCAAGCCTACTACGTCGCCCCACGTATCTCGGACCTGCCGGAGCTTGAACGCTATCTGCGCGAGCAGGTCTCGGAGGTGAAGTTCGTGGTCGGTCATGGCCAGATGGCGCCGACCCAGCTCGAGGAGGTGATGAGCGCCTTCTACGACGGGCAGTACGACGTCTTGCTGTCGACCACGATCGTCGAGAGCGGCCTCGATATCCCGACCGCTAACACGCTGATCATCCACCGCGCCGACATGTTCGGCCTCTCGCAGCTCTACCAGCTCCGCGGCCGGGTCGGCCGGGCCAAGAGCCGGGCCTACGCCTACATGACGACGCCGGCGGAGAAGCAGATCACGCTGTCGGCCGAGCGGCGGCTGAAGGTCCTGCAGTCGCTGGATAGTCTGGGCGCCGGCTTCCAGCTCGCCAGCCACGACCTGGATATCCGGGGCGGCGGCAACCTGCTCGGCGAAGAGCAATCCGGCCACATCCGCGAGATCGGCGTGGAACTCTACCAGCAGATGCTGGAGGACGCGGTCAACGAACTGAAGACCCGCGCTGGCCAGGAAGGCCTGGAGGGCGACCGGGGCTGGTCGCCGCAGATCAATACGGGCGCGGCCGTGCTGATCCCTGAGGATTACGTCCCCGACCTGAATGTGCGCCTGTCGCTCTACCGCCGCCTCTCGGACGCCGAAAAGGCGCAGGACCGCGAGGCCCTGGCCGCCGAACTGATCGACCGCTTCGGCCCCTTGCCGCCGGAGGCCGGGCAACTGCTCAAGGTCGTGGCCATCAAGGGTCTCTGCCGCGAGGCCAATGTGGCCAAGATCGACGTGGGGCCAAAGGGCGCTGTCGTCAGCTTCCGCAACGACGACTTCAAGAACCCCGGCGCCTTGATCGCGTTCGTGGGCAAGAACCAGATCGCCTGGCGCGTGCGCCCCGACAACAAGGTCGTCGTGAAGGGCGAATGGGAGACGCCGGAACAGCGTCTGAACGCAGCGGAACGTGTCCTTACGGAACTCGCGCGTCTGGCCGCCTGATCGCCGAAGAGATTGGTCTCGGGACGGATTGTCGCAAGGCCCCGTCAAATACCGCCGTTAAACCAAATTACAAAGCTTGGCAGGCACAAGGGTCCCGTCCTTGGGGGGACTTGCGTTTTGATCCTGCGATTGAAGTCTCTATCGCTCTCTCAGAAGCTGCTCGGCGGACTGCTGGCGATCTCGCTGGCGTTCACCGCGACCGGCACGGTGGCGGCCTATGTGATGTTCCGCGATCGCGCCGAACAGATGCGCGTGGGCGATCTCTCGCTCTATGTAAAACAGCGCACCAAGGCCGAACAGGCGATGTTCGAGCAGGTCCGTGGCAAGCACCAGTCGGCCACCCAGGCGCTGACGGAGCGCTACGACAGCCTCGACGCCAAACAGGCGATCCGGGACTTCGACCGCTTCTTCCCCCTGCAGGCGGACGGCACTCGGCGCAGCATTCCGGCGCTGGCCACCGGCGTCACCTCCGGCGGCGACCGGTTCTACGGCCTGACGGCCTTCATGGGGAACGGCGCGGCGGTCAGCGACGCGGACAAGCGGCTGATCATGGCCGCCACCTATGTGATCCAGTCATCGGGCGAGGCGGACCGCGCGATCTTCGACAACGTCTACTTCGTGACGCCGTCCAATCGCATCGTGATGTTCGCCCCGGACATGCCGGACAAGATCTCGTTCTACAATCACGACGCGCCGGCGACGCTCAACCTGGCGACCAAGGAATTCCTGACCATGAGCCTGCCGGCCAGGGACCCGCAGGGGACCACCGGCTGCACCAAGCTCACCCCGCTGCTCACCGACCGCACCCACCGCTCGATGGTTTCGGCCTGCGTGACGCCGGTCTATCTGCACGGCCGCTACGTGGGCGCCTGGGCTGACACCATGCAGATGGGCTCGCACTTCCTCTCGGCCATGCGCGAGACCTTGCCGGGCGCCACCAACCTGATCATCGACGAGCAAGGTTCGCTGATCGCCTATCCGGGGTTCGTCACCTCGAAGTACGTTACCGCGCCGGCCATCCACAGCTACGAGACGCGGCTGGGGCTGCGCGAGGTGGCGCGCAAGATCCGCGCCCAGGGCCGCGAGTTCGGCGTGGTCGACAGCGCCAATGGTCAGGACCTGATCGCCTATGGCCACATCGACGCCCGCTGGTATTTCCTGATGACCCTGCCGAAGGCGGCGGTGAACCGGGCGGCCAGCCAGTCGGCGCTGCCCCTGCTGGCCATCGGTCTGTTGGGCGCGCTCGCCCAGGCGGCGCTGATCCTCGCCTGGGTGCGCAGCCTGTTTGTCCGGCCGCTGGAGCGGCTGGTGGCGGATGCGGCAGGCGCCGGGGATCCGGACGACGCCTCGACAAGGCTGGAGACCCGCTCCGACGAGATCGGCGACCTGGCCCGGGCGCTGGCCGCCGAGCGGGCGCGCTCGAACGAGCTGACCGCCGGCCTGGAAGATCGCGTGCGCGAGCGCACTGCCGAACTCGACCGCGCCAACCAAGCCAAGTCCTCGTTCCTCGCCACCATGAGCCACGAATTGCGCACGCCACTGAACGGCGTCGTCGCGCTCTCGCACCTTTTGGCCGAGCGCCAGACCCAGCCGGAAGACAAGGAGATGGCCGCCCTGATCATCTCGTCCGGCCGGCTGCTGGAGCAGGTGCTGACCGACATTCTGGACTTCTCGAAGATCGAGGCCGGCCAGTTGTCGCTGGACGAGACGGTGTTCGATCTGGAGGTCTGCGTGCGCCGGGTCGCCGAACTGCACCGCGCCGCAGCCGAGGCCAAGGGCCTGACCCTGCGCTGGCGCGTGGAGGAGTCGGCGATTGGCGGCGCCCAGGGCGACGAACTGCGGATCACCCAGATCCTCTCGAACTTCCTGTCCAACGCCGTGAAGTTCACCGAAGCTGGCGAGGTCTCGCTGGAGGTGAGCCGCAACGCCGAGGGCGTGCTGTTCGTGGTGCGCGACAGCGGCATCGGATTCAGCGCCGAGGTCGGCCAGCGGCTGTTCCAGCGCTTCGAACAGGCTGACGTCTCGATCACCCGGCGGTTCGGCGGCACCGGCCTGGGCCTGGCGATCTGCGCCTCGCTGGCCGAGCTGATGGGCGGCCGCGTCTGGGCGGCGTCGCAGCCGGGGCAAGGCTCGACCTTCTTCGCCCAGCTGGCGCTGCCGGCGGTGCGCCTGCTGTCCGAGGGCGAGGCGGCGGAGGAAGAGGACACCGGCGCGGGCCTCGTCGGCTGCCGCGTGCTGCTGGCCGAGGATCATCCGGTCAACCAGCGGGTGGTGGCCCCGATCCTGGAACCCCTCGGCGTCGAGCTGGCCATCGTCGGCGATGGGGCCGAAGCGATCGAGGCGGAGGCGGGCGGCCGCTACGACGCGATCCTGATGGACCTGCACATGCCCAGCGTCGACGGCCTGACCGCGACGCGGGCGATCCGGGCCTCGGAGGCTGAGCGGGGCTCCCCGCGGACACCGATCGTCGCGCTCACCGCCGACGCCCTGGCTGAGCATGTGGCGGCGTCGAAGGCGGCCGGCGCCGACTTCCACCTGGCCAAGCCGATCAAGCCGGACGCCCTGGTGGACGTGCTGGTGGAGATCCTCAACAGCCGCGACGAGCCGGCCGCGGCCGCGCGGTCCGCCTAGCGGTCAAGGGGCCGGCGACGCCCCGCCGGAGCGGGCTTCGTTCAGCAGCCGGGTGGCGCGGAGCGCGATTTCCAGACGCTGCGCGCAGACGAGGCCAACCGAGATCACCAGGGCGCCATCGGCCACGACGTTCACCGGCAGGCCGATCGAGCCGGCGTTCTGCACCGCATAGACCCGCAGCACGTAGCGCAGCGCGAACAGCGCCAGGACCACGAGCATGCCGATCGGCGAGGCCCGGCTGGTGAGCTGGTGGGTGGCCGGGTCGATGGTGATGTGGGTGAACCGGGCCCGCCACCAGCCGAGCAAGGCTCCGACGACGAAGGCGCCGATGTCGACGCCCAGGGCCAGGGGCGTGGGCGTGCCCTCCTGGCTGAACTGCAGGGCCACGGCGACGATGATCAGGGTCGGGGCGAGCCAGAGGCTCTCGATCCGCAGCCGCCGCGCCCGCATGTTGCGCAGGATCACCAGGGCGATGACCACCAGTGGCGCGATCAGGGTCGCCATCGACGCGTTCGGAGGAGGTGTGGGCATTCAGCTCGCCTTCAGGCCATGGGCGTGCGCTGCGGCTTCCTCCAGCGCGCGCCCGGCGGTTTCGGCGGAGGTCACCGGGGCAACGCCCAGGTCGAACTCCACCACGAAAGGGGTGTTGCCTTCGCCGGCCTCGAAGGCCGTGCAGCCGATCACCGCGGCGATCCGCTCGCCGGCGAGGCGGCCGTTCGAGCCGGGCGTGTTGGGGAGCGCAAGCGCAAAGACCTCTGGGCCCAGGCGGGCGGCAGTGTCTTCGACGCGCACCAGGCGGCTGACCATGGAGCCGATCTGCGGGATGGCGCGGTCGAGCCAGCCGTCGGCGCGGGCGGCCTTCAACTCCGGCTTGTCGGCGACCTTCAGGACGCAGACGCTGAGCGCGCGGTTGCGCAGCTTGGCGGCCTGGGCCAGGCGGCCCAGATGGGCGGCGAACAGCTCTCGCGTGAACAGGCCGGTGGCGGCGTCCATCATGCCGGAGGTGCGCGCCTGCTCCAGCGCCTGGCGCACGCCCATCTGGCGGCGATAGCTGCGGGCCAGTTCGACGACGCGGCGGGCGGTTTCGCTCTCCGGCGTCTCCGGCGAGGCCACGTCGGAGAGGCCGCGATGGAACGCCTCCGAGGTGGTGACGTAGGTTTCCTTGCGCATGTAGAGCAGGGCGGGCGTGTGGTAGAGGCGGGTGTTGCGGCGCAGGCCTGCCGCGATCGACAGCGCCTCCTGCGGATTGTCGCCGGCCCACAGCACCACGGCGTCGAAGATCCGCTCATGCAGGTAGTCGAAGGCCGTATAGGCTGTGAAGGCGCCGACCACGTCCGCGCCGTTGCGCAGCAGCGCGTTGGAGAGCGCCAGGAATTGCGGCGCGGGCTCGCCGATGGCCAGGACCCGATAGGGACTGACATCCACCTCCGGCGGTTCGAACTTGCGGCCGAATTCGGCGAAGGTCTCGGTGCGGAGCTCGAACTCTTCCTCCGCCACGGCGGTGCGGACGAGCGTCTCTAGCCGCATGGCCGCCTGGGCGGGGTGCAGCGGCGCGGCCAGCGTCACGTCGAAACCGTAGGTCTCGAGGATCGGGTCCGGGTCGCCGATGGCGATCACCGGCAGCTTACGCGGCGCGCAGGCCGCCTTTAGCCGCCGCGCCAGGCCCAGCGCCTCTTCGCCCACGCCGCGCAGGTCGATGATCGCGCCCTCGATCTGCAGATCGGTGATGGCGGTCACAGCGGCGAAACGGCCGCGCGCGGTGATTGTACGCCAGCCAAGCCGGTCCAGCCCCTCGGCGAGCGGACCCGCCAGGGTGTCGTCCCGCGCGACGATCAGGATGCGCGCCTGAACGCTCGACGACATCTCATTCCTTCCTACGAAACCAGCTTGGCCCGAAAACATGACTCAGGCACAGCCCAGGATAGACGGACACCGTAGGATGCGACAGGGCGTGAAAGGTTAAGGAGGTTGAATATGGGGGCGAGCCTGCAAGGTCAGGTTGCGGTTGTAACCGGCGCGTCCGGTGGGTTGGGCGCGCATTTCGCCCGCGTGCTGGTCGCTGAGGGCGCCGCGGTCGCGTTGACCGCGCGCCGGCTGGACAAGGTCGAGGCCGTGGCCGGCGAGCTGGCGGGGCAGGGCTATCGGGCCATGGCCCTGCGGCTGGATGTCGCGGAGGCCGAGCGGATCGCGCCTGTGTTCGACGAGATCGAGGCGGCGCTGGGCCCCATCTCGATCCTGATCAACAACGCCGGCGTCAGCGGCGACGGCATGGCGCTGGACATGAGCATCGAGAAATTCGACGCCACCTTCGACGTCAATGTGCGCGGCGTCTACTTCGCAGCCCAGGCCGCGGCGCAGCGGATGATCGCGTCTGGGGTGGCCGAACGCGGCGACGCCCGGATCGTCAACATCGCCTCGGTGGCCGCCCAGACCAACCTGCCGGGACTCTCGGCCTACTGCGCCTCGAAAGCCGCCGTGGCGATGATGACCCGGGTGATGGCGCGGGAGTGGGCCAGGCGCGGAATCTCGGTCAATGCGCTGGGCCCCGGCTATATCCTGAGCGGGATCAACGACGCATGGTTCGAAAGCGAGGGCGGGGCTGCGCAGATGAAGCGCTTTCCCCGCCGCCGGCTGATGCAGGAGAGCGATCTGGACGCGGCGCTCCTGATGCTGGCTGGCCCGGCGGGCAAAGCGATCACCGGCAGCCTGTTCATCATCGACGACGGCCAGACCTTGCCGGGCGGCGGCTGAGGCCGAGGATTGGCCAGCGGCTCTTGGCTGACGGTGGGGCAGGGCGCTTTACTCGAACGTAAAGCCATAGGGAGTGACGGCCATGCGCCAGGGACCGCTGACGGGACTGAAGGTCGTGGAGTTCGCCGGCATCGGGCCAGGGCCGTTCTGCGGCATGCTGCTCTCCGACCTGGGCGCCGACGTGGTGCGCATCGACCGCAAAGGCGGGCGTGGCGGCGCGCCCTCAGACATCACCTCCCGCGGCCGGCGCTCCGTGGCACTGGACCTGAAGACGCCCGGCGCCATCGAGACCTGCCTGAAGCTGATGGAAAAGGCCGACGCGATCATCGAGGGCTTCCGTCCTGGCGTGATGGAGCGGCTTGGCCTTGGACCCGACGTGGCTCTGAAGCGCAATCCCAAGCTGGTGTTCGGACGGATGACCGGCTGGGGCCAGACCGGGCCCTACGCCAACGCCGCCGGCCACGACATGAACTACATCGCCATCACCGGCGCCTTGCACGCCATCGGCACCTCGGAAAAGCCGATCCCGCCGCTGAATCTGGTGGGCGATTTTGGCGGCGGAGCGCTCTACCTGGCCTTTGGCCTGCTGGCCGGCGTGATCCAGGCCCGCGAGACCGGCGTGGGCCAGGTGATCGACTGCGCCATGAGCGACGGGGCGGCCTCGCTGATGGCCATGTTCTACGGCTTCAAGGCGTCGGGCATGTGGCAGGAGAGCCGGCGCTCCAACCTGCTCGACGGCGGCGCGCACTTCTACGACACCTACCAGTGCGCCTGCGGCCGCTGGATATCCATCGGCTCCATCGAGCCGCAGTTCTACGCGCTGCTGTTGGAGAAGACCGGCATCACCGATCCGGATTTCACCCGCCAGATGGACCGCTCGGCCTGGCCGGCGCTTAGGGAGAAGCTGGCCGCCGCCATCGCGGGCAAGACGCGGGACGAGTGGTGCGAGATCATGGACGGCACCGACGTCTGCTTCGCCCCGGTCCTCGACCTCGACGAGGCGCCCAGGCATCCGCACAACGTTGCCCGCCAGACCTTCGTGGAGGTGGCGGGCGTGATGCAGCCCGCGCCCGCGCCGCGATTCTCGGCGACGCCCGGCGCCATCCAGGGCCCGCCGCCGACCGTGGGCGCCCACGACCGCGAAGCCCTGCTCGATTGGGGCTTTACCGAGGGCGAGATTGCAGCCCTCGCCGGATCGGACACGCAGGCCAAAGATCCGGTTTCCTGACGGACACGTTCAGGTGGGGTTCAGCCGCGGGGTCGCAAAGTGACGCAAGGTTGTTCGTCGCGCTCTCCCGTCCCTCGAAGCGGCGGCCGACCTGATGGAACGACACGCCCATCGGCGGCGCGCCACCTGACCGGGTGGCGCGCCGTTTCCATATCCGGGACCTAACTAGGCGGTGGCCTTGGGAGCATTGCGGGCCTGTTCGGCGCGCCAGTCCTGCTCCTGGGCGATCTGCTCGGGCGAGGCGACCTCGCTGAAGTCCTCCGGCTCGAAAAACGGCCGCAGTTCCAGGTTGAACGGCTGGTCACCGTCGCAGGGCGCCTTGCGGGCCCAGTCGATGGCCTCGCGCAGCGACCCCACCTGCCAAATCCAGTAGCCGGCGATCAGCTCCTTGGTCTCGGCGAAGGGGCCGTCGGTGACCACGGCCTGGCCGCCCCGGATCGAGACCCGTGCACCCCTGGCGCTCGCCTGCAGCCCGCCGCCATCCAGCATGACGCCAGCCGCGATCAGCTCGTTGTTGTAGGCGCCCATGGCGGTCAGCAGTTCCGGACTGGGCAGGGCGCCGGTTTCCGATTCCTCGCTCGCCTTGACGATCACCATGATCCGCATCGCGGTCGCTCCTGTCGCTTCCGGACCTGGGCGTTGCGCCCGGTCTTCGCTCGTAACGACGAACCAAGCCGCCTTGCGCCGACACGTCGAGTGGAATTCTTGCGCGCCGGCTTGCGCGGGCCGGCGTTCCTCCGCACCTTTCGCCGGTCATGACGAGCCCCCGGATCATCTCTCGTTTGCGGGCCGTCCCGTGGGACCCGCGCCTGTGGGCGCTGACGTTTTGGCGCGCCCTGACCAGGCTCTGGGGCCGCGACGTGATGCTCTACACGGGCGGCGTCTCGTTCTTCAGCCTGCTGGCGATCTTCCCGGCGCTGGCGATCCTGGTGACGCTCTACAGCCTGCTTTCCAGCCCAGTGCAGGCCGAGCGAGAAGGCGAGATGCTGGCCCTGGTAGTCCCGGAGGGCGCACGCGGGATCGTGCAGCAAGAACTGGTGCGCCTGGCCTATGCGCCGCATGTCGCCATGTCGGCCCAGGGCGCGTTCGCCCTGCTGATTGGCCTCTACGCTTCGCATCGCGGCTTCAAGGCGATGCTAGCCGGGCTGTCGTTCATCCATGACGAGGATGAGCCGCGGGGATTCGTCGGCTTCAATATCATGGCGCTGGTGGTGCTGGTGGCGACCTTCGCCCTGCTGGGCGTGATCTCGGCGGCCTTCTTCGGCCTGCGGGTGATGGGCTCGGCCTTCGATCTTCGGCCTCTGCGCGGCGTCTCCTGGCTGTACAGCGAATGGACCTGGTCCACCGCCCTGATGACGCTCGGCATGAGCCTGATCTACCGCTGGGCGATGTCCAGCCGGCCGGTGAACTGGCGGGCCTCGCTGCTGGGCGGCTTCACCGCCTCGGTGCTGTGCCTGTTCGCCTCCTGGGCCATCGCTTTCTATGTCGAGGAGATCGCCAGCCTGGGGGCGACCTACGGCTCGATCGCCACCGTGGTGGTCTTCCTGATCTGGCTGTCGTGGAACGTGAACGCGATCTTCTTCGGCGGCGCCCTGGCCACGGAGGTGGAGATCGTCATCGACGCCTATGAGGCCCATCCGGCGCTGGAGGACCTGCGCGGCGCCAAGCCTATGACCGCTTCGCCACCAGAAAGCTGAAGCCGCCGTCCGTTTCGTCGCGGGCGAGGATCACGGCGCCGACTTCGGCGGCGAAATGCGGCACGTCGATCCGCGCCATGGGGTCGTCGGCCAGCAGCCGCACCCGCGCCCCCGCCGGCGCCGACTCCAGCGCCTTGCGCAGCTTGAGCGTCGGCGTCGGGCAGCGATGGCCACGGGCGTCGACGACGATCTCGCCCGGCGTCGTGGGGGGCTGCGCGGTCATGGACGGGACATACAACGCCACAGGCTGGGAACCCAAGCTTGGCCTTTGCGGTTGGAAGCTCGACCCAGGAGTCTGGAAAAGCCATGCCGGCCGTAGGCGAGGTGTTCGCGACCGACGTTCCGGCCAGGCTCGACCGCCTGCCGTGGAGCCGCTTCCACTGGCTGGTGATCGCCGCGCTTGGGATCACCTGGATCCTCGACGGGCTGGAGGTGACGCTGGTCGGATCGCTGTCGCCGGCGATCCAGAGCCCGGCCGCGCTCGGCCTAACGGCGGGCCAGATCGGCCTGAGCGGCAGCGCCTATATCCTGGGCGCCGTGCTGGGCGCGCTGGTGTTTGGGCGGCTGACCGACAGCCTGGGGCGTCGGCGGCTGTTCACCATCACGGTCGCGGTCTATCTGGTGGCCACCATCGCCACGGGCCTCTCCTGGAACTTCGCCTCGTTCCTCGCTTTCCGGTTCATCACCGGCGCTGGGATCGGCGGCGAGTACGGGGCGATGAACTCGGCGATCCAGGAGCTGATCCCGGCGCGGCGGCGGGGCTACACCGATCTGGCGATCAACGGCAGCTTCTGGGTCGGCGCGGCGCTGGGCGCGATGGCGAGCCTGGTAGTGCTCGATCCGGCGGTCGTGCCGCAGGCCTGGGGCTGGCGGCTGGCGTTCGCCATCGGGGGCCTGCTGGCCGGCGTGATCGTCTACATCCGCCGCTATATCCCCGAGAGCCCCCGCTGGCTGATGACCCACGGCCGGCCGCAGGAGGCCGAGGCGGTGATGGCGAGAATCGAGGAGCGGGTCGCGCGCCACGCGGTCCTGCCGCCGCTGGCGCCCGGCCTGGCCAAGTTGCGCCTGGTGCATCGGGCGCCGGCGAGTTGGATGGAGATCGCCGCGACCCTGCTGAAGCGATCCGCGAAGCGCACGACGCTCGGCCTGGTGCTGATGGCCACCCAGGCCTTTTGCTACAACGCGATCTTCTTCACCTATGCGCTGATCCTCACGCGGTTCTATGGCGTCGCCGCCGGCGCGATCGGCTGGTTCATGCTGCCCTTCGCGCTGGGTAATTTCACCGGGCCGTTGCTGCTTGGCCGGCTGTTCGACAGCCTGGGCCGCAAGGTCATGATCGCGGCGACCTATGGCCTGGCGGGCGGGCTGCTGTGCCTGACCGGCTGGATGTTCGCGCAAGGGCTGCTGAGCGCGGTGAGCCAGACGGTGGCCTGGACGGTGATCTTCTTCTTCGCCTCGGCGGGCGCCAGCGCGGCCTATCTGACGGTCGGAGAGCTGTTTCCGCTGGAGATCCGGGCGGTGGCGATTTCGCTGTTCTACGCCTTTGGCACGCTGCTGGGCGGGTTCGCCGCGCCCTGGCTGTTCGGTGCGCTGATCGACACCGGCGAGCGCGGGCAGGTGTTCGCGGGCTATCTGCTGGGCGGCGGCCTGATGCTGGGCGCCGCCGCGGTCGAGCTGGTGCTGGGCGTTCGCGCCGAGCGCCGGCCGCTGGAGGAGGTGGCGCCGCCGCTCTCCCTGGCCCCCGAGGAGCGATCCTAGAGGGCGCAAAAAAGGGCCAGCCGCGAAGAATTCGGGCCGGCCCTTTATCGCGTTTTGACCGGGCGCCTACTTCGGCGGCGTGGTGGTCGTGGTCTGCGAGGTCGTGGTGCTCGGCGTCGTCGTGCTCGGCGTGGTGGTGGTCGAGCCGTCGGGGGCCGTGGTGCTCGTCGTGGTGGACGAACCCGGAGTGGTGGCGCTGTCGGCGGCCGGCGGGGTCGCGGCCGGGGTCGAGGCGTCGGTCGAGGTGCTGGTGGTCGTGGTCGTATCCGGGGTGTCGGACTTCTTGTTGCAGGCGCCAAGCGCCAGGCTGGAAGCGGCGAGCACGGCGCCGGTGGCGATCATGGTCGTACGCCAGTTGGAGGATCTCATGTGGACTCCCTCGAGGTTTGGGGTGGCTAGCCCTGCTCCAACCCTTCGGGTGGCGACCGGTTCCGAAAATGTGATCGCGGCCACGCTTAATTTTCGCGCAACCCGTCTAGCGGGGCGGCGCGCCGGAGGCGACGGCGCCCGGGGCGGCGACGCTGGCGGCGGCCGGGACGCCGGCGGTTCCCGCGGACGCCGCGGCGGTGGGGCCGGGCGAGCCCAGGGCGCCGCTCGGGCCGCGGGCTCCGCCGACGGCGACGATGCTGCCGGAGCGGGACGCGGTCGAGGCGATGCCATTGTTGGCGGCGGTTCGGCCCGCGGCGGGCGGTGCGACGCCGGAGCCGGCCGTCGTGGCGCCCGGCGCCGCCGCGGCGAGCGTGAAGCCGCCGGCCGGGCCGACGCCGGGGCTCGCAGGCGTGGTGCCGTTGGAGTTGGCGAGCGGCGAGACCGCCGCCGTCTGGGTCGGTTCGCCGATCATCGCGGGGCCGCCACCGCCGCCACCACCGGTCTCGGCGACGATCGTCGTGCCGCCGCCGGACGAGCCGTTGGCCGTGGCCACCGAGGTCGCGCCCGCCGTGGCGTCGCCGATCGGGCCGGCGGCGGAGGGATCGGGCGTGGCGGCCACGGTGGCGTTGTCGGCCTTGCGGGAGCAGCCGGCGGCGGACAGGCTGCAGGCGATCAGCACCGCGCTGGCCGTCAGAAGCGTGGATCGTTGGTTCATGGGCGCCATTCCTTGCAAGCCTGCGCTCGCTCAGCCCGCGCGGCGGACGGGCGTGCGGCGCCGTTGCGCCTTCAACAGGCTCCAGCCCTCGCGGGTCAGGACGAAGGCGTAGGGCGAGCCGCGCCAGCCGTTCGCCGCCGCCACGCCGCCCGCGCGCTGCAACAGCTTGCGGCCGCAGAGGCGCAGGCACAGGCCCATCGCCGCCGGCTCGAACAGCGGGCCCCGCAGCGCCGCCTGGAGGACATCGCGTTCTTCGGGGGTCAGGTCGTGAGGCTCGCTCATGTCGGCCTAACGCCGATCTGACGCCTCCGTTGCGCAAGGGCGCCAGAAGCGGGGCCGCGAGCGCGCGGCGGGCCTTCACAAGTTCGTCGGCTTGCGAAATGGTCGCCCCGCAAATCAGCCCGCCTAAGACAACTCACGAGGACCCCCTGAGATGAAGACCCGCGCCGCCGTCGCGTTCGAGGCCAAGCGGCCGCTGGAGATCGTCGAACTGGACCTGGACGGCCCCAAGGCCGGCGAGGTGCTGGTGGAGATCAAGGCCACGGGCGTCTGCCACACCGACGCCTACACCCTGGACGGCCTGGATTCGGAGGGCTTGTTCCCCTCGATCCTGGGGCACGAGGGCGCGGGCGTGGTGGTCGAGGTCGGTGCGGGCGTCACCAGCGTGAAGCCGGGCGACCACGTGATCCCGCTCTACACGCCCGAATGCCGGCAGTGCAAAAGCTGCCTCAGCCGCAAGACCAACCTCTGCACGGCGATCCGCGCCACCCAGGGCAAGGGCCTGATGCCGGACGGCACCAGCCGGTTTTCCTACAAGGGGCAGGCCGTCTATCACTACATGGGCTGCTCGACCTTCTCGAACTTTACCGTGCTGCCGGAGATCGCGGTGGCGAAGATCCGCACCGACGCGCCCTTCGACAAGGCCTGCTACATCGGCTGTGGGGTGACCACCGGCGTCGGCGCGGTGGTCAACACCGCCGGCGTCGAGCCGGGCGCCAACGTCGTGGTATTCGGCCTGGGCGGCATCGGACTCAACGTCATCCAGGGCGCCAGGATGGTCGGGGCCGCGATGATCGTCGGGGTCGACATCAACCCCGCGCGAGAAGAATGGGGCCGCCGGTTCGGCATGACCCACTTCGTGAACGCTTCTGGAAAGACCGGCAATGAAGTGATCTTCGAGATCACCCAGCTCACCGATGGCGGCGCCGACTACTCCTTCGACTGCACGGGCAATACCGATGTGATGCGTCAAGCGCTGGAATCCTGCCACCGCGGCTGGGGCGAAAGCATCGTCATCGGCGTGGCCGAGGCGGGGAAGGAGATCGCCACCCGGCCGTTCCAGCTGGTCACCGGCCGGGTCTGGAAGGGCACGGCGTTCGGTGGCGCGCGGGGCCGCACCGACGTGCCGAAGATCGTCGACTGGTACATGGACGGAAAGATCGAGATCGACCCGATGATCACCCACACCCTGCCACTCGACCGCATCAACGAGGCCTTCGACCTGATGCATGCGGGGACAAGCATTCGGAGCGTGGTGGTTTACTAGACCTCCAATAGGCCGCCATCCGGCGCGGGGCGGGCGCGCTGGTTGTAGAGCAGCTTGCGGCGCCGGGCCTGTTCTTCGGGCGTGACGGTGGCGGGGTCTTCGGGTGGGCCGGCGGTGACCGCCATGCCCGCCGCCACCGCCGGGCGCGCCGACAGCTCCTCGAACCAGCGCTTGAAGTATCTGAACTCGTCGAGGTCGATGCCCTGCAGCTTCCAGCTGGCGGTCCAGGGGTAGCAGATCATGTCGGCAATGGAGTAGTCGGCGCCGGCCAGGTAGCGGCGGTCGAACAGGCGATTGTTCAAGACCCCGTACATCCGGTGCGTCTCGTCGGCGAAGCGGCGCTGGGCGTAGGACTGGTCGCCGGCTTCTGGTGGCACGCGGCTGAAGTGCCCGCGCTCGCCGGTCTTCGGCCCCTGGTTGGCCATCTGCCACATCACCCACTGGGTGACCTCGTACTTGGCCCGGGTGTCCTGCGGCCAGAAGCGGCCTTCCTTCTCGGCCAGGTACATCATGATCGCGCCGGACTCGAAGACGCTGATCGGCGCGCCGCCGCCGGTCGGCGCGGTGTCCACCAGGGCCGGCATGCGGTTGTTAGGGCTGATCTTCAGCGAGGATTCCGTAAACTGGTCGCCGCGGCCGATGTTCATCGGCGCGATCTCGTAAGGGACGCCCAGCTCTTCCAGCAGGATCGTCACCTTCTTGCCGTTCGGCGTGGGCCAGTAGTGAAGCTGGTACATGGGCGGGCCTTTCCGTGAGGCCGCGAACCTATCCCGCAGGCAAGCGACCGCAAGCCGACAAGAGCTGATAGCCAGCTCAGGTCAGCTTTCAACGCCCTGGCGATCCTGGTGGTCTTGGAGGTCTTAGAGGCCGCGCGTTTGCCGCCTCAGCCGCTGTCGGCGAGCGGCGGTGGGGGCGGGGAGGCGACCGCGTCGCCCTCTGGGGCGGCGGGTTCGTGAAGGCTGAGCGTCAGCTCGCCGGAGAGGCCCATGTCGCGGGCCAGGCGCCGCGCCACCACCTCGATGGGCAGGCGCTCGAAGTCGGGATCGCGCGCGGCCTCGTTCAGGCGCGCCGTCAGGTCCTCGGTCAGAACCTCGAAATCCTCTTCGTCGCCCTCGGATTCGGTCCAGAGCAGGCGGTTCAACAGATTGCCGATCCGCGACTTGCGCGCATCGACGGCGCTGACCGGCCGCGCGGTGTAGACCGGGACGGCCGCAGCCTTCTCGGCCGCCGCCACCTCCGCCGCTTCGCGGGCCCGGTCGCGAGCCTCCTGCGCGGCCGTGCGCTGCAGCTTGAAGTCCAGCGCCAGGGTCAGGCGCACCACCCGCGAGGTCTTCTGGAACGCCGTGGCCAGCGCCACCGCGTCCGCGTCATCCTCGCTGGCCCGCGCCCGCACCGCCAGGTCGCGCGCCATCGCCAGGGCAAGCTCAGCAAGCTCCCCCAACATGGCTTCGGCGCGAGCCTGTTTCTCCGGTAGGTCGGACATGAACAAAAGAAGAACATGACAACCGGTCGGAGTCAAGTTTTAAGTGATGTTTTGGGCGGCGGCTCGGCAAGCTGGGGACGTTCTGCAGGCCGGCAAATGGGCCGGGAACGGAGTTCGCAAAAGTAGGCTTCGCCTTGGTGGCGTCACCGTCGAGCTAATTGAGCATCGAAAGGCGTTTCCATACCAATCTCCCGCAGCAACATTCGTCCCAGGTGCGATACCTCCAAGCGATGTTTGAAATCACCTTCGCTGGCGTCAAACTCAGGAGTGTCGCCCCTCTTCACGTTGCCATAGTTCTTTCTGAGGAGTCCCAGGCGGACCAGATGGTCCTTGCCGGCTTCATAGAGTTGGCTCTGGTCGAGGGTCGTGCGGGGAGAAGCTAGCAATTCGGGCAAGTTCATCATTGGGCTTCCGATTACGGAAATGCTGATGCGGGGTATTAGCAGATCCGTCCTGCACGCCTGCCAGCCCAATGAACTATGGTGCCTCAACAATCTTGGCCGAGAGGCGCTTGCCGCAGGCGACCCGCACGCGGCGACCTCGTATTTTGAGCAATTAGTGATTCGGGCGTCTGAAACGAACTTTGCGGACCAGTTTCCCGAGCACTTTGCGCTATTCAATGCCAACCTTGATGAGGCCAGGGCGAGCGCGGCGCTTTTAGAAGCCGGCTCCATCTAGAAAACGACCGCTCCGAACAGGAACTAAAACACCCGCTGGTTCATACGATGGTGCGGATGTGGATGTCCATTTCGGACGGTCCCACAGATTCAGCACCCTCAATCGGACTCCGCGACAGGGAGAATCTTAGTGCGGCGCGCGCCTACTCCGCCGCCAGCAGCGCCGGGGCTTGCGGCCCCCGCACCAGCCGGCCGGGGAATTCGCCGGTGGCCTGGCCGTTCTCGAAGGTGACGACGCCGGAGACGATGGTGGCGCGGTAGCCCTCCGCGCGCTGCACCAGGCGGCGGCCTTGCGCGGGGAGGTCGAAGATCATCTCGGGCGCGAGGATGTTCAGGGCGTCGAAGTCGATGAGGTTGATGTCGGCCTTCAGGCCCTCGGCCAGCATGCCGCGGTCATTCATGCCGTAGAGGCGGGCGGTGTCGCGGGTCTGCATGGCGACGACCTTTTCCAGGGACAGGCGCTCGCCGCGCTCGCGGTCGCGCACCCAATAGCTGAGCATATAGGTCGGGAAGCTGGCGTCGCAGATCACCCCGCAGTGGGCGCCACCGTCCGACAGGCTGAGGATGGTCGCCGGGTGGTTCATCATCTCGGCGATGTGGTCGAAGTTGAACTTCGCGTAGTTCAGCAGCGGCAGGTAGATGTAGCCGCGCCCGTCGTTCTCCATCAGCATGTCGTAGATGATCGCCTGCGGATCGACGCCGGTACCGGCGGCCTGCGCGGCGATGCTGTCCTCGGCGCGGGGCTCGTAGTCCAGGCGGCCGTCGCGCTCCAGGCGGAACATGGTCCCGAAGCCGTGGGTGAGGATCGCGCCGATACCGGGCGGCGGCGGGGTGACCTCGCTGACGATCGCCTCGCGGACGGCCGGGTCCTTCAGGTGCGTCAGGCGTTCGGCGAACGGCATGTGGGCGATGGCGCGATAGGCCGACTTCATCACGAAGGGATGCACGCTCGACTGCCAGCCCAGCACCATGCCGGTGGGGCGGCAGGCGATCTGGGCGGTGATCTGGGCGCCCTCGGCGCGGGCTTCCTCGGTGAGTTTCAGGAGGTCGCGCCACTTCTCCGGCTGCATCGGCGACTGCAGCATGCCGAAGGTCACCGGCAGGCCGGAGGCGGCGGCGAACTGCTTCATCCAGGCGAACTCGTCTTCCGGGATCATCATGTCGGACGCGATCTCGAAGACCCCGTGGCCGGCCTCGCCCAGCGCCTGGCCGATGCCGACCATCTCGTCCGCGCCGGCGAAGGTGCCGGGCACCGGCTCGCCGTCCTTGGCGCGGTGCAGTTGGGTGCGGGAGGTGGAGAAGCCCAGCGCGCCGGCCTGCAGCGCCTCGCGGGTGATCCTCGCCATCTCGGCGATGTCGGCGGGGGTGGCTTCCTCGTTGCGCGCACCGCGCTCGCCCATGACGTAGGCGCGGATCGAGCCGTGCGGCGCTTGCGCGGCCACATCCAGGACGAAGGGTTTGCGGTCCAGGCTGTCGAGGTATTCCGGGAAGGTCTCCCACTCCCACTCGATGCCTTCGGCGAGCGCGGAGCCCGGGATGTCCTCCACCGACTCCATCAGGCCGATCAGCCAGTCGTGGCGGTCGGGGCGGGCGGGCGCGAAGCCGACACCGCAGTTGCCCATGACCACCGTGGTGACCCCATGCCAGCAGGAGGGCGACAGGTAGGGGTCCCAGGTCGCCTGGCCATCGTAGTGGGTGTGGATGTCCACCCAGCCGGGGGTGACCAGCAGGCCAGTGGCGTCGATCTCGCGCTTGCCGGCGCCGGGGACCACGCCCACCGCGCTGACCAGTCCGCCATCGACCGCCACGTCGGCGATGCGAGGTGGAGCGCCCGTGCCGTCGACCACGGTCCCGCCGCGGATCACCAGATCGTGCATCTTCGTCCCTCCCAGGACCGGCCCGATTTCGGGCTTTTGCCGCAGCCTACGCCGGTCAAGGCCACTGTCGACCCGCACGTGGCGTCAACTTGGCCGGCCCCGCTTGTCAGGGCAGGGCTTTTGGCGTTCAACCCGCCCCGCGGTCCGGCGCGGTGCAGGGCCAGGCAGAGAGCGGTTTGGCGCCACGTGGACGAGTTCGATTTCAGCCGCCTCGATGAGTTGAAAAAGCCGGCGCCGCCTGTGCAACCGGCCAAGCCGCCGTCTCCGGAAGAAACCCGGTCGATGTTCCAGCTCGGCCTGCAACGCCACAAGGAAGGCGACCTGCGCAGCGCCGTGGCGGTCTATGAGGAGGTGCTGCGCCGCGAGCCGCGCAACGCCGAGGCCCTGCACGTGATGGGCCTGGCCGCCTATCAGGCCGGACAGCCGGAGCGTGGCGTCGACTTCATCACCCAGGCCATCGCGCTGAACCCCAAGGCGGTGGCGATGTACAGCAACCGCGCGCTGGCGTTCCTGGCGCTCAACCGGCCGGCCGAGGCGCTGGAAGACGCCGACAGAGCGATCGCCCTGCAACCGGATCTGCCACAGGCCCACCAGGCTCGGGCCAATGCGCTGCGGGCGCTCGGCCAACTGGAGGCGGCGGTCGCCGCCTACGACGCGGCTATCGCGCTCAAGCCGGACGACGCCAATGTCTACAGCGATCGCGGCGCGGCGCTGAAGGACCTGGGCCGGCGGGACGAGGCGCTGGCGAGCTACGACAAGGCGCTCCACCTCGATCCGAAGAACATCGCGGCCTGGTACAACCGGGCCGGCTCCCTGCGCGAGCTGGGCCGCCTCGGCGAGGCGACGGAAAGCTATGGCCAGGCCATCGAACTGCAGCCGGAGTTCGCCATCGCCCATCACAACCGCGCGCTGTGCCGGCTGCAACTGGGCGACTATGCTGGCGGCTTCGAGGAATATGAGTGGCGCAAGCGCTGCCCGACGTTCGACGATCCGCGCTATGGGCTCGGACGCCCCTGGCGGGGCGAGCCGATCGCCGGCAAGTCGCTCTATGTGTTCCCCGAGCTGTTCCAGGGCGACGTGATCCAGTTCGCCCGCTTCGTGGCCGCCGCGGAAGGTGAGGGCGCACGGGTGACGCTGGCCGCGCCCAGGGCCATGCATGCGCTGCTGCGCACGCTTAGCCCCACGATCGCGTTGCTGGACGAGGGCGAGGCGCCGGAAACCTTCGACTATCACGCCGCCTTGCTGAGCCTGCCGGTGGCGTTCAAGACCACGCTGGCGACGCTCCCCAACGCGCCCTATCTGCGCGCCGAGCCGGCGCGGGTCGCCCGCTGGCGCGACGCGATCGGGCCGCGCGGCTTCAAGATCGGGGTCGTCTGGCAGGGGAGCGCCGCGGCCTACGCGCAACCGTTGCAGCGCTCGTTCCCCCTGGCGACATTGCAGGCCATCGCCGCCCTGCCGGACGTGCGGTTGATCAGCCTGCAGAAGCAGAACGGGCTGGACCAGCTCGAAAGCCTGCCGGCCGGCATGGCGGTGGAGGACCTGGGCGAGGACTTCGATCCAGGCCCGGACGCCTTTGTCGACACCGCCGCAGCGATGGTCTGCTGCGACCTGGTGATCACGCCAGACACCAGCGTGGCTCACCTGGCCGGCGCGCTGGGCGTCCCCACCTGGATCGCGCTGACGCAGCTGGCCGACTGGCGCTGGCTGACCGACCGCAACGACAGCCCCTGGTATCCGAGCGCCCGCCTGTTCCGCCAGTCCGCGCCGGGCGACTGGACCAGCGTCTTCGCCGAGATGGCGGCGGCGCTGGAGGGCGTGCGCTAGGCGCGTCCCGGCAGTGGAGCGCGCGCGCGCAGCCTGCTAGACACCGCCTCCCGGACGGGTGGCCGAGTGGTTTAAGGCAGCGGTCTTGAAAACCGCCGTGGGTGCAAGCCCACCGTGGGTTCGAATCCCACCCCGTCCGCCAAGAGATTTTGAATTGTCAGGGTAACATTTGGGGTGCGTCGGGCGTGGGGACCGCCCCACAGAGCGCGGTGACATACCCGGTGCGCGGGCATTTCAGCCCGTCCAAATTCTATGCTAGGCGATATCGATATTTCTCGGCGGGGCTCCGAGGCTGTTTGGGGGAAGTCGAATGTGGGTTGGGTCTGCGCGTTGGTCAAACATGCTCGGTGCGAGGCTTTTGATCGTCGCTCTAGCCACAGCAATCGGGGGGAGCGCTCGCGCAACCACGTTCCTCGATGAAAACGGCACGCTACCCTCAAAATCCGAGGTGTTTCATTTCCTCCCAGGGGAATACGATTTCCATCTGACAACTTCGGCGCCTGTCAGCGTGGACCTGACTGGGACGGTAGATCGTAGCTATGGCGAATATTTTGAGGGCATGGACTATGATGGCGATGACGACCCGAGTTTCCCTATGGCCGATTATGAAATCTCCAACACTACCGATGTAATGCTTGAGGTCGACGTTCCTCAGGATCAAATTGTTAACAGCGCTGTAGGCGGATATCTCTTCATGTATAATTATTTTGACCCCGTGATTAACTTGAACTTACAGGGAGCACCTGGCACCCAGTACTCACTTACGGTCACTGGTCGGCTTGCCCCGCCACCAAACGTGCCCGAGCCGGATACATGGGCTCTGATGCTGATCGGCTTCGGGCTGGCGGGTGGCGCCCTTAGATTGCGGGATGTAGCCCGGGGAGCGCCAAGGCTCGCAGGCGTCTGAGACAGTCCGCAAGGCATTTTGGATAGGCAGGCGGAAGCTCCTTCGCCAAATAAAAACAATTAATCGGACGGACAGCGTCGGCAGAGCTCTGCGCCGCAGCCCACCCTAAACCCAAGGCAGCTTCTGTTCCGGGCCCCAGATCCAGCCGTCGGCGATGTAGTAGCCGGTGCGGGCGTCCTTGGCGCCGTCGGGGCCGAGGATCCAGCCGGCGGTGATCCAATAGCCGGTGGTCATGTCGGCGGCGCCATCCGGGCCCCAGATCCAGTTGTTGTCGATCCAGTACTTGCCGTTCTGTTCGGGGAGCTCGCTGTAGATCCAGTTGGCGTGCAACCACGCCGCGGCGACGACCATGGGCTACTTTGCGACCTCGTTGATCTGCGCCCTCGCGCGTGAGGCCGGCACCACGGGAATATCGGCGTCGGCGAGCGGTTGCATCCACTTTTTGCGGGCCATGGCGGCAGCCAGATAGGGCGCGAGCTCAGTGGCCTTCTTCGCCTCGCGCTCGGCGACCTGCGCCTTGAAGGCCGGCATCACGTCAGCGGCGAAGAGTTCGAGGCTCTCGCAGATGTGCTCGTGGCGGTTGCGGCCGGCCTGCTGCAGGAAGATCACCTGGTCGACGCCGGCGTCGCGGAAGGCTTCGATGTGCTGGCGGATGTCGGCCGGCGTGCCGATGCCGTTGGCGTTGCGCGAGGCGGCCTTGGTGGCGGCGATGATTTCCTCGTCGCTGCGGGCGCGGGAGGCCTGGAAGTCGGCGAAGAGGGTGGAGCGGCCAGGCAGCGCGTCGTGGGCGACCAGCGCGTTCACCGCATAGCTGAAGAACTCGAAGCCTTCCTGGCCGCGCCGGATCGCCTCGGCCCGGTCGGGGTGGACGGAGAAGTTGGAGACCATGGCGAGGTTGGGGTTCACAGCGTGGCCGATGGGGACGCAAGCGTCCGACTTGATGATGCCGTAGTAGATTTCCGCCCATTCCTTGGCCTCGTCCGGGTCGACGAAGGAGAAGGCCAGCGCGCCCACGCCGATGGAGGCGGCGATCTTGATGGTGTCGCGGTTGGTGCAGGCCATCCACATGGGCGGATGCGGTTTCTGCACCGGCTTGGGCACGATGTTGCGGCAGGGGAAGGAGAAGCCCTGGCCCTCGAAGCCGGGGTAGGGGTCCATCACCAGCATGTTGGCGATCTGCTCGGCGGCCTCCAACGCCAGGGCGCGCTTTTCCTTGGCCGGGATCTTGAAGCCGCCGAGCTCCAGCCGGGTCGCGCCTTCGCCGATGCCGAAGTCGAGGCGGCCGTTGGAGACGATGTCCAGCGTCGCCAGGCCCTCGGCCGTGCGGGCCGGGTGGTTGTAGTTGGGGATCACCTGGCGGATGCCGTGGCCGACGCGGATGGTCCTGGTCAGCGCCGCGCAGGCCGCCAGGAACACCTCCGGCGCGGAGGAGTGGGAATATTCCTCCAGGAAGTGGTGCTCCACCTCCCAGGCGTAGTCGTAGCCCAGCCGGTCGGCGAGCACGACCTGCTCAAGCGCCTGGTGGAACAGCCGCGCCTCGTCGCCGTCGTTCCAGGGCTTGGGAAGTTGGTGCTCGTAGAAGATCCCGAACCGCATCGCGCTGAAGGCCTCCGCCCTGGGCTTGCCCGGCTGGCGCGGGCGTTCCCGTCTACATCCCGCTCCGGGCCGGGGTTTGGCAAGGTTGGGTTAACCATGGCGAAAGCTTCCGGCCGCACCCTCGCAGGCGCGATTAGCAGATCGGGGATTCGCCATGAGTCGCGAGCGGGTGATTCGAGCCGGCCGGTGGGCCCTGGTGTTGATGGCGGGCGCATCGCTTGCGGCCTGCGCCTCGCTGACCACGCCGAAATACTCCATCAACACCACCCGCGGCCTGACCGCGCCGCCGCCGGGCGCGCCAGGGGCGCATGGCACCAACGCGCCCTATCAGGTCGCCGGCATCTGGTACGTGCCGCACGACCAGCCGAACTATAACGAGACCGGCATCGCGTCCTGGTACGGCGACGCCTTCCAGATGAAGGCCACCGCCAACGGCGAGACTTTCGACATGAACGGCATCTCGGCGGCGCACACCACCTTGCCGCTGCCCTGCCTGGTGGAGGTGACCAATCTCGACAACGGCAGGAAGCTGACCGTTCGGGTCAACGACCGTGGGCCTTTCGTGGACGGCCGGATCATCGACCTCAGCCACGCCGCGGCGCGCGAGCTCGGCTATGACCGGGCAGGGACCGCGCACGTGCGGGTGCGCTACATCGGGCCCGCGCCGCTGAACGGGCCAGGCGCGGTGCGCTATGCCCAGGCCGGGCCGGTCGCGGGCGCGGTGATCCCGGTTTCGACCTCCGGACGCCGGCCGGCCGACGAGGACATCTTCGACGAGGCCGGGACGCCCCTGCCGCCGCCGCTTCCGGGCGCGCTGCCGGGTGCGCCGGCGATCGCGCGGCCCGAGCCGGTGTCGGTGACGGCGCTCGCGCCCCTGCCGCCGGCGCGGACGTCGCGGGACGCGTTGACGCCAGAGGCGGCCCCGCCGCGGCCGACGCGGGACGTCTTCATCTCCGACGCCGCGGCGCGGCGCCACGGCCTGGCCGATCCCGTTCCGACCGTGGTGGCCCAGAACGACCGCGCGCCGCTGGACCGCGTTCCCCTTGATCACATCTCGGGCTATCGCATCCAGGCCGGCGCTTTCAGCGACGAGGGTAACGCCAGGCGCGCGGTCGCCCAGCTGGCGGCGGCGGGCGTCGCCACCATCGAGCCGGTCGAACGGGATGGCGCCACGTTCTATCGCGTAGTCCTGCCGGGCTCGGCGGACGAGGCGCAGGCGCAGGCCATGCGCGACAAGGTGGCCGCCATCGGCTTTGCCGACGCCCGTGTCCTGAGGCCCTAGACTTACGCGCCGAACCGGCCATTTTGCGCTGGTGGCCCAGGGCAGATTCATCACGTTCGAAGGCGGCGAGGGGGCTGGCAAATCTACCCAGCTCAAGCGGCTGGCCGCGCGGCTGCAGGCGGCCGGCCAGGAGGTGGTGGCGACCCGCGAACCGGGTGGCTCGCCTGGCGCGGAAAGCATCCGCGAGCTGGTGCTGAACGGCGCCGCCGACCGCTGGAGCCCGGTGACCGAGACGTTGCTGATGTACGCCGCGCGGCGCGATCACGTGGAGCGGGTGATCCGCCCGACGCTGACCAGGGGCGCCTGGGTGGTCTGCGACCGCTTCGCCGATTCCACGCGGGCCTACCAGGGCGCGGCCGGGGGCACGGAGCCTGGCCTGATCGCGGCGCTGGAAACCTACATCTTGGAGGAGACACGGCCCGACCTGACGCTGATCTTCGACCTGCCGGTGGAAGTCGGGCTGGAGCGGGCGCACCTTAGGGCCGGCGCCGAGATGCGCTTCGAATCCAAGGGCCAGGCCTTCCACGAACGGCTGCGCGAGGGGTTCCTCAGCATCGCCAGGGCCGAGCCGGACCGCTGCGCGGTGATCGACGCCACCGGGTCGCTGGACGAGGTCGAGGCCAGGGTCTGGGCCGCCGTCGACGGCCGGCTAAGCGTCTATGGCTGAGCTGCGACACCCGCGCGAGGTGTTCGACCTCATCGGCCACCAGGCCGCCGAGGAGGCGTTCGAGGCGACGCGGGCGCGGGGGCGGCTGCACCACGCCTGGCTGCTGACCGGCCCGCAGGGGGCGGGCAAGGCGACCTTCGCCTATCGCGCCGCGCGGCGGCTGCTGGGCGCGCCGGCCGATGCGGCTCATGGCGTGCTGGGCGCGAGCCCCGACCATCCGGTGAGCCGCCAGATCATCGCCCACTCGCACCCCGACCTCTTCGTGCTGGAGCGCCTGGGCGAGGACGGCAAGATCCGCAAGGTGATCCCGGTGGACGAGGCGCGAGCCTTGTCGGAGTTCTTTTCCAAGTCGCCGGCCAGCGCGCCGCATCGGGTGGCGATCGTCGACGCCGTCGACGATCTGAACGTCAACGCCGCCAACGCCATCCTGAAGACCCTGGAGGAGCCGCCGGCGCATGGCGTGCTCTTGATGGTCAGCCACTCGCCGGGGCGCCTGCTGCCGACCATCCGGTCGCGCTGTCGGCGGCTGGCGTTTTCGCCCCTGCCGATCGAGGACGCGGCGTCCTTCGTGCGCGAGCGTGAGGACGTCAGCGTCGAGGAGTCCCTGCGGCTGGCGACCATGGCGGTGGGGGCGCCGGGCCGGGCGTGGGCGCTGGCGGGCGAGGGGGCCATCGCCATGGATGATGCCGCTCGCGCCCTCTTGGAGACCCTGCCGCGCATCGACGAAGCCCTGGCGCTTTCGCTCACCGACCGGTTCCGGGGCGGCGAGGGGCAGGCGCATTTCAACCTGCTGTTCGACCGCCTGGCCGAGCGGGTGCATGAATTCACGACTGATCGCGCCGGGCAGGGAATCGGTAGCCTCGATCGCTGGGCGGCGGCCTGGGAGACCCTGCAGCGGCTGTCGCGGGAGGTGGAGGCGCTGAACCTGGACCGCACCGACGCCCTGTTCACCGCGCTGGGCGAGTTGCGCCAGGCCGCCCGCGCGGCCTAGACCGGCGCCCATGCTGATCGACAGCCACGTCAACCTGCACGCACCGCAATTCGACGAGGACCGCGAGGCGGTGATCGCCCGCGCCCGGGCGGCGGGCGTGCGTCTGATGGTCAACATCTGCGACCGGGTGGTGAACTTCGACAAGGTGCGCGCGGTGGCGCAGGCGCCCGACATCTGGGCGACGGTCGGCACGCACCCGCACGAGGCCAAGGACGACCCGGAGCTTTCCGCGGCGCGGCTGGTGGAACTGGCGGCGGACCCCCGCGTGGTCGGCATCGGCGAGTGCGGCCTGGACTTCCACTACGATCTTAGCCCCCGCGACGTGCAGGCCCAGGTGTTCCGCGCCCATGTGGCGGCCGCCCGCGAGACCGGCCTGCCGCTGGTGGTCCATACCCGCGAGGCCGACGAGGTGATGGCGGCGATCCTGGAAGAGGA
Source organism: Phenylobacterium sp. (assembly GCA_036268175.1). Taxonomy (GTDB): domain Bacteria; phylum Pseudomonadota; class Alphaproteobacteria; order Caulobacterales; family Caulobacteraceae; genus Phenylobacterium. The sequence goes on along the minus strand of DATAUR010000141.1, from coordinate 29,476 downwards.
ATTCGCCAAGGGGCCATTCCGCATCCTGATGCACTGCTACACCTCCGGCGCGGAACTGGCGGCGCGAGCGGCGGCGCTGGGCGCCTGGTTTTCGGTCTCCGGCATCGCCACCTTCAAGGCCGCGCAGGACGTCCGCGACGTGATCCGCGACATGCCGGCAGACCGGATCATCGTCGAGACCGACTGCCCGTATCTCGCGCCCGTGCCGCATCGCGGGCGGCGCAACGAGCCGGCCTTCCTGCCGCACGTGCTCGCCAAGCTGGCGGAGATCCGCGGCTGGTCGCTGGACGAGGCGGAGGCGCGCACGCAGGCCGCTTTCTTCGCGGTGTTCGACCGGATTCCGCAGCCGCAAAGCGTCGCGCCGTGAACATGCTGGAGTTCACGATCCTGGGCTGCGGCTCCTCCGGCGGCGTGCCGCGGGCCGACGGCGACTGGGGCGCCTGCGATCCGGCCAATTCGAAGAACCAGCGGGCGCGCTGTTCCCTCCTCGTCCGGCGTTCGGGGGAGGGTGCTGAAAACGAGACCACCGCTATCGTCGACACCTCCCCTGATCTGCGCCTGCAGACCGCGCAGGCCGGGGTGAAGCGGCTGGACGCCATCCTGCTGACCCACGACCACGCCGACCAGGTGCATGGGATCGACGACGTGCGCGCCTTCTTCATCCGCCAGCGGGCGAAGATCGCCTGTCACATGGACGCGGCGACCGACGCTTCGATGATGCGGCGGTTCGGCTACATCTTCGAGCCCGAGGGCGGCTATCCGGCGATCTGCGAGCGGCGGGCGATCCCGGCGCACGGTGAGCGGTGGCAAGTGGATGGGCCTTCGGGCGCGATTCCCCTGGTGACCTTCGACCAGGACCATGGCGGCGTGCGCTCGGTGGGCTACCGGTTCGGCGGCGTGGCCTATTCCAGCGATGTGGTGAACCTGGACGAGGCGGCGTTCGAGGCGTTGGCGGGGCTGGACGTGTGGATCGTCGACGCCCTGCGTTATCGGCCGCACCCGACGCACGCGCATCTGGAGCGGGCGCTGGAGTGGATCGCGCGGCTGAAGCCTCGGCGGGCGATCCTCACCAACCTGCACATCGACCTGGACTACGAGACCTTGAAGGCCGAGCTGCCGGCGGGCGTCGAGCCGGCGTATGACGGGCTTTCCTTCCAACATGAACTCAGCGGCGAATTCACATGATATCTCTGCCGCTTAAGCTGGGTTTCCTCGCGTCTGGAAACGGCTCCAGCGCCCGCGCCATCGTGGCCGCGATCCGCGCTGGGGAGCTGGCGGCGGAACCCCGGCTGCTGGTCAGCAACAATCGATCCGCCGCGGCCTTGACCTTCGCCGCCGAAGCCGGCGTCGCGGCGCTGCACATTGCGACCCAGGCCGACCCGGACGCCGCCGACGCCAGGCTGGCCGAGGCCATGGTGAAGCACGGCGTCGAAGTCATTGTCCTGTCGGGCTATTTGCGTCAGCTCGGGCCGCAGATCCTGGCGCGCTATTCGGGCCGCATCCTCAACATCCACCCAGGGCCGCTGCCGGCGTTCGGCGGTCACGGCATGTACGGCCGCCGGGTCCACGAGGCGGTGATCGCCGCCGGCGTCGCCGAGAGCGGCGTCTGCATCCATCTGGTGGACGAGGAATACGACCGCGGTCCGGTGATCGCGCGACGCAGCGTGCCGGTGGCGGCAGGCGATACACCGGAAGGCCTGGAGGCCCGCGTCACCGCGCTGGAGCCGCAATTCTACGTCGAAACCCTGCGCCGCATCACCGAGGGGGCCATCGTTCTCCCTTGAGGGGATCACATTATTTCCGATAATCTTCCTTAGGCGAGAAACGGATGCAGCACTCCGGGCGAGATGGCCACTCCCCGAGCTGTGCTAGAATTGCGGAAACGCTCTGGAGCCGACGACGATGATCCGCACCTGCCTCGCCCTGGCGCTGTTGGCCTCCGTGGCGTCCGCGCCGGCGCTGGCCGCGCCTTTGGGCCAGATCACCGGCGTCGGCGGCGTCTTCGTCAGCAGCAAGGATCCCAAGGCGCTGGCGGCCTGGTATCGCGACGTGCTGGGCATCAAGGTGGAAAGCTGGGGCGGCGCGATGCTGCGGTATGACGCGCCCAGTCATCCGCCGATGGTGGTCTGGAACGCCTATCGCGCCGGCAGCAGCTATGCGGCGCCGTCGACGCGGGAGTTCATGATCGACTTCGCCGTCGACGACCTGGACGCCTTTGTGGCGCGCCTGGAGGCCAAGGGCGTCGCGATCCTGAAGCGCACGGACGATCCCACCGGAAAGTTCGCCTGGCTCCTCGACCCGGATGGCACCAAGATCGAGCTCTGGCAGCCCAAGGCGCCCTAGCGCCGCCGGTCGGCTTCCCGGAGGCGCCGCATGCTGACCGCCCTGCTGTTCGTGCTCGCCGTGGGCGTGCTTGGCTTCGCCTTCGTTCTGGTGCGAGGCGCGCTGACCAGTGGGACAGCGGCGCCGACGGCGGAATCGGTGGCCGTGGGCGCGGCGGTGAACTTCTTCGACACCCTGGGCATCGGCTCGTTCGCGCCGACGCTGACCTGGCTGCGGCTGCGCGCAAAGTTGCCGGACCGGCTGATCCCCTGCACCATGATCGTGGCCTGCACGCTGCCGACCATGCTGCAGGCGGCGATCTTCCTGGCGCTGCTGGGGGTCCACGTCGATATGGGGCTGCTGGTCGCCTACACGGTCGCGCTGCTGGCCGGCGGGCTGGTGGGCCAGCGGCTGGTGGTGCGGGTCCAGGTGTGGATCGTCCAGGCCGTGGTGGCGCTGGCCCTGGTGATCGCCGCGGGGCTCTATGCGCTGGCCAACCTGCACCTGATGCCGGCGGGCGGCCTGGCGACCACCCTGCCCGCGCCGCTGGCGGTGACGGCGGTGGCGGCGACCTTCGTCATGGGCGTGCTGCTGAACTTCGGTATCGGCCATTATGCGCCGTCGCTCTTGATGCTCAGCCTGATGGGCATGGACCCCAAGCTGGCGTTTCCGATCATGGCCAGCGGCGGCGCGCTGGCCGCGGCGGTGATCAGCAGCCGGCACGTGGTGGCCAAGGTCGCCGACCTGCGCATCGTCATCGGCTTCCTGCTGGGCGGCGTTCCCGGCGTGCTGATCGCCGCCTTCGCGGTCAAGGACATGCCGGTGGCCTGGCTGCGCTGGCTGGTGATCCTGGTGGTGCTCTACACCGCCGGCGTGATGGCGCGCGACGCGATGAAGGCCTACCGCCAGGGCCCCTCCAGCGACCCCGCCGACCGGGCCATCGCCGTCGCCGAAGGGCTGGCGGACTAACCGCCAACTTGAGCGGACGCCCGCCCGGGATTAGCCTCGCCTCATTCGGTCCTGGGTCGGCCGCCGGTTTCGGCGGGTTTGGAGCCTCCGATGAAGACTGTGTTGCTCGGCCTGGCGATCCTCGGCCTCGCCACAGCCGCCACGGCGCGCCCCGCGGCCAAGACCCCTCCGGCGACGGCTGCGGATCCCACGGCCACCACCGACGTCGAAGGCGTCACGGTGACGCCGGAGGCTCAGTGCCTCGACCCCAAGCCCGATCCCTCGGCGCCGGCCCCCAAGGTGGTCAGCACCTATCCGGCCAACGGCGCGGTGATCCGGCCCGGCGTGCTGGTGGTGCGCGTCACCTTCAATGTGCCGATGAGCTGCAAGGGCTTCTTCAGCGGCGCCCCGCCGTTCAACAATCCATGTCCCGGCCGCGAACAGAATTGGACGCTGAGCTTCGACCGCATGTCCATCCGAACCGTCTGCCGGGCGGACGCCAACCTCGAATATGGCGTGGCGATCAGCGACCGGTCGGAGAACCGCTTCATCAGCTTGGGCGACAAGCCGCTGGAGCCCTACGCCTTCCGGTTCAGCGTCTCGGCGGAGACCGAGGTGCGCACGATCCGCGAGTCCCTGGCCGAGGACGCCGCGGTCGAGGCCGCCGCCCAGCCGCAGCTCACGCCGGTCCGCGTGCGGGCGCTGAGCGCCAAGCCCTAGGTCCGCTCGGCTTGCGCCGACGCCTGGGAAGCTTACCTTAGGGTCGAGGGCGAGAACCGAGAGAAGACCATGCGAATCCTAGCTCTTGCCGCCGCCACGACCGCCGCCGCCGGGCTGCTCGGCGCCACCGCCGCGGCCGCGTCCCCCGCCACCGTCAACGTCACCGTTGGGCCCGAACTTCAGCTCAAGGCGGTGAAGTCCCTGGGCGTGCGCGAAGTGGACAGCCTGGCCAAGGAGCTGCAGTCGACCGTCGAAAAGCGCTTGGCCAAGACCGGCGCCTATGACGGCGCGCGCATCGACCTGGTGCTGGTCGACGCCAAGCCGAACCATCCGACCTTCAAGCAACTGGGCGACACGCCGGGCCTCTCCATGCGCAGCGTCAGCATCGGCGGCGCCAAGATCGAGGGCCGCGCCGTGGCCCCCGACGGCAAGGTAACCCCGCTGCGCTACAGCTACCTGCAGCCGGACATCCGCTGGGTGCGCGGCTTCAGCACCTGGACCGACGCCGAGGACACCTTCTCGCAGTTCGCCGCCGAACTGGGCCGCGGCAAGGCGCCGGACGAGCGCTGAGCCTCGGACCCAGGCGTCGAGGCGGCGGCCTTGCGCGCGGCGGCGGCGCAGGGTCTCATCGGGGCATGACGCGCCCTGCCCCGCCCGAGACCGCCCAGCCGCTGGACCGGCTGCTGGCGATCATGGCGCGGCTGCGCGATCCCGCCGACGGCTGCCCCTGGGACGTGGAGCAGACCTTCGAAACCGTCGCGCCCTACACCGTCGAGGAGGCCTATGAAGTCGCTGACGCCATCGAGCGCGGCGACCTCTCCGACCTGAAGGACGAGCTGGGCGATCTGCTGTTCCAGGTGGTGTTCCACGCACGCATGGCGCAGGAGCAAGGCGCGTTCGCCTTCGACGACGTGGTCCGCGCCATCAACGACAAGATGATACGCCGCCATCCACATGTTTTCGCGGAAGAAATCTATGCTTCCCTCGCTCATCAAAAGGAAGGCTGGGAGGTCCTGAAGGCGGCCGAGCGGGCCCGTAAGGGCAAGGCCAGCGCGGCCTCCCTGCTCGACGACGTGCCGGTGGGCCTGCCGGGACTGACCCGGGCGGTGAAGCTCTCGAAGCGGGCGGCCGGCGTCGGCTTCGTCTGGCCCACCGTCCAAGACGTGGTCGCCAAGCTGCACGAGGAGGTCGGCGAGCTGGAGGACGAGATCGCCGCCGGCGACCTGGACAAGGCGCGCGAGGAACTGGGCGACGTGCTGTTCGTGGTCGCCAACCTGGCGCGCACCCTCGACGTCGACCCCGAGGACGCCCTGCGCCTCACCAACGCCAAATTCGTCCGCCGATTCAAATATGTCGAAGCGAAACTTGCGGAGCGCGGCAAGACGCCGGACCAGTCCGACCTCGCCGAAATGGACGCGCTCTGGGACGAGGCCAAGGCGGCGGAGAAGGCCACCGCCGGCTAGTGCCCGCGCACCTCGGCTGACGGGAACTGCTGTTCGAACTGGCCGAGCGCCTGGGGCGAGAGGCTGACCGCCAGGCGCACCGAGCCATCCTTGCCGTCGTGGCGTTCGAGCACCCGGCCGTGCCGGTAGAGCCAGGCGATGGCCGCGCCCTCGCCTACGGGCGCGAACACATCCACCGGCGGGGCCTCGTCGACCAGGGCGGCCACGGCCTCCAAGAGGGCGTCGCAGCCCTCGCCGGTCACCGCAGAGAGCGGGATGGCGCAGGGGTGGGCGCGGCGGGCGTCGCCCTCGACGATCTCGCGGTCGTCGGCGGGCAAGAGGTCGAGCTTGTTCCAGACCTCCAGGATCGCGCGGTCCTCGAGGTCGATGTCCAGCTTCCCCAGCACCTCGCGCACGTCGCCGGCCTGGGCGGCGCTCTCGGCGCTGGCGATGTCGCGGACGTGTAGGACGACGTCGGCCTCCTTGACCTCCTCCAGGGTGGCGCGGAAGGCCTCCACCAGTTCGTGCGGCAGGTCGGAGATGAAGCCCACGGTGTCGGACAGGATCGCGGGCCGCCCGTCCGGCAGCTTCAGCATCCGCAAGGTCGGGTCGAGGGTGGCGAACAGCATGTCCTGCGCCACCACCTCGGCCTTCGTCAGGCGGTTGAACAGGGTCGACTTGCCGGCGTTGGTGTAGCCGACCAGCGCCACCGTCGGGTACGGATGCCGCTTGCGGGCCGAGCGTTGCAGGGTGCGGGTGCGGCGCACCTCCTCCAGCTCCAGCTTCAGCTTGCGGATCTTGTCGGCGATCAGGCGGCGGTCGGTCTCGATCTGGGTTTCGCCGGGACCGCCCATCACCCCGAAGCCGCCGCGCTGGCGTTCCAGGTGGGTCCAGGTGCGGACCAGCCGCGAGCGCTCGTAGGAGAGCCTAGCGAGTTCGACCTGCAGCCGGCCTTCGCGGGTGCGGGCGCGGCGTGCGAAGATCTCCAGGATCAGGCCGGTGCGGTCGATGACCTTGCAGTTCCAGGCCTTCTCGAGGTTGCGCTGCTGCACGGGCGTCAGCGCGTCGTCGACGATGGCGACGTCGGCTTCGGCGAGTTCGATGGTCCCGCCGATCTCGGCGACCTTGCCCTTGCCGAACAGGGTCGCGGGCGTGAGCTGGCGCAGGTGCGCGACCAGGGTCTCGCGCACCTCCAGGTCGAGGGCGAGCGCCAGGCCCACGGCCTCCTCCAGGCGCGCCTCAGCGGCCCGGGAGGCGCCACGGCCCTCGCGGTCGGGGTGGATGACGACGGCGCCCTGGATCGGGGCGGCGCGATCTACGGATTTTGAAGAACTCAATCGGCCTCGTCTTCGCCCGGCTCATAGAGCTGCACCGGTTGCGCGGGCATGATGGTGGAGATGGCGTGCTTGTAGACGAGCTGCGATTGCCCGTCCCGGCGAAGCAGCACGCAAAAATTGTCGAACCAGCTCACCACGCCCTGCAGCTTGACGCCGTTGACCAGGAAGATGGTGAGCGGCGTCTTCGACTTGCGCACGCTGTTCAGGAACGTGTCCTGCAGGTTCTGTTTCTTCTCACTCATGGCTTTTCGCCCTTTTCGTTGATCGGGCGGCCAAAGCGCCCCCCACACACGGAAGTTAGCTAGAACGTGTTTTGCGACAGGCGCAATCGCCGAGGTTGACCTAAACGGAAGTCGCCTTCGCCTGCTCGATATAGAGACGTCGAAGCCTTGCCGCCACCGGACCGACCTTGCCCTCGCCGACTGGCTGGCCATCGACGGTGACCACCGGCAGCACCAGGGACCCGGCGCCGGTGATGAAGGCCTCGCGCGCGGCCAGGGCCTCGGCCGGCGTGAAAGGCCGCTCGTCGACCTCCAGCCCGTCCTTGCGGATCACGTCCAGCAGGGTGTTGCGGGTGACGCCGCGCAGGATGTTGGCGTTGGTGTCGCGGGTGCGCAGGCGCCCCTCGCCATCGACGATCCAGGCGTTGGACGACGCGCCCTCGGTCACGAAGCCCAGGTCGTCCACGAACCAGGCCTCCACCGCGCCCGCCGCCCTCGCCTTCTGCTTGGCGAGCGCGTTGGGAAGCAGGCCCACGGTCTTGATGTCGCAACGGCCCCAGCGGTTTTCCGGCGTGGTCACCACGCCGACGCCCTTGGCGGCGCGGGCCTCGGAGGCGGCGCGGTCGACGCGGCCGACGGTGATGACCACGGCCGGGCGAACCGGCGGATTGGGGAAGGCGTGGTCGCGGGGCGCGACGCCCCGGCTGACCTGCAGGTAGACGAGGCCCTCGGTCACCCGATTGCGGCGCACCGCCTCCTTGAGCACCAGCGTCAGCGCCGCGCGGCTCATCGGCATGGCGATGGAAAGTTCGTCCAGGCTGCGCTTCAGGCGGGCGAAGTGCCCCTCCGGATCGGCGAGCTTGCCGCCGAACAGCGCCCAGACCTCGTAGACCGCGTCGGCCAGCTGGTAGCCGCGGTCCTCGATGTGCACCATCGCCTCGCCGTGCGGGACGAAGCGGCCGTTGACGTAGGCGATCCGACCCATCAGCCCACCCGCTCGTCCCGGCGAAGGCCGGGATCCAGATGGCAAGCTTGGCATAGGCTCGATGAGCGCAGCGCGCGGTCCAGCGCCTTCGAGGAATTCGATCTGGGTCCCGGCCTTCGCCGGGATGAGCGGTGGATGTCCATCAGCCGACCTCTTCCTCCAGCGCCCGCGCGCCGGAGAGACCCAGCGACTTCAGCTTGCGGTGCAGGGCCGAGCGCTCCATGCCGATGAAGGCGGCGGTGCGCGAGATGTTGCCGGAGAAGCGCAGCATCTGGGCGTTGAGGTATTCCCGCTCGAACACCTCGCGGGCCTCGCGCAGCGGCAGGGCGATCATCCGCTCGGCGCCCAGGCTGGTGGCCTGGTCGGTGACCATGGCCTCGGCCGGCAGCATGTTGGCGGTGATCGGGTCGGACGGCGCGCCAGACGCCAGGATCAGCATGCGCTCCACGTTGTTGCGCAACTGGCGCAGGTTCCCCGGCCAGGCGCGCACCTGCAGGGTGGCCAGCGCATCGTCGGCCAGCCGGCGGCGCGGCATGCCGGTCGCCTCCCCGATCCGCTCGATGAAGTATTCCACCAGCTCGGGGATGTCCTCGCGCCGCTCCGCGAGGCCGGGCACGTTCACCGGCACCACGTTCAGGCGATGGAACAGGTCCTCACGGAACCGCCCCGCCGCGATCTCCTCGCGCAGGTCGCGGGAGGTGGAGGAGACGACGCGCACATCGACGTGGACGTCCGAGTCGCCGCCGACCCGCCGGAAGCTCTGGTCCACCAGCACCCGCAGGATGCGCCCCTGGGTCTCGCGCGGCATGTCGGCGACTTCGTCCAGGTAGAGGGTGCCGGAGTGGGCGCGTTCGAAGACGCCGATCTTGGCCGGGCGGCCATTGTCGCCCTCCTGGCCGAACAGCTCGACATCCATGCGTTCCGGCGTCATGCCCGCCGCGCTGATCGGCACGAACTCGTTGCGGGCACGGGCCGAGGCGGTGTGGATCAGCCGCGCCACGGTCTCCTTGCCGGAGCCGGGCGGCCCGGAGATCAGCACGCGGGAGTTGGCGCCGGCCAGCTTGACGATCATCTGGCGCAGTTGCTGGGCGGCCATCGACTTGCCGGTCATGCCGTCGGGCATGATCGCCTGGGTGCGCAGGCGGCGGTTCTCGCGGCGCAGGTTGGCGGCCTCCAGGGCGCGTTCGACCACCAGCAGGAGGCGGTCGGACTTGAAGGGCTTTTCCAGGAACTCGTAGGCGCCGCGCTTGATGGCGTTGACGGCGGTTTCGATGTTACCGTGGCCGGAGATCATGATCACCGGCAGGTCGCCGTCCAGCTCGCGAACCATGTCCAGCAGTTCAAGCCCGTCCATGCCGCCGCCGGCCATCCAGATATCGAGGATCAAGAGGGCGGGCTTGCGGGCGCGGACCGCGGCCAGGGCCGATTCCGAGTCGTTGGCCGTGCGCACCGCATAGCCCTCGTCGGATAAGATCCCCGCCACCAGATCGCGGATGTCGGCCTCGTCGTCGACCACCAGAACGTCAGACGCCATTCTCTCGCCTTTCAAGCCGTCACGGGTTCGGATTTCGCCGCGGGCCTGGCCCGCGATCCGGGAGGAAGACGCAAGGTCGCGAGCGCGCCGGGCCCTTCACGGGCGTCGGTGAGTTCGAGCTCGCCGCCATGGTCTTCCAGGATGCGTTTGACGATGGCGAGACCGAGGCCGGTGCCCTTCTCGCGGGTCGTCACATAAGGTTCGGTGAGGCGGTCGCGGTCCTTGGCGGGTAGGCCCACGCCATTGTCCTCGACCTCGAAGGCGACGCCGCTGTCGTCGGAGACCAGCCGGGCGCGGATGCGGCCGCGTTCCGGGGTCTTGGCGCCCTTGGCCAGGCGCCGCGCGCCGATCGCCTCGGCGGCGTTCTTCAGGATGTTGGTCAGCGCCTGGGTCAGCATGCGCCCGTCGGCCAGCACTCGCACCTCTGGGATCGGCTCGACCAGCTCCACGTCGATGTCGGGGCTCGCCACCCGCTGGGCGAACACCGCCGCGCGGATCAGTTCCGACGCGTCCTGGTCGGCGAACTTCGGCGCCGGCATCCGGGCGAAGGACGAGAATTCGTCGACCATCTGCCGGATGGCGTCCACCTGGCGGATGATGGTGTCGTTGCAGCGGTCGAAGGTCTCCAGCTCGGCCGGCGCGATGTCGCGGCGGTACTTCTTGCGCAGCCGCTCGGCCGACAGCTGGATCGGGGTCAGCGGGTTCTTGATCTCGTGGGCGATGCGCCGCGCCACATCGCGCCAGGCGGCGTTGCGCTGGGCGGTGACCAGGCGGGTGATGTCGTCGAAGGTCAGCACCAGGCCGTCCTCGATGCGGCTGGCGCGCACCCGCAGGCGCCGCGTCTCGCGGCCGCGCACCACGTCGACCTCGTCCTCCGCCTCGCCGCGGCCGGCCTGGGCGGCGATCAAGGCGATCTCCGGGGCGATGTCGGCGAGCTTCTGGCCGCGCGTGCGGGTCTCCGGCAGGCCGAGCAGCAGGCGCGCCTGGCGGTTGGCGGCGGAAACGCGGCCGTCGCCGTCGAGGCCGATGACCCCGGCGCTGACCTCGGCCAGCACGGTCTCGATGAACTGGCGGCGGCGCTCGGCCTCTTCGTGGGCGTTGTGGATGGCTTCCTGCTGCGCCTGGAGGTCGTGGGTCATGCTGTTGAAGGCGCGCGACAGGACGGCGATCTCCTCAGGGTCGCTCTCGGCGTCGACGCGGGCGCTGAGATCGCCGCCGGCGACCTTGCCGGCCGCCTGCACCAACCGCGCGACGGGGCCGGAGATGGCGTTGGCCGCGCCCAGGCCCAGCCAGACCGCGCCCACTAGCACCAGGAGCGCGGTCTCGGCGTAGCTGAGCGCGAAGATCGTCTGGATCTTCTGCCGGTTCTGGGCGGCGTCGCGGTAGGCGCCGACGCTGGCTTGCGCCTCCGCCAGGTTGCCGACGATGCCCTTGTCCACCGGACGGACCACATAGAGGTAAGCGTCGGAATAGTTCCGCAGCCGGTAGAGGGCCCGCATGACGTCGCCGCAGGTGGCGTTGCAGACCGAGATCACGCCCTGGTCGGCCGCCTTGAAGCTGGAGGGCGGCGGGATCACCAGCGGCGGCGCGTCGGCGGCCTCGGCGCGGGCCAGCACGCGACCGTCGCGGTCGATGAGGTAGCCGGCGGAAAAGCCGTGCAGGTCGGCGAGCTGCCCCAGGTAGTGGCTGAAGGTGATCGGGCTCGCCTGCAGCCCCTCGGCCGACCGGTTGAGGTCGTCGCCCATGGGCGTCAGGTGGTCCTGGATATAGACCCGCTGCTCATCGAAGTAGGAGCGCGCCAGGTTGGCGGAGTTCTCCACCACGCTCTTCACCCGGGTCGAGAACCAGTTGTCGACGCCACGGCTGACCAGCACGCCGTAGAACAGCGCCACCACCACGGCCGGGGCCACGGCGGCCACGGCGAACAGGGTGACGAATCGCACCTGCAGCCGGGCGCCCGGATCGCTGGCGCGGGCGTCGAACAGGGCCGCGAAGCGCAGGAAGACGATCAGCGTCAGCGCCAGGATCAGGACCAGGTTGAAGCCGAGCAGGGTTAGGATGTGCTGGCTGGCGGGCCCCAGTGGCCCTGTCGAGGGCGGCGAGGCGGCGAGCAGGATGGCGAAGCCGGTGAGCGCCGCGGCCAGGCCGTAGCCTGCGCCCAGCACGCCCCGCGACTGCGCCGCCTGCCAGACGCGCTGCGCGCCGGCGCGGACGAACCACTCTCGAATATCCAAGGCCATTCCAGGGGGAGCCTAAGCGAGCGTGCCCCAAACGCAACAGCCTTGTTGCAAGGATACGTCAGACTCGCGGCGCGAACGGTCGCGGGCTCACCGCCGGCCGCGCTGCATCTCGACGCCGAGGTCGGAGATCTTCTTGCGCAGGGTGTTGCGGTTAAGCCCCAGGATCTCGGCGGCGCGGACCTGGTTGCCGCGGGTGGCGGTGAGCGTCAGCCGGATCAGCGGCCGCTCCACCTCCTCCAGCACCCGGTCGTAGAGGCCGGCCGGCGGCAGGCCATCCGGCTGGTCGGCGAAATAGCTGGAGAGCTTGCGCTCCACGAGCTGGGCCAGGGTCGCCGGGCCTTCCTCGCCCTGCACGGCAGGCTGGTGGTCGGCCAGTTCGCGCTCGATGATCCGCGCGGTGATGAGGTCCTCGCCGTAGAGGGCGCAGATGCGGCGGACCAGGTTCTCCAGCTCGCGGACGTTGCCGGGCCAGGGATGCTGCTTCAGGCGGTCGAGCGCCGCCGCATCGATGGTCTTCGAAGGCAGGCCCTCGCGGTTGGCGCGCAGCAGGAACGCGCGGGCGAGATCGGGAATGTCGTCGGGCCGGTCGCGCAGCGGCGGCAGGCGCAGCGGCGCGACGTTGAGGCGAAAGAACAGGTCCTCACGGAACAGGCCCTCGCGGATCAGGCCGCGCAGGTCGCGGTTGGTGGCCGCGATGATCCGCACGTTGGGCCGGCGGCCGGTCTTGGGGTTCAGCGTCGGCTCGGAGCCATCGATCACCCGCAGCAGGCGCGTCTGGGCGTCCAGCGGCATGTCGCCGATCTCGTCGAGGAACAGGGTGCCGCCATCGGCCTCGATCAGCTTGCCGGCGTCGCCGTCCTCCTTGCCGAACAGCTCGGCCTCGACGCGCTCGCGCGGCACGGCGGCCAGGTTGATGGTGACGAACCGGCCATCGCGCCGGCGGCCCATGTCGTGCAGGGCGCGGGCGACCAACTCCTTGCCGGTGCCGCTCTCGCCGGTGATCAGCACGGTGAGGTCCGCGCCGACCAGCCGGGCGATAGTGCGATAGACCTCCTGCATGGGTCCCGAGCGGCCGATCAGCGGCAGGCGGTCGTCGCGCACGGCGCGGGCCTGGGCGCGAGCGGCCTCTGGATCGGCGGGCCGCGACAGCGCGCGGCGGGCGCAGGCGGTCATGTCGTCCAGGTCGAAGGGCTTGGGGATGTAGTCGAAGGCGCCGAGTTCGGCGGCGTTCACCGCGGTGATCAGGTTGTTCTGCGCGCTCATCACGATGACCGGCAGTTTGGGGCGTTCCTTGCGGATACGCGGCAGGACGTCGAAGACGTTCTCGTCGGGCATGACCACGTCGGTGATGACGAGGTCGCCCTCGCCGTCCGTGACCCATTTCAGCAGGGTGGCGGCATTGCCGGTGGCGCGGACCTGGAAGCCCAGGCGGGTGAAAGCCTGACTGAGCACCAGGCGGATCGACGCGTCGTCGTCGGCGATCAGGATCTTCTTGCTGGCGGCGTTCATGCCGGGGCGTCCTCTTCATCGGCGATCGGCAACAGCACCCGGAAGACGGTCCGCCCAGGCTCGGATTCGAAATCCAGCAGGCCGCCGTGCGCGGCGACAAGCTTGGTGACGAGCGCAAGGCCCAGGCCCACGCCGTTGGGCTTGGTGGTGACGAACGGCTGGAAGAGGTGCTCGCGCAGGTGGTCGGGAACGCCTGGGCCGTTGTCCATGATGCGCACTTCCAGCGGCGCGCCGCGCAACGCCTGGCCCTTGGCGGCGCGGACCCGGACGCCGTGGCGGTAGGCGGTGTAGACGCCGATGGAGCCACGGCCGTCGCCCCGCGCATGGGCGGCCTCGGCGGCGTTCTTCACCAGGTTGAGGAAGATCTGGATCAGCTGGTCCTCGTCGCCGAGCACCGGCGGCAGGGAGGGGTCGTACTGCTCGCGCAGGGTCAGGCCGTCGGCGACGCCGTTGGCGGCCAGCGCCCGCACCCGGTCCAGCACCTGGTGGATGTTCAGTGGGGCCAGCGCCGGCAGGGCGTCGTCGGAGAAGGCCTCCATGCGGTCGACCAGCCGGCGCACGCGGTCGGTTTCATCGACGATCAACTGGGCGAGCGGGGCGTCGTCGGCCTTGGCGCCTGACTTCAGCAACTGGGCCGCGCCGCGGATGCCGGCCAGCGGGTTCTTGATCTCGTGCGCCAGCATGCGGCCAAGGCCGACGATGGAGCGCAGGCCGCCGGCCGCCTCCCCGCCGCCGCGCTCGACGCCGAGGCCCGCCTTGACGCTCAGCGTCAGCAGCACCGAGCCGTCACCCAGCGGGGCCGCCGCGCCGTCGGCCTCGAAGGGCGCGAGGCCGAAGAGGGTGATCTGCACCCCGCGCTCGCGGACCTTGGCGCCTTCCTCGATGGCGCGGTCCAGCAGCGAGACCAGGGCCGAGCCCGGCGGCAGGGCGGCGCTGAACCGGCCCCGCGCCAGCAGCCCAAGGCCCTGGCCGAACAGCGCCTCGGCGGCCTCGTTGACGGCCACCAGGGCGCCATCGGCGTCCACCACCATGGCCGGATCGGGGCTGAGCTCGAAGGCCGCGGCCTTGAGCGCCAGCACGTCGACGCCCAGCGATTGCGGCAGGGTGCGCCAGCTCATGCCGCGAGCCTGCGCTCAGGGTCGATCCACAGCGCCGTCAGGCCCTGCTCCACCGCCGCGGGATCCTCCAGCCGGCAGAGCACGCCGCGGGCCTGGCGGCGATCCTCGGCGCTGGTAGGCCACGGCGCCTGGTCGATGTAGGACGCCAGATGCTTGCGGAAGACCCGCAGGCCCAGGCGGTCGCCGTAGAAGCGCAGCGCATCGCGGAAGTGGTCGAGGGCGATGGCCAGCCGCGTCTCGGCGTCCGGCTCGGCGAAAGCGTGGCCGTCGAGCTCGGCTTCCAGTTGGGCGGCGATCCAGGGGCGGCCATAGACGCCACGGCCGACCATGACGCCGTCGGCGCCGGAGGCCGCCAGGGCCGCCCGCGCCGTGGGTCCGTCGACGATGTCGCCATTGACGATCACCGGCACGCTGACGGCGTCCTTCACCGGGCGCACGGCGGCCCAGTCGGCGACGCCCTTGTAGAACTGGCAGCGGGTGCGGCCGTGGACGGTGACCGCGGCGACGCCCAGGGCCTCGGCGCGGGCGGCCAGGTCCGGGGCGTTCTTCGAGGCGTCGTCCCAGCCCAGGCGCATCTTCGCCGTGACCGGCACGTCGACAGCGGCGATCACCGAGGCGATCAGCCGCTCGGCCAGGTCCGGCTCGCGCATCAGGGCCGAGCCGCATTGGGCGCCGGTCACCTCGCGCGCCGGACAGCCGAAGTTGAGGTCGACGATCTGGGCGCCCGCGGCGACGGCGAGCCGCGCCCCCTCAGCCAGATGCCGCGGATCGCGCCCGACCAACTGGACGACCATCAGCGGCAGGCCCTCGCCCACCGCGGCGCGGCGCACCACGTCCGGTCGGCCCTTGGAGAATTCGGCGCAAGCGACCATCTCGGTCGCCACATAGGCCGCGCCCAGCTGGCTGGCGGCGCGGCGGAACGGCAGGTCAGACACCCCCGTCATCGGCGCGATCCAGACGCGACCGCCGACGGTGACGCTGCCAAGCTTGAGCGAACTGCTCATTTTATAATCATCCCCACCGCTGGCTTTTTAGGCACTTTGTGCGGTGCGGTAAAGCCCACCTGAGCTGGACAAGCGCGAGCGTGTCCGTAAACACGCACCCCATGACTTCGTCGGCGTCCTTTTCAGCGGTTGTGGTGGCGGCGGGCTCGGGCCTGCGCGCCGGTCCGGGCGAACCGAAAGCCTGGCGCTTGCTCGGATCCCGCGCCCTGGTCCGCTGGTCGGTGGAAGGCCTGCTGTCCGCCGGCGCCGCCGAGGTGGTGGTGGTGGTCGCCCACGATCGGCTGGCCGCGGTGGACGAGGCTCTGACCGGGCTCGAGGGCTGGCGGGCGGTGACCGGCGGCGCGACACGGGCGGATTCGGTGCAGGCGGGCCTGGCGGCGCTGACCTGCGGCCGCAACCAGCCGGTGCTGGTGCACGACGCGGCGCGGCCGTTCGTGACGCGGACGCACGTGGATCGCCTGCTGGCCGCCCTCGACGTGGCTGACGGGGCGGTACCCACCCTGCCCGTTCCCGACACCTTGAAGCGCGGCGACGGTCTGGTGGACGAGACGGTGAGTCGCGACGGCCTATGGCGCGCCCAGACCCCGCAGGCCTTCCGCTTCGGCCGACTGAAGGCCGCCTACCGCCGCTGGCCGGCCAACGAGGAGCCCACCGACGACGCCCGGGTGATCGAGCGCGCCGGTGGCCAGGTGGCCATGGTTCCGGGCGACCCGATGCTGATGAAGCTGACCTATCCAGAGGACTTCCTGATGGCCGAGCAACTGGCGGGCTCGCGCCGGATCGTGCGCACCGGCTTTGGCGTCGACGCCCACCGCTTCGGGCCGGGCCAGGTGGTCTGGCTGGGCGGCATCCGCATCGAGCACGACCTGGGGCTGATCGGCCATTCCGACGCCGATGCCGGCCTTCACGCGCTCACCGACGCGGTGCTGGGGGCCATCGCGCAGGGCGACATCGGCCAGCACTTCCCGCCCTCGAACCCCAAGTGGAAGGGCGCGTCCTCCGACCAGTTCCTGATCCACGCGGTGAAGATGGTCCAGGCCAAAGGCGGTGCGATCCTCAACGCCGACCTGACGCTGATCTGCGAGCGGCCGAAGATCGGCCCGCACCGCGACCCCATGCGCGCCCGCATCGCCGAGCTCTTGGGCATCCCCATCGACCGGGTCAGCGTGAAAGCGACCACGACCGAGGGCATGGGCTTCACCGGCCGCGAGGAAGGCCTGATGGCCCAGGCGATCGTCAGCGTCGAGACGCCGCTCTAGCCGCCGTTTTAGTTGTCCGTGCTCAGCGGATTCATCTTCTGCAGCAGGCGGCGATACAGCGCTCCGAACAGGTTGGTGTAGTCGTCGGTCCAGGGCCGTACCCGGGTCGGGTCGGTGGGCTGCCAGCGCGGATCGTGGATGAAGTTGGCCAGGCCGGCCGGCGAGCGGGCGACGATCACCGCGTCCTCCGGCGACGGCCAGCCGGCGAGGTCCTGGCCGGGCTTGGGTCGGAAGTGCTGCACCAGCGCCACCCCACCGGCCGCCTGCGCCACCGCCTCGGCCGGCCCGTCCAGGTCGAGGTTGCGGTTGGAAAGGTGCAGGATCAGCACCCCGTCCGGCTTCAGGTGGGTCAGGTAGCCGCGCACCGCCTGCACGGTCAGCAGATGGGTCGGCACGGAGTCCGACGAAAACGCGTCGAGCAGCAGGATGTCGAAGACGTCGCGTGGCTGCCTGGCGACCGTCAGGCGCGCATCCCCCAGCACATAGTCGATGGGGCCTTTGGCGCAGCGGGTGGTGTAGGCGAAGTGCCTGGGATCGGTGGAGACGCGGATCACCAAGGGGTCGATCTCGAAGAAGGTCAGGTGGTCGCCGCGGCGGACGTAGGCCGAGACCGTGCCGGTGCCCAGGCCCACCGCGCCGATGCGCAAAGATGGCTTGGCCCGCGCCTCGCCCAGGAACACCTGCCCGATGGGCGTCGAGTTGGCGTAGTAGACCAGCGGATTGCACCGCCAGGTCGGAGTCACCGCCTCCGCGCCGTGCAGGGTGGTGCCGTGCGAGAGCATCCGCACCAGCCCGCCCAGCGCCGGCACCTGGGTCCCCGACTCCCGCAGGACCCCGAAGAAGCTGCGCCAGGTCTGGATCGGCGTGGTGCGGTCAGCCGCCGCCGCCGCGCCGATGGAGAGCACCGCGATCACCGCGAAGTACAGCAGGGCGCGACGGCGCAGCATGTAGGCGGCGATCACCCCGATGGCGAGGCAGACCTTCACGCCCAGGTCGAAGGCGTCCACCTGGGTGAAGCCGCCGACCAGCGGCTTGGCATAGAGGTGCGGGGCGACGAAGGTGTTGAGCACCGGCATCGCCACGCCCGCGCCGACGCCCAGCACCAGCATGGCCCAGGTGATGGGCTCCAGCCGGCTTTCGTCGCCCTGCGGTCGGACCAGGCAGGCCAGCACCAGCACGAGCGGATATTCCCAGACATTGTCGAAGATCACCGGGGCGACGAAGGCGTTGAAGCCGCCGCCGATCACGCCGCCCAGCGACATCCAGAAATAGAACTCGGTCAGCCTGGCCGGATCGGGCCGGCGGCGCACCAGGGCCTGGTGGCACATCAGCGCGGTGAAGAAGAAGGCCCCCAGGTTGACCGGCAGCAGCAGGACAAACGGGCTGGCCTCGAACGGCAGCAGGGCCGCGCAGACCGCCACCAGGGCGGCCTGCAACAGCAGGGTCACGTCCTTGGGGATCGCGGGCCTGGCCTGGAAGGCGATGATGAAGGTGATCAGGTAGAGCGCCAGCGGCAGCACCCACAGGAAGGGCGCCGAGGCCACGTCGGTGGTGATGTAGGTGGTCACTCCCAGCATCAGGCTGGACGGGATCGCCGCCAGCCCCACCCAGACCAGCCGGTCGCGCCAGGTGATCGGCGGGGCGTCCGCCGCCGGGTGATGCTTCGCCTCGCCCGCGCCGCTCGCGCGGATCACCGCGATGGCCAGGCCCGCGATCAGCAGGACGAAGGCGATGTAGCCGCCGCTCCAGCCATAGCGCTGGGCGTGCAGGGTGAGTGTCGGCTCGACGATCAGCGGATAGGCGAGCAGCGCCAGCAGGCTGCCAAGGTTGCTGGCGGCGTAGAGCACGTAGGGTTCGTCGCCCTCGGCCTCCCCGAAGGTGCGGGCGTGCCAGGCCTGCACCAGGGGCGCGGTGGCCGACAGCACCGCGAAGGGCGCGCCGATGGAGACCGCCAGCACACCCAGCAGCCAGAGCGCCGGGTGGTTGGACGACGGCGGCCCGATCAGCTCGTTGATCCGCAATGGCAGGGCGATGGCGGCCAGCAGCAGAGCCGCGCCGTGCACGGCCGCCTGTGCGCGGATCGAGCGCAGCCGCTGCAGGGCGTGGGCATAGCCGTAACCGACCAGCAGCGCGGTCTGGAAGAAGGCCAGGCTGGTGTTCCACACCGAGGGGCTGCCACCGAGCCTGGGCAGCACCAGCTTGGCGACCATCGGCTCGACCAGGAACACCAGGGCGGCGCTGGCGAAGACGGTGATCGGAAACAGCGCCGCCGGCGCCCGGGGCCGGCCTGGAGCGTCGGTGGTGAGCGTCGTCATGAGGGCCGGACCCAAGGGCTGCGAATCGCCTTGAACGTGCAGCCTATCCGATGCTCTGGTCGCTGGACCCCCGCGCGCCGTGATGTGAGGCCTTGCCGATGTTTTCGCTTGAGATCGTGACCCTGGCCCGCCTGCTCGTCGACGAGGCCCGGGAGCGCTCGCTGCGCATCGTCACGGCGGAAAGCTGCACCGGGGGGCTGGTGGCGGGCGCCATCTGCCAGGTGGCCGGCGCGTCCGACGTCTTCGAGCGCGGCTTCGTCACCTATTCAAACCGCGCCAAGCAGGAGCTGCTGGGCATCCCCGGCGATCTGATCGCCGACCTGGGCGCGGTCAGCGAACCCGTGGCGCGGATGATGGCCGAGGGCGCGCTGGAAAACTCCAACGCCCACGTGGCCGTGGCGATCACCGGGGTGGCCGGCCCGGGCGGCGGCACGCCGATGAAGCCGGTGGGCACGGTGCACATCGCCACCGCGCGCAGCAATCACGGCCTGCAGCATCGCCAGGAGTTCTTCGAACTCGACGAGCGGATCGAGATCCAGCTCGCCGCGGTGCAATCGGCGCTGCAGATGCTGCGCGACCGGATGACCTAGGCGTTGGCCTCGGCGCGGCGGCGGCCTGGGGCGGCCAGGCGGATGCGCGGCCGGTCGCCGCCCGGATAGGCCCGGTAGTACATGGCCACCAACGGCGGCACGCCCAGGATAATCGCCATGCCGGCCATCGTCACGATGGCGCTCTCGGCGGCGTTGACGCCCTGCTTGGCGTTGATGGCCAGACCCTTGGCGATCACCGTCGGGATGCTGATCCCCAGCGAGATCGACTTCCAGAACACCGCCCCGAACAGCACGAAGCGCCAGGCGTTGGGGTGCACCAGCCACTTGTCGTAGGCCTGCGACCAGACCGCGAACAGGGCCAGCGGCAGGAACACCGCCAGGTCCACCCAGTCGGTGGGCGTCTGGGTCGCCGGCTGGAGGGCGGCGCCCAGGGCGTTGAGGATGGCCAACGCCACGAAGGTCCAGAAATAGATCCGCCAGAACATCAAAAAGGGTCCTCTGCCGCGGTCGTACAGACCCGGTCCGTGGACAGAGAATCACCCGCGGGCGTTGCAGAGCCCCTAACAAGCGTCGTAACCGCGGCGTTCACCAAAACCGGCGTTATCGCGGACTATCGCTCCGGGAGCCTCCGTAGAGGACCTTCGCGCGGTCCTCGAAGCAGGTCATCAGCCGCTCGACCGCGTGGGCGAAGTTGGCGCTGAGCAGGGTTTCCAGCAGGCGCGACTTGAACTGGAAGTCGATGTCGAACTCCACGCGGGTCCGCCCTTCGCCCGCCTCGAAGAACTGCCAGCGGTTGGCCAGCCGCCTGAAAGGGCCCGACAGCAGGCCGACATCGATCTGGCGCTGGGCGGCGTCGCGGCGCACGCGGGTGGAGAACCGTTCCTTGAGGAAGGAAAAGCCGACGCCGGCCTCGGCGTCGACCGTCTCCACGCCCTCGCCCAGCGACCGGGCGTTCCAGGTCCGCATGGCGGTGATCCAGGGCACGAAGTCCGGATAGGCCGCCACGTCGCCGACCAGGGCGAACAGTTGGTCCGGCCCATAGGGCAGGATCTTGGAGACGTGGTGCTTCAGGCCCCCAGGTCCTTGGTGAGGTCCTTGGCTGCGCGCGCGGCTTGCAGCCGGGCAAAGTCCTCGCCGGCGTGGTGCGAGGAGCGGGTGAGCGGGCTCGCCGCCACCATCAGGAAACCCTTGGCGCGGGCGATCTCCTCATAGGCGCGGAATTCGTCCGGATGGACGAAGCGGTCGATGGGCGCGTGCTTGCGGGTCGGCTGCAGGTACTGGCCGACGGTGATGAAGTCGACGCCGGCGGAGCGCATGTCGTCCATCACCTGCATGACCTCCTCCTTGGTCTCGCCCAGGCCGACCATGACGCCGGACTTGGTGAACTGGGCCGGATCGCGCTCCTTCACCCGCTCCAGCAGGCGCAGGGAATGGTAGTAGCGCGCGCCCGGGCGGATGGAGAGGTAGAGCCGCGGCACGGTCTCCAGGTTGTGGTTGAAGACGTCGGGGCGGCTGTCGATCACCTCATGGGCGGCTTCGACCGGCTTGCGCAGGAAGTCGGGGGTGAGGATCTCGATGGTTGTGCCGGGCGCGGCGGCGCGGATGGCGCGGACCACGGCGGCGAAGTGCCCGGCCCCGCCATCGGCCAGGTCGTCGCGGTCGACCGAGGTGATGACCACGTGCTTGAGGCCCATCTTGGCGACGGCGTCGGCGACACGGGCGGGCTCGGTGGGGTCGAGCGGACCCGGCTTGCCGGTGGCGACGTTGCAGAAGGCGCAGGCCCTGGTGCAGGTCTCGCCCATGATCATCATGGTGGCGTGGCTCTTGGACCAGCACTCGCCGATGTTCGGGCAGGCCGCCTCCTCGCAGACGGTGACCAGGCCATGGGTCTTCACGATGTCGCGGGTGGCGTTGTAGCCGGCCGAGCCCGGCGCCCGCACGCGCAGCCAGTCCGGCTTGCGCAGCAGCGGCGTCTCCGGGTTCGCCTGCTTTTCGGGGTGGCGCGGACGGATCGCGCCTGAAAGAGTGTCGATGACCACGGCCATGGGCCGTAGATCGGCGGTCGGAGGCTTCGGATCAAGCCGTTCCTGCTGCAACCCAGCCATCCGCGCCGATAGGATTTCGCATGACCCGGCGAATTGTCGTTCCGATCCTGGTGTTCGTGGCCGTCTCGGCGATCGCCTCGCCGCTGTTGGCGCAGGTCCAGAGCGGGACTGGGTTGGACCCGAATATCCTGCGGCTGACGGTGTTTTCGACCGCGGTCGGGGCCGCCGTCGTCTGGCTGATCTGGCGCAGCCGCCTGCCCTATCCGCCGACGACGGCGCGGGGCCTGGTGAAGCCCCTGCTGGCCTGCCTGGGCGTCGCCGTGGTGATCGCCGGGCTGCTGTTCGCGCTCGCCAAGGCGCAAGGCTCGCCCTGGCGTTCAGGCGACCTCGCTCACCTGGGCGCGCCGATGGGCCTGTGGCTGCTGGTGCAGATCCTGGGCGCGGCGGCGGAGGAAGTCGGTTGGCGGGGGCTGGTGCAGCCCTTGCTGGAACTCCGGATGCGCGCGCCGATCGCCGCCCTGATCGCGGGCGCGCTGTTCGCCCTGGGCCATTTCTATGTGGCGTTCGGCGTCAGCCTCCTGTCGTTTGGACTGTTCGTGATCTCGGCCATCGGGCTTTCGCTGGTCCTGGCCCTGTTCACCGTCGACCGCTCGCCCGCCGACCGCGTGCTGATCGCCACCGTGCTGCATTTCCTGGTCAACATGGCGACCTTTCTGCTGTTCGCCGACGGCGATGGCAGCCCGCGCTACTTCGCGGGCCTGGCGGCGGTGTTCGGAGGATGCGGGCTGGTGGCGCTCTTCCTGCTGGCGCGACGGCCGGCCGTTCACGCCTCGTAACCAATCTTTTCATCGGCGACCCCAGCCGATAGGCTCCGCCTAACGACAATAGGTGGAGGCGCCGGATTTTGCTGCGTTCCTTTGACGCCAACCGGGCGAAGACGACCGTGTTCGACGCTCTGGTGGAGGCGCGCCAGACCTTCGGCGCCAAGAAGCCGATCCTGGAGGACCAGGAACGCAATCCGTTGAGCTACACCGACCTGATCCGCGCGGCCTTTGCGCTGGGCCGCAAGATCGCGGCGTTCACCTCGCCTGGCGAGCGGGTCGCGGTGATGTTGCCGGCGAGTTCCGCCTCGGCGGTGACCTTCTTCGCGCTGCACGCCTTTGGCCGCACGCCGGCCATGCTCAACTTCACCGCCGGCATCCGCAACCTGAAGGCGGCCTGCGAGCTGGCCGGCGTCAAGCGCGTGTTGACCTCCCACCGCTTCGTCGAACAGGGCAAGCTGCACGACCTGATCGATGCGCTGGAGACCCTCACCACGGTCACCTACCTGGAGGATGTCCGCGCCACGGTCGGCCTGCCCGACAAGCTGTTCGCCGCCGCCGCCGCCACCTTCCCCAAGCGGTTCCGCGTCGCCACCCGGCCATCGGACCCGGGCGTGGTGCTGTTCACCTCCGGCAGCTTCGGCGCGCCCAAGGGCGTGGTGCTGAGTCAGGAGAACCTGGTGGCCAACGTCCAGCAGGTGGCCGCCCACATCGACCTCGATCCGGACTGGGTGATGTTCAATCCCCTGCCGACCTTCCACTGCTTCGGGCTGACGGCGGGCGTGCTGCTGCCGATCCTCACCGGCATGAAGGCGTTCCAGTATCCCTCGCCGCTGCACATCAAGCAGATTCCGCCGCTGATCAAGGACACCAGGGCCTCGATCCTGCTGGCCACCGACACCTTCGTGAACCAGTACGCCCGCTCCGCCGAGCGCGACGAGCTGTCGGGCCTGAAGTTCGTGGTCTGCGGCGCCGAGAAGGTGCGCGACGAGACCCACAACCTGATCCAGGAGCGGTTCGGCGACGTGCCCGTGCTGGAGGGCTATGGCGCCACCGAGGCCTCGCCGGTGATCGCGGTCAACAAGCCCACCGATAACCGCCGCGGCACGGTCGGCGGCCTGCTGCCGGGCATGGAGACCCGCTTGGAGCCGGTGGAGGGCATCCCCGATGGCGGCAAGCTCTATGTGCGTGGGCCCAACGTCATGGCCGGCTACTTGACCGCCGCCGGCGCGGTCGAGCCGCCGGTGGAAGGCTGGCACGACACCGGCGACGTGGTCTCGATCACCGAGGACGGCTGGGTGAAGATCAAGGGCCGGGTGAAGCGCTTCGCCAAGGTCGGCGGCGAGATGGTCTCGCTGACCGCGGCCGAGGATCTGGCCTGCGCAGTCTGGCCGGACGACCGCCACGCCGTTATCGCGCTCCCCGACCCCAAGAAGGGCGAGCGGCTGATCCTGGTCACCGACCGCCGCGACGCCGACGCGAGCCCCTTGATCGCGCACGCCCAGTCCATCGGCGCGCCGGAGATCGCCGTGCCGCGCAAGATCATCCGCGTCCCGGAAATCCCGGTCCTGGGCACCGGCAAGACCGACTACGTGGCCCTGCAACGCATCGTCGACGCGGAGCTGCGCCGGGCGGCGTGATCCTCGAAGCTCAGCGGTAGGCGCTGGCCTGGATCTCGAACAGCTCGGCGTAGCGGCCGCCGGCCGCCATCAGGGCCTGGTGGCTGCCGAACTCTGCGATGCGGCCATCTTCCAAGACAGCGATGGCGTCGGCCATGCGGACCGTCGAGAAGCGGTGCGAGATCAAGAGCGTCGCGCGGCCGGCGGACTGGCCCGAACGGGTCTCGGCGGCGAAGCGCTCGAAGAGGTCGTGCTCGGCGCTGGCGTCCAGGGCGGCGGCCGGCTCGTCGAACACCACGAGTAGAGGATCGTCACGCATCAGGGCGCGGGCGAGCGCCAGCTTCTGCCACTGGCCGCCGGAAAGGTCGATGCCGCCCCACTTCTTGCCGAGCATGACGTCCAGGCCCTGGGCGTTGAGCTTGGCGAGGTCCGATCCGCCGGCGCGGACCATCGCCGCCGCCGCCCGGTCGCGGTCGCCCAGGCGCGGCAGGTCGCCCAGGCCGACGCTCTCGTGCATCGGGACCTCGAAGTTGGTGAAGTCCTGGAAGGCGCCGTCGATCCGCCCGCGCCAGTCGGCCGGCGCGATGTCGGTGAGGTCCGTCTCGTCGATCAGGATGCGGCCCGATGACGGCCGATAGAAGCCGCAAAGCAGCTTCACCAGCGTCGACTTGCCCGAGCCGTTCTCGCCCACCAGCGCGATCACCTTGCCGGCCGGGATCTCCAGCGAAATGTCGGCAAGCACCGGCTTGTCGCGGTCGGGATAGGCGAAGGTGACGTTCTCGACGGCGATGGCGCGGCGCAGGACGGTTGGGCTCGGGGTGTCGCCCAGCTCCGCCTTGGCGGCCTCGTTGGAGAAGTCCTCCAGCCAGACATAGCGCTCCGCGGTGGTCGACAGCGCCTGGATGAACTGGGTATACTGCAGGGCGGCGTTCATCTGCAGGATCAGGCCGGTGATCAGGCTGGCGGCCAGCACCACGCCCGCCGGCGTCACCGCCCCGTGCGCGGCCTGCAGCACCAGCCAGGCGACCGCGGCGATGCAGCCCACCGTGAAGATCGCGTCGCCCAGCGCCGACCACAGCGCCCCGCCCCAGTTGGAGCGGACGTTCAGGTGGCGGGTGGTCATGCTGATCTGGCGATAGCGGGCCGCCAGTTCCTCGCCCAGGCCGAAGATACGCAGCTCCTTGCCGGCCACCGGCGAGGTGGCGTGGTTGAAGATATGGCCGCGCAGCCGCATGGGCTCGGCGGTGGCCTCCTGCGCCCGCACCTGCAGGCGCCGCGCCTCCCGGCCGGCGAAGGCGCGCGGGATGGCGAACAGCGGCAGGAGCGCCAGCCACGGATCGACCCCGATCAGGATGATGAAGGTCCCGAGCAGGGTGAGGATCAGGCGGAAGCTGACCGCCACGACCTGCAGGCCGCTGGCCAACTGCTGGCGAGAATTGCGGATCAGGCCGATCTTGTCGGCGTGGACCGGCCGGTCGGCGTATTCGATGGTCGGGATGCGCGCGGTCAGGCGCACCAGCTCGCCGTCCAGATGCACGCTGATCGCCTCGACCAGCCGCGGCGACAGTTGGCCATAGATCATGAAGCAGAGGCTGGCGGCGCCGGCGGTGGCCGCCAGCACCAGGGCGGCGGCGATGGCATGGTCGGGCGCGTGGCTCGAGGCGGCCTGGACGACGCCCTTGATCTGATAGGAGCTGATGAGGGCGAAGATCGCGCCCAGCAGTTCGAAGCCGATGGCGGCGGCGGCGCGGCCGGGCGCCGCGGCGAAGGCCAGCCGGATGAAGATGAAGGCGCTGCGGAAGAATTTCCCGAGGGTTTCGAGGAGCTTTTTCATGCCGGCGCTCCCGCGTCGTCCACGAACCGCGACGATTGCAGGTTGAACATCTCGGCGTAGCGGCCGCCCCTGGCCATCAGCTCGTCGTGGGTCCCGAGCTCCAGCACCGCGCCCGCCTCCAGCACGCAGATGCGGTCGGCGCGGCGCACGGTGGAGAACCGGTGGGAAATCAGGAGCGTGGTCAGCCCCTGGGTCATGTCGAGGAAGCGGTCGTAGAGCTCGGCCTCGGCGCGGATGTCGAGGTTCGCGGTGGGCTCGTCCAGGATCAGCACCGTGGCGCCCGCCTCCACCGCGAACAGCGCACGCGCGAGGCCAATGCGCTGCCATTCGCCGCCGGAGAGGTCCGCGCCGCCGGTGAAATGGCGGCTGAGCGGGGTGTCCCAGCCGGCCGGGAGGCCCTGGATGCGGTCAAGCACGCCGGCCTTGGCCGCCGCGCGCTCCAGCGCCGCCTGATCGCCGGCCATGGCGAGGCCGCCAAAGCCGATGTTGTCGCGGGCCGGCAGGCCGTACTTCAGGAAGTCCTGGAAGATGGCGGCGATGCGCCTCTGCCAGTCTTTCGGATCGGCCTCTTTAAGGTCGATCCCGTCCACCAGGATCGCGCCGCCGGTGGGGTCGTAGAGGCGCGCCAGCAGCTTCACCAGCGTGGTCTTGCCGGCGCCGTTCAGTCCGACCAGCGCCATCGACTGGCCGGCCGGGATGGTCAGGTCGAGGTCCTTCAGCACCGGCGTCGCGGCGCCGGCGTAGGTGAAGCTCACCTTCTCGAAGCGGATCTCGCGGGCCGGCGCGGACGGCGGCAGGCTGGCCAGCGCGGGCCCGGGCGGCGGCGCGGTGCGGCGCTCCAGCTCCAGGACAGCGGGCACGGCGGCCGCGCCGTGGGCGATGATCGAGTCCACCGCCCCGCTCTGCCCCAGCGCGCCCAGGGACGACGCGGCGCGCAGATAGACCACCAGCGCGCCCATCCCGATGACGCCCGTGGCCGCGTCGTGGGCCATGAGGACGAAGATCGCCCCGCTGACCGCGGTGATCACCACCGTGCCGGCCAGGGTCAGCGGGAAGGCGTGGCCTTCGGCCTGCTGCCGCTCCGCCAGGCCCGCCTGCCACTCGGCGCGCAGGCGTCCGATGATCCAGTCGCCGATGCCCAGCAGCCGCACATCCTTGGCGGAGCCGGGCGAGAGCGCCAGGTTGCGGAAGTATTCGGCGCGCATCACGCCGGGGGTTTGGCCGACCACGGCGCCGGCCATGCGGGTGTAGGTGCCCCGCCGCACGAAATTGAAGGCCCACATCACCGCGACCATCAACACCGCGGCCCACCAGTGGTAGCCGATCAACAGCGCGCCGGAGATCAGCGCGCTCAGCGTCACCGCGACCCGCATGTTGATCAGCTGGTTCAGCGCCGTGCCCGGCGTATAGCCGCTGACCCCGATGCCGCCGGTCTGGGAGATCAGGGCGGCGACCTTGGGGTCTTCCAGGTGCGCGATGCCCCAGGGCCGATTGACCGCCGCCATGGTCCGTTGCCGAAGCGCCGAGTCCAGCCGCCAGCCCATGGCGGTGACGATGGCGGTGCGGATGCGCGGCACGATCTGCAGCGCCACCATCAGCGCGCCCCAAAATACCAGCGCCTGCTCGGTCCGCTGGCCGGCAGCCGAGGCGAAGCCCGCGTGGATCGTCGCCGGGAGCGAGCCGACCAGGGCGCCCAGCGCCAGCATCTCCAGCGCCGGCAGGCCCGCGCCCAGCAGGAGCAGCACGAAGGCGATCGGCGTGCGCCAGCCGCCGGCCCGCAGCCCCATGCGCAGGCAGCGGGCGACCGGGGAGGTCCACCAGCGAAGGATCATCTGTTGCAGCCTCAGAGGCTCGCGCGGTCTGAGGCCGGCAGCGACATCTGCCATGACCGAATCTTTCGAAAAAAGGGTCCGGTGTCCGCTTGCTCGGGTGGAATGGCGATTGAATCGAGCGGGTTACACCCTTCACGCGGACCGTGGGCTTCTCGAGAGCCATGCCGACTATGGCAGCGCCGCCGGCCCCCCGCAACCGTTCAGGATATTGCCGGTCGGCCGGACGCCTTGATAGGATGGAGCTGGCCTTCGGGAGGCCGACTGTCCGCGTGAAGGGCCAAGCCCGCTCGATGAATTTCAGGTCGCTGACGCCTGACTTCCTGCCCGTCGATGCGGACATCGGGCGATTTTGGAAGGAAGGACCCTCATGCCTGAAGCCCATCTCGACCTGTTTTCACAGCGCCACCTGCCGCCCCGGCCCAGCCTCGAGCATCTGAAGAACGAGGCCAAGCGCCGGCTGCACGCCCTGCGCGCCGCGGCGCCGGACGCCAGGCTCGCCGATGTGCAGCACCGCCTGGCCCGCGAATACGGCTTCGCCAACTGGCGCGACCTGAAGGCCAGCGTGGACCGGACCTGCCACTCGCCGTCGTCCGACTGGATTGGCCTGTTACCCGGGAACAATCACGTCGCCCTGCACATCCGCCCGCAGGACAGCGGCTTTGCCGTGACCATGGACACGCCGGATTTCGGCTTCTTCGACATGCCCGCCGAGAACGTGTCCCTCGACGAGGAGCGCCTGTCCTTCACCCTTCTAGCGCCGCTGCCCGTGGGCTCCCACCAGGGATTCTATGAGGCCCGCTGGGACGCCGAGGGCCGCCAATGGGCCGGAGAATGGACGGCTCACGGCGTCACCACCGAGCTGAACTTCGCGCGCGGCGTCTATCCGCCCGCCCCGACCTTCGACGGTCTCGATGGCTTCTGGGACGGCCGGCTGAAGACGTCGGAGGGGCTGATCCGACTGATCTTCCGATTCAAGACGGACCGGCACGGGACCTATGCGTGGCTGGATAGTCCGGATCGCAATCTTCTCGGCCGGCCGGCGGTCTCCATCCGCCGCGAGGGCCGCGAGGTCACGGTCACGATGCGCACGGTGACGGTGAGCGGGATGCTGATCGACGATGGCCAGTGGATCGAGGGGCGGCTGGTCAAGGACGGGGTGATCCTGCCGCTGACCCTGATCCGCCGGCCGCCCGGCGCGGCCGCGCCCCTGCCGCAACGGGCGCCGATCATCGACCTGCCGCCGGAGACTCTCGCCCGGTACGTCGGGAGATACGTCACCGACCTTGGAACCCTACTCGACGTGACGCTTGAGCGCGGCAGCCTGTGGGCGCAGTTCAGCCTCTCCGATCATCAGCCGCAGGATGGGGGAAACACCGGGCCGAAGCTCGAGCTGCTGGCGTCGTCGCCGCGCAGGTTCCTCTGGCGGATCATGGACGCCAGCATCGAGTTCGAGACCGCCGCTGACGGCCGGGTCACCGGCATGCTAACGCGGCAGAACGGTCGGGAATCGCGCGCCCGGCGCCTCGATTAGGACTCCTCGACTAAGACGGCGCGCTCAGATGTGCAGCACCATGCCGTAGGCGTCGAGAGAGGCCTCGTGCATGGCCTCGCTCATGGTCGGGTGCGGGAAGACGGTGGCCTGCAGTTCGGCCTCGGTGGCTTCCAGCGTCATGGCGAGCGTGAAGCCCTGGATCATCTCGGTGACCTCAGCCCCGATCATGTGGGCGCCGATGAGGGCGCCGGTCTTGCCGTCGAACACCGTCTTGACGAAGCCCTCGGTCTCGCCGGCGGCGATGGCCTTGCCGTTCACCCGGAACGGG
>DATAUR010000140.1:0-17732 GCA_036268175.1 Phenylobacterium sp. | reverse complement strand
ACGGCCGGCGGGCGGTAGGCGCCGCGAACCATCTGCCTTCTCCCCTTGCGGGAGAAGGTGGCGGACGAAGTCTGACGGATGAGGGGTCGCTCGGCACAGCCGCTGCGGCCCTTCTTCGTTTCAGGTGGAGGGATCGGCCTGACCCCTCATCCGACCGCTACGCGGCCACCTTCTCCCGCAAGGGGAGAAGGCTCCCTTAGTCGCTCCACAGATCCAGCACCGCGCCCTTGCGGTTCAGCATCCGGACGGCTCGCTTGACCACCGCCAGCAGGCGCTCGCGCCGCGCCGACTGGTCGTAGGTCATGGCCCCGCGCGCCAGGCCCTCCAAGAGGAAGCGGCCGAGGTCGCGGCTGGTCTGGAAGCGCGGGTCCGCGCCGGCCTGGGCCAGGCCCGCGAACCGGTCGCCCACCTGCGCACGGTCGAAGCCGGCCTGGGCGGCGGCCAGGCGGGCGCGCAGCATGGGATCGGTCCGCGCGGCGGCCTCGAGCTCGGCGAAGGCGACGAACGGCGTCTCGTGCAGCAGGGCCCAATAGGCGTCGATGGCCGCTTCCGAGGCGTCCTGCCCCGGCTGGGCGGAGGCCTGGGCGGCCTCCTCGAACAGCCGCGCGCGGACCACCTCGATGTGGGCGATGGCCGCCTCCACCAACTCCTCGCGGGTGGCGAAATGGTAGAGCATCGCGCCGCGCGTCAATTTGGCCGCGTCGGCGATCAGGCCGTTGGTGGCGGTGTGGTAGCCGATCTCGGCGAACAGCTTCATGGCGGCATCGAGGATGCGCGCGCGGGTGCGCAGCGACTTCGGCGTCGCCTTCGCCGGATAGGTTCTGGCGTCCATCTGGACCAATGTTCTTAGCGACCTGGGGAGGGCCTGCTCCGCTGAGTCTCCTAGCAGGTGGGGCTCGCCGCGCGCCAGCGCGAGGGCCGCCTTCGTAAAACCGACACGGAATCAGGGCAGGCAAATGCCTGGAAACTGGGCGATATGGGGCGCGCCACGTGACGGAAGCCGCAATCCGCCAATACCGCAGTGTGTTCATCTCCGACATTCACCTGGGGACGAAGGGCTGCCAGGCCGACCTGCTCCTGGATTTCATCCGCCACATGGAGTGCGAGACGCTCTATCTGGTCGGCGACATCGTCGATGGCTGGAAGCTGAGCCGGGCCGGCTGGTACTGGCCGCAGGCGCACAACGACGTGGTGCAGAAGATCCTCAGGCTCGCGCGCAAGGGCGTCTCGGTGATCTATGTGCCGGGCAACCACGACGAGGTGGTCCGCGACTTCTGCGGGGTGCATTTCGGCGGCGTGGTGGTGGCGCGCGACGCCGTGCACGAGACCGCCGATGGCCGCCGCTTCCTGGTGACCCACGGCGACGACTTCGACGCAGTGGTGCAGCACGCCAAGTGGCTGGCCCTGCTGGGCGACTGGGCCTATCGCGCGCTGCTGGCGTCCAACACCCTGATCAACCGGGTTCGACGGCGGTTCGGCTTCGGCTATTGGAGCTTTTCCGCCTTCGCCAAGACCCGGGTGAAGAAGGCCCTGCAGTTCATCGAGAACTTCGAGCAGGCCGTGGCCGACGAGGCGCGGCGGCGCGGCGTCGACGGGGTGATCTGTGGCCACATCCACAAGGCCGAGAGCCGGATGATCGACGGCGTCGCCTACATCAACGACGGCGACTGGGTGGAAAGCTGCACCGCGCTGGTGGAACACCCCGACGGCCGGCTGGAAATCCTCGAATGGCCAAAGGTCCGCGCCGAGTTCGCCATACCAGCGCTCCTGGCCTTGCCGGGATCGGCGCCGGAGCCAATCGCGGCCTGAGCGCGTTTGGTGGCAGTCCTACTGCCAACCTCCGATTGACAGAACATCGAAACCCGTGACAGGTCGGCTGCCATGAAAACACCCGCGCCGACCCCCAATCTCCGCGACCGCCAGCGGGAGGAGACGCGCGAGCAGATCCTGCGCGCCGTCGGCCATCAGCTGGAGCAGGGCCCGCTGGAGGACCTGAGCTTCGCCGAGATCGCCAAGGACGCCCGGGTCGGCGAGCGCACCGTTTATCGGTATTTCCCCACCAAGGAGGCGCTCTTGGGCGCCTTCTGGGCCTGGATGCAGAGCCAGGCGGTCGCCCCGCCGGAGCCCAAGCCCAAGCCGCCCCGCTCGCTGCCGCGCATCCGCGAGGCGATCACCGCGCCGCACGACGCCGGCCGGCCCATGCGCATCCTGCTCGCCACCGACGCCTGGGAGCCGCAGGTCAACGGCGTGGTCCGCACGCTCACCCGCGTGGTCGCCGAGCTGAAGGCCATGGGCCACTCGGTCGAGGTGATCAGCCCCGACCAGTTCAAGACCTTCCCGCTGCCGACCTACGCCGAGATCAAGGTGGCCATCGGGGTCTATGAGCCGGTGCAGGAGCGCTTCAAGGCCTTCGAGCCGGAGGCCATCCACATCGCCACCGAGGGCCCGATCGGGCTGGCGGCGCGGCGCATCTGCGTGGAGTGGAAGCTGCCCTTCACCACCAGCTACCACACCCGCTTCCCGGAATATGTCTCGGCCCGCCTGCCTTTGCCGCTGGCCGCCGGTTACGCCTACATGAAGTGGTTCCACAAACCGTCGGGGCGGCTGATGGTGGCGACGCCGACCATGCGCGACGAGCTCGCCCAGCACGGCTTTCGCAACATCTCCTCGTGGTCGCGGGGCGTCGACACCGAGGCCTTCCATCCGCGCGGCGAGGGCGAGGCGGACATCTTCGCCCACCTGCCCAAGCCGGTGTTTCTCTACGTCGGCCGCGTGGCGGTGGAGAAGAACATCGAGGCCTTCCTGGGCATCGACCTGCCTGGGACCAAGGTGGTCGTCGGTCCAGGGCCGCAACTCGACGAACTGAAGACGAAATACCCCAAGGTGGTGTTCACGGGCTCCAAGTCGGGGGCCGACCTGACCGCGGCGTTCAACAGCGCCGACGTGTTCGTCTTCCCCTCGCTCACCGACACCTTCGGCCTGGTGATCCTGGAGGCCATGGCGTCGGGCACGCCGGTGGCGGCCTATCCGGCGCCCGGCCCCATCGACATCATCCCCAATTCCGGCGCCGGCACGCTGGCCGCCAGCGCCACCGAGGGGCTGCGGGAGGCCTGCCTGGAGGCGCTGACGCTCGACCGCAAACAGGTGCGCGCCTTCGCCGAGAAATTCTCCTGGCGGGCCTGCGCCGAGGACTTCGTGCGCAACCTGCAGCCCTATCCGGAGCCGGAAAAGACCCGCTTCTGGCGGCGGCTTCGCCGGCTCGCGCGCGTGCGGCGGCGGCCGGTCGCGGCTTAATTTACTCTTCTTGCTCGTCATTCCCGGGCTTGTCCCGGGAACCCAGGATCGCGGCCGGCTCAAGAACGGGCTCGGCGCCGCCGTGCGCATCCGTCATCTCCTGAGTTCATAGGTTCCCGGGACAAGCCCGGGAATGACGAGCTTAGGGGTTGCATTCAGAGAGGCCTCAATCCCCCGCCGGCTGGCACATCTCCACCGCCATGCGGATCAGTTCCCCCGTGCGCGAGACGCCGAGCTTGTCCTTCAACTGGGTGCAGCTGTTGGCGGCGGTCTTGTAGGCGACGCCGAGCGCGGTGGCGATCTCGCCCAGGCTGCGGCCCTCGGCGAGCAGGCGCAGGATCTCCAGGTCGCGGGCGGAGAGGTTGTCGAAGGCGGTCTGGGCGCCCAGCGCGATGGCCTGGGCCACCTTGGCCTCCACATAGCCGTCGCCCCGCGCCACGGCCTGGATGGCGGCGGTGATCTCGGCGGGGCTGGAGGCCTTGCTCACATAGCCCTTGGCGCCGGCCTGCAGGGCGCGGGTCGCATAGAGCGGCTCGGCGTGCATGGTCAGCACCAGCACGCGCAGCGCCCGGTCCTCGCGCAGCAGGCGGCTCAGCACCTCCAGCCCGCCGAGGTCCGGCAGGTTGAGGTCGAGGATCACCAGCTCCGGCCGCTCGGTGCGGGCCAGCGCCAGGGCGGCGCGGCCGCTCCCAGCCTCGACGATCGGGCCGATGCCCAGGTCGATCAGCAGGCGCCGCAGGCCATCGCGGACGATGGCGTGGTCGTCGACGAGCAGGGTCTTCATGGGCGAACGGGCTCGGCGGCGTGCAGCGGAAGGCGGGCGGTCACCGTCCAGCCCTGCCCCGCGCCCTGGTCGATGGCAAGTTCGCCGCCGAGCGCGGCGATCCGCTCGCGCATGCCGGCCAGGCCAAAGCGCGGCCGGCCGCCCGGGCGATGGGCGGCGGCGGCGTTGTCGGTGACCCGCAGGATGACGACGGCCTCGCACTGCTCGACGCAGAGCGCGATGGCCGAGGGCGCGCCGTGGCGGACGGCGTTGCTGAGCGCCTCCTGGGCGACGCGGTAGAGCGCCTCGCGCAGGCCAAGGCCGAGCGCCGCGTCGTCGATCGCCAGGCGCAGGTCGAAGGCGATGTCGGGCCGCCGCGCCCGCCAGAAAGCCGCTAGGTCCTCCACCGCCGAGGTGAGGCCGAACTCCACCGCCCGCAGCGGCCTGAGGCGGCGCAGCATGTCGGTGACCTGGGTCTGCATGTGCGCCACGGCGGCCTGGATCAGCTCCACCCGCCCGGGGATCGCCGGCGCCTGGCCGCCTTGGGCGAGGTCGCGCACCGCCGCGGCGTCGAGGTTCACGGCGAACAGGTAGGGGCCGATCTCGTCGTGCAGGTCGCGGGCGATCTCGGCGCGCTCCTCCTCCTGCACGGTGAGGAGCTGTTCCTGCAGGCGGCGGTTCTCCCGGTCGATGGAATCGAGCTGGCCGGCCATGGCGTTGAAGCCCTGGGCGAGGCGCTCGAGCTCGACCGTGCCGGTAGCCGCAACCCGCGCCTCGAAGTCGCCGGCCCCGACCCTCGCCAGGGCGCCGGACACCGCCTCCAGCGGTCGAAGCGCCCGGGTCACCGCGCGGCGGATCAGCACCAGCGCCATGACCGACAGCAGGCCGACGATCAGCAGGGCGTCGCGCAGGCCGGTCCAGACCTCGCCGATCTCGTTCACCGGATCGGGCTCCAGCCGGATCGCCGAGACCCCGGCGCCGGGCAGGGCAGCCAGCCGCTCGGCCGCCGCGTGCGGGTCCACCAGGCCGATGAACCAGGCGGGCGGCGGATGGGAGGGCGCAAAGGGGTGCGAGGCCAGGACGGCGCGGCCCCGCTCGTCCAGCAGGATCGCACGGACGTGCCGGTTGCCGTCGTAGACCCGGACCAGGCGCGTGAGGATCGTCGCGGACGGTTCCGATGGCCCGGCGTCCTGCAGGCCGGTGCGCACCGCCTGGCTCGCGCTGGCCATGGCCGAGGCCAGCTCGTTGTCCACCGAGCGCCGGGCGTCCCACAACAGGGCGCCCGCCCCCACCGCCAGGCTGAAGGTCAGCGCCGCGCAGGCCGCCAGCATGACGCGGCCGTGCAATGTGGCGCGCGGGAGACGCCCGGCCGGTCGGGAAGAATTCCCGATGAAGTCGGGAAGTTGCGCCATTGTCGCCCTCTGGGCCCTCGGATACCGCAGATTCAAAAGCAGATCTGACCAACAAAGATCACGCGGACGGGGACATTGAAATGGCAGAGGCGGGAATCGGTCTGCGGCGCAAGGACCAGGGCCCGGCGACGCGGCGGCGCCACGGGCTGATGCTCGGGTGCGCGCTGGCGTTGCTGCCGGCGGCCGCTTTCGCCGAGGACGCGCCCG
This sequence comes from Phenylobacterium sp., assembly GCA_036268175.1. GTDB lineage: Bacteria > Pseudomonadota > Alphaproteobacteria > Caulobacterales > Caulobacteraceae > Phenylobacterium. The sequence goes on along the minus strand of DATAUR010000140.1, from coordinate 12,056 downwards.
GCGGGACCGCCACCGTCACCCCGGTGGTCGTCGCCGCGACGCCGCTGGCCGGAACCGGCGTCGCCGCCGACAAGCTGCCCGCCCAGATCGACGTCCTGACCAGCGCCAGCATCACCGCGGGCGGCGCGCCTGACGCGCTGCGCGCGCTGAACGAGCAGGTCGGGCCGATCAACCTGGACGCCGCCGCCGGCAACCCGTTCCAGCCGACCCTGTTCTACCACGGCTTCGAAGCCTCGCCGCTGCAGGGTGTTTCGCAGGGGCTGGCGGTCTATGTGGACGGCGTGCGCTTCAACCAGGCGTTCGGCGACACTGTGAACTGGGACCTGATCCCCAGCGTCGCCATCGACCGCCTGACGGTGGAGGGCGCCAACCCGCTGTTTGGCCTGAACGCTCTGGGCGGCTCGCTCAGCCTGCAACTCAAGACCGGCTTCACGGCGCCCGGCTTCGAAGCCGACGTTTCCGGCGGCTCGTTCGGCATGCGGGAGGGCAACCTGCAATACGGGGCGACCTACGGGAACACCGCCCTCTATGTGGCCGCCAGCGGCCTGCACCAGGACGGCTGGCGCGACCTGCAGTCCTCCGACATCGAAAACCTCTACGCGGACCTGGGTTGGCGCAGCGACCGCGCCGAGCTGCACATCAGCGCCCAGGGGGCGAAGTCGACCCTGAACGGGCCGGGCACCTCGCCCGTCGAGCTGCTGGCCGCCGATCCCAAGGCGCAGTTCACCGCGCCCAACGCGATCTTCAACCGCTATGGCAGCCTCAGCGTGTCGGGGAACTTCAAGGTCAGCGACACCACCTCGGTCCAGGCCGTCGGCTACTACAACGACTTCCGGCAGATCGTGGTCAACGGCAACTCCGCCAACGACTCCCCGTGCGACGACGGGTCGGGCTTGCTGTGCGACGGCGACGGCGATCCCAGCACCACCGCGGGCGGCGCGACGATCCCGGCGTTCCTGGGCTCCAGCCCCTTCGCCTATTCCGAGCTCGACCAGCAGACCAGCAAGACCCACTCCTACGGCGCCTCGGCGCAGGTCACCAACACCGACCAGCTGTTCGGGATGAACAACCACGCGGTGGCCGGGGTGAGCTATGACGGGGCGCGGACCAACTTCACCGCCGCCTCCTTCATCGGCGGCCTGACCGCCGACAGCCGCGAGTTCGTGGGCCCGGGCGTGCTGCTGGACGAGCCGGGGAACAACATCCCGGTGCACGTGGGCATCGACGACAACAACTACGGCGTCTTCGCCAGCGACACCCTGGACCTGACGCCGGACCTCTCGATCACCGCGTCGGGCCGCTACAACGCCATCGAGATCAAGCTGAACGACGAGCTGGGCGGCGACCTGAGCGGCGACCACCGCTACCGGCGCTTCAACCCGTCGATCGGGGCCGCGTGGCGGGCGACGCCGTGGCTCGGGCTCTACGCCAGCTATTCGGAGGCCAACCGCGCGCCGACGCCGGCGGAACTGTCCTGCGCCGGACCCAACGATTCCTGCAGCCTGGCCAATTTCTTCGTTGGCGACCCGGACCTGAAGCAGGTGGTGGCCCACACCTATGAAGGGGGCGTGCGCGGCCACTTCGACGTGGCGTCCGGCGCGCTGAGCTACGACCTCGGGCTCTACCGGACCGACCTCGACAACGACATCATCTTCGTCAACAGCGTGACGCTGGGCCGGGCGTTCTTCACCAATATCGGCAGCACGCGCCGGCAAGGGGTGGACGCGGACCTGCAGTTCAAGGCCGACCGCTGGAGCGCCTACCTCGCCTACGCCCACACCGACGCGACCTACCAGAGCGGCTTCGTGGAAGCGGCGGGCGGCAATCCGGCCGCCGACGCCGACGGCAACCTGACCATCTCGCCCGGCGATCGTTTCCCGGGCGTCCCGGCCGACCAGGTGAAGCTGGGGTTCGAGGTCCGCGCCACCGACAAACTGACCCTGGGCGTCGCCGCGGTGGGCCAGAGCGGCGCCTACCTGTTCGGCGACGAGGCCAATGTGACGCCCAAGCTGCCGGGCTTCTTCGTGGTCAACCTGAACGCCACCTACCAGATCACCCCGAACCTGCAGGTCTTCGCCCGCGTCGAGAACGTCGGCGACGAGAAGTACTACACCTACGGCACATTCTCGCCGACCAGCTCGGTGTTCCTGTCCCAGGCGCCCGCCGCCAGCGATCCGCGCAGCTATAGCCCCGCCGCGCCCGTCGGCGGGTTCGGCGGCGTCCGGCTCACCTTCTAATCAGATAGATCAGCCGAAGCGGCCGGTGATGTAGTCGGAGGTGCGGCGGGTCGCCGGGCGGGTGAACACGCCCTCGGTCGGCCCGAATTCCACCAGTTCGCCCAGGTACATGAAGCCAGTGTAGTCGCTGACCCGCGCGGCCTGGCCCAGGTTGTGAGTGACGATGACGATGGTGTAGTCGGCCTTGAGCTGGGTGACGGTCTCTTCAAGCTTGGCCGACGAGATCGGGTCCAGCGCCGAGGTCGGCTCGTCGAGCAGCAGGATCTCGGGCCGCACGGCGATGCCGCGGGCCACGCACAGCCGCTGCTGCTGGCCGCCGGAAAGGCCCAGACCCGAGCCCTTCAGATTGTCCTTCACCTCGGTCCACAGGGCCGCGCGGGTCAGCGCCTCCTCGACGCGGACATCCATATCGGCCTTTGAGAGGTTCTCGTAGAGCCGCACCCCGAAGGCGACGTTGTCGTAGATGCTCATCGGGAACGGCGTTGGCTTCTGGAACACCATGCCCACCCGGGCCCGCAGCTTGGCGAGGTCGATGCCGGAGCCCAGAATGTTCTCGCCGTCCAGCACGATCTCACCCTCGGCGCGCTGGCCGGGATAGAGGGCGTACATCCGGTTGAGCGTGCGCAGCAGGGTGGACTTGCCGCAGCCCGACGGACCGATGAGCGCCGTCGCCTTGTTGCGCGCGAAGGGGATCGAGACCCCCTTCAGCGAATGGGTCTTGCCGTAGAAGAAGTTGAGGTTCTTGACGTCCATCTTGACGTTCGCGCGATCGACGTCGGCGATGGAGGTCTCGAATTCTTCCACGGCGGGATTGGCGGTATTCATGAGCGTCGTTGCTCCTGGGCGACGATACGCGCCACGATGGTGACCGCCAAGACGGTGGCGGCGATCAAGAGCGCGCCGGCCCAGGCGAGCTTGCGCAGGTCGTCATAGGCGCTGAGCGCGTAGTTGAAGATGACGGTCGGCAGGTTCGCGGTCTGCTGGCGCAGGTCGAAGTGATTGAAGAACTGGTTGTTGAGCGCGGTGAACAGCAAGGGCGCGGTCTCGCCGCTGATCCGGGCGAAAGCCAGCAGCGCGCCAGTCAGGAGGCCGCCACGCGCCGAGCGCCAGAGAATCTGGCGGATGACGAAGGAGAGCGGCGCGCCCAGCGCAACGCCGGCCTCGCGCAGGGTCGCCGACTGCAGCAGCAGCACGTCTTCGGTGGTCCGCGTGATCAGGGGCACGGCCAGCAGAGCGAGCGCCACCGCGCCGGCGAAACCGGAGAAGCCATGGAACGGGGCGACCAGCAACTCGTAGACGAACAGGCCGACCAGGATCGAGGGCGCCGAGAGCAGCACGTCGTTGAGGAATCGGATGACGCCGCCATAGGCCGAGCGGCCGCCATATTCAGCGAGCCAGGTGCCGGCCAGCACCCCGACCACCAGGGCCAGCACCATGGCGAGAATGCACATCTCCAGCGAGCCGACGATGGCGTTGGCGAGGCCGCCGTGCTCGCCGGTGGACATGGTCCGCTTGGTGAAGACATCGAGGTTGAGGCCGCCCAGGCCCTGGCTCAGCAGCGACCACAGGATCGCCGCCAACGCCGCCAACGCGATCACGGTCACGCCGACGCAAAACACCTTGAAGGCGATGTCGCCGAGCCGACGGCGAGCGAGCTTGACCGAGCTCATCAGCCCGCCCTCCGCAGCCGCAGCAATAGGCGCGCAAAGCCCAGCACCGCGAAGGTGATCAGGAACAGCACCAGGCCCAGCGCCACCAGGGCGGCGGTGTGCATCGGGCTGGTGGCCTCGGTGAACTCGTTGGCGATGGTCGACGCGATGGTCGAGCCGCTGTCGAACAGCGACTTCGGAAAGGCGTGCGAATTGCCGATGATAAAGGTCACGGCCATGGTCTCGCCAAGCGCGCGACCCAGGCCCAGCATCACCGCGCCGATGGCGCCCTGGCGGACGTAGGGCAGCGTCACCGACAGCACCACCTCGGCGGTGGTCGCCCCCAGGCCATAGGCGCTCTCGCGCACCGCGGCCGGTACGGTCAGCAGCAGCTCGCGCAGGGTCGCGGCCATGAACGGCAGGATCATGATCGCCAGGATGATCGAAGCCGGCAGGATGCCCGAGCCGTTGGGCACGCCGCTGGTCAGCTTCTCCAGCAGCGAGCCCGGCTTGGCCGCCGCCATCAGCGGCAGCTGCACCCAGCGCGAGAACAGCGGCGCGAAGACGAACAAGCCCCACATGCCGTAGACGATCGAGGGGATGCCGGCGAGCAGCTCCACAGCCGTCCCGATCGGTCGGCGCAGCGGGGCGGGGCAAAGCTCGGTGAGGAAGAAGGCCACCCCGCCGGCGATCGGCAGGGAAAGCGCCAAGGCCAGGGCGGCGGTGATCAGGGTGCCGACGATGGGGCCGGCCGCGCCGTAGACGTCGGTGACCGGATTCCACGCCGTGGAGAACAGGAAGCCGATCCCGAACTTCGACAGCGCCGGCCAGCCGCCGATCACCAGCGAGACGATGATCCCGCCCAGCGACAGCAGAAGCGTCGTGGCCGCGGCGAAGCACAGGCCTTCGAAGATCTGACCGATCAGCGACCCCCGCGGGGCCGAGCGTCGGACCGGCGGGCCGGCGGTGGGAAGGGCTGCGTCGGACATGTCTCTAAAGCTGACGGAGAAGCCAGGACCCCGCCGCCTGGAGGGCGGCGGGGATATGGCGGTTCTACTTGTAGACCGGCTTGCCGTCAGGGCCGACAATCTTCGACCAGGATTTGCGGATCAGGTCCTTCACATTGGCCGGCAGCGGCACGTAGTCGAGTTGCTCCGCCGCCGCATCGCCGTTCTTGTAGCACCAGTCGAAGAAGCTCAGGACCTCCCGACCCTTGGCCGCGTCGGCCTGCTTGGCGTGCATCAGGATGAAGGTCGCCCCGGTGATTGGCCAGGCGTTGGCGCCCGGCTGGTCTAGCAGCAGCAGGTAGAAGCCCGGCGCGGCGGTCCACTTGGCGTTGGCCGCGGCGTTCTTGAAGTTCACCGCGGTGGGCGCGATGAACTGGCCGGCCTTGTCCTGCATCAGCGCGTAGGTCATCGCGTTCTGCTTGGCGTAGGCATATTCCACGTAGCCGATCGAGCCCGGCGTCTGCTTCACGAAGGCGGCGACGCCGTCGTTGCCCTTGCCGCCGATGCCGGCCGGCCAGGAGACGCTGTCGTTGGCGCCGACTTCCTTGGCCCAGTGTTCGGCCTCGAGGCTCAGGTAGCTGGTGAACAGGAAGGTGGTGCCCGAGCCGTCCGAACGGTGCACGACGGTGATCGGCAGGTTCGGCAGCTTCACGCCCGCATTGGTCTTCGCCAGAAGGGGATCGTCCCACTTCTTGATCGCGCCGCGGTAGATGTCGGCGAGCTGGGCGCCGGTGAGCTTGATCTGGCCCGGCTTGAAGCCCGGCAGGTTCATCACCGGCACGATGCCGCCGACCACGGTCGGGAACATCACCAGGCCGTTGGCGGTCAGATCGGCCATCTTCAGCGGCTTGTCGCTGGCGCCGAAGTCGACGGTGCTGGCTTCGATCTGCTTGATGCCGCCGCCCGAACCGATCGCCTGGTAGTTCAGGCTGGTCTGGGTCGCGGCCTTATATTCGTCGGCCCACTTGTTATAGACCGGCTGCGGGAAGGTCGCCCCCGCGCCCGAGATCACGCCAGCGCCGAACGCCTGCGTAGCTGCGCCAACGATCAGGGCCGCGCCGAACGCCGCCCCTAGGGTCTTCAACATGGTTCTCTCCTGAATAGAGCGCCCCATCCATGCCGCTCTTGGCCGAGTGCTTAGCCGCCTTGGTTGTCAGTTTGGTGACACCGGGCCCGCCTCGTCCGTTGACGGACGAGCCGCCCAGGGCGGATCGAGGGTCCACGCCGCGGCGCCGCTTTAGAGCAGGCGGCTGCGCATCAGTTGCGAGAGCAGGTCGATCAGGGTCACCGCCACGACGATGACGATGATGATCGCCGAGAGGTGATGGTAGTCGAACGCGTTCAGCGTTTCGAACAGCAGTTGGCCGATGCCACCGGCGCCGATCAGGCCCAGCACCGTGGCCGAGCGCGAGTTCGATTCGAAGCGGTAGAGCGCATAGGACGTCCAGTGTGGCGCGACCTGCGGGATCACCCCCCAGACCACCTCGTGCAGCCGCGTGGCGCCGGTGGCGCGCACGCCTTCGACCGGCGCCTTGTCGATGGCCTCGACCGCTTCGGAAAACAGTTTGGCGAGCACACCGCCGGTGTTGATCGCAAGGGCCATCACGCCCGCGAAGGGGCCCAGGCCGACGGCGACGATGAACAGGGTGCCGACCACCAGGTCGGGAATGGCCCGCAGGAGGTTCATCAGCACCCGCAGAGGCTGCTGCAGCCAGGGGGGCGAGATGTTGCGCGCGCAGGCCAGGCCGAACGGCACCGCGATCAGCACCGCCAGCGCCGTGCCCCACATGGCGATCTGGATCGTCAGCCACATCTGGCCGATATAGAGCCGGATCTGATCGAAGTTCGGGTGCAAGAGGTCGGCGCCGAACTCGCGCATGTTCTCCGAGTTGGTGAACAGCTTGGCGGCGTGGCTCATCTCCACCGGCTTGACCGCCAGCACCAGCAGCACGGCCACCAGGCCCCAGACCAGCACGTCGGGCGCCCGCTGCGCGAGCGAGCGGTGCGGCGGCGCGGGGATCTCGCCGCCGCCAATTCGCCCAGACGAAGGGGGCGTGGCCACGGTCATCAGGCGCCGGGCTCCTTGGCCCGCTTCGCCTCGGCCGCGGCGTGGATCTTGTCATAGGCCGCCTGGGCCTGGGCGATCTTGCCGGGATCGCCGCCGTGGCGCGCCTCGCCCAGCGCTTCCGAGGCCTGCATCTCGCGCACCGGGTCCAGATAGCTGTCGTCGGCCGGGCGGAAGCCGCCGTAGGCCATCTTCTTCAGCACCTCGCGCTGTTTGTCGGCGATAGGGCCCGTGCCCGTGCCATAGGTCAGGAAGAACTGGCGCAGCTTCTCCTTAACGGCCGGGTCGAGGTCCTTGCGCACCACGATGGAGGATTCCGGTAGCGGCGGCGAGGTCCACAGAACGTCGAGGTTCTTGGCCAGCGCGGGCTGCTCGCGCTGGAAGAACAGCACGCCCACGGAGTTGTTGGTGGCCACGTCCAGCACCCCGTTGGCCACCGCGAAGGAATTGGCCTGGTGGCTCGACGAGCGCACCGACTTGAAGCACTTGGTGGGGTCGATGTTGCGGGGCGTGAACAGATAGGCCATGGGCGCGAGCGTGCCGGAGGTGGACTGCGGGTCGCCGATGCCGAACGAGTACTTGCCGCCGCAGGCCAGCACCTTGTCGAGCGTGATGCCGCTGCCCTTCTTGGCGATCAGCACCGAGGCGTAGGTGGCGTCGCCGCCGGCGTCGATCACCCGTCCCAGCACCTCGCCGTCCGAGCGGGTCACCGCGTCGAGCGCCGGCAGGGCGGAGAACCAGCCCATCTGCACCTGCTTGAAGCGCATGGCCTCGATCAGGGAGGCGTAGTTGCTCACATAGCGGGGGGTGACCTTTATGCCGATCTGAGCCGACATCTCCTCCAGCATCGGATTCCAGATCGGCCCCATGGAGGCCTGGTTCTCCGCCGGCAGGATGCCGAAGACGATCTCCTTCGGCTGAGCGGGCGCCCCGCTCTTCGGGCTGCAGGCGTCAAGGGTCAGGACGCCGGCGGAGAGGACCGTGGCGAGGCCAAGCGCGCCCAGCAGGCGACGGCGGATCATGTCGGAACTCCTTCCCAGAAGACGTCTTCGAATTCCGGCCCGTAGATGTCGATGAGCTGCTTGGTCTCCAGGCCGTTCGCCGGTCCATCGTAGACGATCTTGCCCATCTTCAGGGCCACGACGCGGTCGCAGTAGCGCATCGCGTAGTCGACCTGGTGCAGGGTGACGACGACGGTCAGGCCGTCCTGGCGGTTCAGGTCGCGCAGGCTCTCCATCACCTTGCGCGCGGCGACGGGGTCGAGGGAGGCCACCGGCTCGTCGGCCAGGATGATCTTGGCCTTCTGCACCAGCGCGCGGGCGATGGCGCCCCGCTGCTGTTGGCCGCCGGAAAGCGTGTTGGCCCGCTGGCCGGCGTAGTCGGCGACGCCCACCCGGACGAGCGCCGCCATGGCCGCGGTCTTGGTCTCGCTGGGCCACTGGCCGAACAGGCCGCGCCAGACGTTGATCCGGCCCAGCGAGCCGAGAGCCACGTTGGTGAACAGGGACAGCCGGCCGACCAGGTTGAACTGCTGAGCGATGAAGCCGATGCGGGTGCGGGTCTGGCGCACGCCGGCGCCGATCTTGCCGTGCTCCTGTACCGGGCCGCCGAACGCCTCGATGACGCCCTCGCCGGGGTCGATGGTCTGGAGGCCGCTGATCGAACGCAGCAGGGTGGACTTGCCCGAGCCCGACGGCCCGATCAGGGCGATCATCTCGCCCTTGCGCACCTCGAGCGACACCCCGTCCAGAGCCCGGCGGTCGCCGAAACTCTTCGAGGCGTTCCGTATCGACAGGACCGCGTCGGACATGGACGGCTAAGGCTTCCCCGGATCGTAGACGCCAAGCGGACGACCCCTTTCGGATCGCCAAGCCTTGCGCAGGCTTCATGGCACGGTCGCCCGCGGCAGGTCCAGCGGGAGTCGAGCGACGGTCTTTGGAGCTATCGCGCCGCGGCCAGAAGCGCGGTGAGGTCGGCGGCGACGGCCGCCAGAGCGGCGGACCAGTCGCCGCGGGCGGCCTGGCGGCGGATCTTCACGCAACCGTACCAAGGGCTGGCTTCGGCGGTGAGGCCCCAGCGCCAGTCGGGATCGTAGGCGCAGAGCACCTGCGTCGGGCGGCCGAGCGCGCCGGCGAGATGGGCCACGGCGGTGTCGACGCTGACCACCACGTCCATCTGTTCGGCGAGCGCGGCGGTGTCACAGAAGTTGGCGATCTGGTCGCCCCAGAACCTGGGCCCGCCCGAAGCGACGGTGTCCCGGTCGGCCGGCGCCAACTCCTTTTGCAGCAGGTGGTAATCCAGCCCCTTGGGCAGAGCCGCGATCATCTGGGCGAGCGGGATGCTGCGGTCGCGGTCGGCGCCGTGGGTCGGGCTGCCGCGAGCCGCGAGGCCGACGCGCGGGCGGTCGCCGGGGCCCAGGCGCTCGCGCCAGGCCGCCATCCGGTCCGGCGGCGTGACGAGGTAGGGCGACGCCGCCAGCGGCTCGAAGACGCCCAGGGCCAAGGGCAGACTCATCAGCGGGGTCTGGAAATCCACGGTCGGCAACGGCGCGCCGCGCGCGACCACTTGGCTGACGCCCTCGACCGCCGCGAACAGCTCGGCGAGCGGCGCCGGCGCCTCCACGATCGCCCGCGCGCCACGCGCCGCGACCAGGGGCGCGTAGCGGATGAACTGGATGGCGTCGCCCAGGCCCTGCTCGGCGTGCAGCAGGATGGTCCGGCCTTCGAGCGACGCCTGGCCCAGCCAGAGCGGCTGCGGCAGGCCGCGTGGCGCGGTCTCGGGCGCATTGCGCCGCCAGCGCCATTCGTACTCGTGCCAGCCCTCCTCGAAATGGCCGGTGAGCAGGTTGCAGAGGCTGCGGTTCCAGCGGGCGTCCACCGAGTTGGGATCGAGCGCGAGCGCCGCGGCATAGCTCTCCAGCGCCTCGCCATGCCGGCCCAGGTCCTGCAGCAGGTTGGCCCGGTTGACGTGCGCCTGCGGGATGCGCGCCTCCAGGCGAAGCGCCCGGTCGAGGCGGTCCAGCGCCTCGGTCCGCTGGCCCAGGCTGCGCAACACATTGGCGAGATTGACGAGCGCCACCGGATCGTCCGGCTCCAGGGCGAGCGCCGCCTCGAGGGCCTCGACGGCTTCTCCGTGGCGGCCGAGGCGGCCCAGCGCATTGCCGCGATTGTTGTGGGCGGCGGCGAATTGTCGCCAAAAGACAAGCGCCGCGTCGGCCGCCGCCAGGGCCTGCGGATAGTCGCCGGCTTCGAACAGGCAGACGCTGAGCACGTTCCAGGTGAGCGCATCGTCGGCCCGCCGCGCCACCGCGTCGCTGAGCGGCGCGATCGCCCCCCGAAAGTCGCCCTGCGTCGCGAGCACGATCCCAAGCTGCTTGTTGACCTCGAAATTGGCCGGGTCGACGGCGCGTAAGCCATTGAAAAGCTGGGCTGCGTCCTGAAGCTTGCCGGAGGCCAGCAGGCTCTCGCCCAGCGCGATCAACTCGGCGATCTGGCCCTGGATGTCCGGCTCGACCGTCATGGGAAACTGTTCGACCCTTTGCATTCGGTGGACTTGTGGGCGTGTTCGGGCGCACGGCGAGCCCCGATAGGTCGCAAGACCGCCCTGAGCCGTCAGCAAATAAGCAAGGCCAAATCCCTTTACATCACGGATTTATGTCCCTATGTCGCGCGTTCCGGCGGACCCGATGTCCTGAAAAGCGCTGCTAACGCCGGATTGGGTTCAACTATCCGTTGGGGGTTACGTGAATTGCACACGTATCATAAGCCCCTGGACCTGGTCCGTGATCGTTCGCCGGAACGTCCTGTCGCCCTCGCGCGGCCGGACGCGGTAGCGACAGCGGCGCGCTGGTTCCAGGACAAGTTTAAAGGCGACGTTTTCTACGCGGTGAAGGCCAACCCTTCGCCGTGGGTGATCGAAACGCTTGCCGCCAATGGCGTCACGTCCTTCGACGTGGCCTCGATCCCCGAGATCGAGCTGGTGAGCCAGTTCGCGCCTGGCTCGCGCATGGCGTTCATGCACCCGGTGAAGAGCCGGCGCGCGATCGCCCAGGCCTACAGCGACCATGGCGTGCGCACCTTCGCCTTCGACACCCACGAGGAGCTGGCCAAGATCCTTGAGGCCACCGGCGGCGCCAAGGACCTGAACCTGATGGTTCGGCTGGCGGTGCAGGCGGATGGCGCGGCCTATTCGCTGTCCGGCAAGTTCGGCGTCGGCCTGCACGAGGCCCCGTCCCTGCTGCTGGCCGCGCGCCGCGCGACCCAGGAACTGATGGGCGTCTCTTTCCACGTGGGCAGCCAATGCATGCGGCCGACCGCCTTCCAGGCGGCCATGAGCCAGGCCTCCCGCGCCCTGGTCCGCGCCGGCGTCTTCGCCGACGTGGTGGACGTGGGCGGCGGCTTCCCGAGCGTCTATCCCGGCATGGTCCCGCCGGACATGGCCGACTATCTGGATTCCATCGACCGCGGCTTCGCCGAGATGATGGTGCATGAGACCACCGAGCTGTGGTGCGAGCCGGGCCGGGCCCTGGTGGCGGAAGCCTCCTCGATCCTCACCAAGGTCGAGCTGAAGAAGGGCGACGCTCTCTATCTGAACGACGGCAGCTACGGCAGCCTGTTCGACGCGGCGCACACCAAGTGGCCGTTTCCAGTGAAGCTGTTCCGGGGCGCGGACACCGCCGACGATGGCGAGGCGCTGGAAGTGGAGGGCCCCCTGAAGCCCTTTCGTTTCTATGGGCCGACCTGCGACTCGATCGACCACATGCCGGGCCCATTCTGGCTGCCGGAAGACGTCCGCGAGGGCGACTACATCGAGATCGGCATGCTGGGCGCCTATGGGGTGGCGATGAACACCCGCTTCAACGGCTTTGGCGACGCCGAGACGGTGGTGGTGCAGGACGCCCCCATGGCCTCGATGTTCGGCCTGGCCGGCCGCACGATCCGCCTGCCGCGCGAGCAGCTGGAGGAACGCAAGGTCGTCCGGTTCTCGCGGCCCAAGGGCGCGGCCGGCAAGAAGCGCCGCAAGCGGTAACAACCGACACGTTTTGCGTGTTAAAGGCGCGGCCGGTCGCTCCGTCCCGGTCGCGCCTTTCCTATGGACG
>DATAUR010000139.1:0-10230 GCA_036268175.1 Phenylobacterium sp. | reverse complement strand
CGCTGCAGCTGCCAGACGCCCAGCCCCACCAGGATGGCGAAGGCGATGGCGGTGGCCAGCGTCAGCCCGACGGGAAAGCGGCCGCGCCGGGGCGCCAGGGCCTCACTCATGGCGGGCTTGCGAGGCCTTGTTCATGAACTGGGCGGCCAGCATGGCGCCCTTCATGGGCCTGAGCAGCGCCAGGCAGATCACCAGTGTCGCCGGCATCCAGACCGCCAGCAGCACCCAGACCGGCGGATTGAGCGCGAACTCGGTGAACAGCGCCCCGAACGCCGCCAGGAAGCCGCCGATCAGGATGACGAACACGGCCGGCCCGTCGCCGGAATCGGCCTTCGCCAGGTCGTAGCCGCAGGCCTCGCAGCGTGGGGCGACCTTCAGGAACCCCTCGAACAGATGGCCCTCGCCGCAGTTGGGGCAGCGGCCGGCCGCCCCAGACAGCAGCGGATTGGGCTTTGTCATGTCACCCGCCGCCGTGGGTCCCGAAGATCACGTAGAGGAAGGCGAACAGGAACAGCCACACCACGTCGACGAAGTGCCAGTACCAGGCCGCCGCCTCGAAGCCGAAGTGCTGCTTGGGCGTGAAGCCGCCCATCAACAGCCGGATCAGGCAGACCGTCAGGAAGATGGTCCCGATGATCACGTGGAAGCCGTGGAAGCCGGTGGCCATGACGAACGACGAGCCATAGAGGCCGGAGTTCACGGCCTCCTCGGAGAAGAACTCCTTGTGGCTGAAGATGTGCGTGTACTCGTAGGCCTGGATCGACGTGAACAGGATGCCCAGCAGGATGGTCAGCAGCAGGCCGATCTTGGCGCCCTTGCGATCGCCGGTCTGCAGGGCATGGTGGGCCCAGGTGACCGTGGTGCCGGAGGTGAGCAGGGTCAGGGTGTTGACCAGCGGCAGGTTCCAGGGCGGCACCGTCTCCACCCCGTGTGGCGGCCAGGTGGCCCAGGCGGCGCGGACCTCCTCGATCGAGGACAGCGTGCGGTGGTGGTGGAACAGCGCCATCTCGAAGAAGATCCAGAACCACGCCACGAAGAACATCACCTCCGAGGCGATGAACAGGATCATGCCGTAGCGCAGCCCGATGGAGACGACGGGCGTGTGGTCGCCCTCGTTGGCTTCCCTCACCACCGAAATCCACCAGCCAAGCATCGTGAACAGCACGCCCGCGAGGCCGGCCATGAACAGGTAGGGGGTGTGGGGAGCCAAGGGGAACGGGGCGTGCTCGCCGAACACACCCTTGATCCAGGTGATCAGTCCGAAAGCCAGGGCCACCGCCGCGACCGAGCCGATCAGGGGATAGGGACTCGGATTGACCAGGTGGTAGTCGTGCTTGACGTCGCCGTGGGCCATTTCCGTCCTGATCCCTCACAAATCCGGCGCGCGGCATTGGGGAGTCGCACGCAGCAAACTCGGGGACGCTATAGCCTTGCGTCGGCGGTCCCCTCAAGGGGAAAGGGCGCACGAGGCGGCCTTGCAAGGATCGGGTGGCCGGCGGCGTCAGATCCGGCGCGCGCGCGCCGCCGCCGAACGCTCGCGGGCCAGTCGGCCGCGCTCGCGCAGCTCCAGCCTCAGGACGCACAGCCCGAGCAGCGGAACGAGGGCCATCAGGAGCGCGCCGGTCTCGCGAAGGATCACGGCGAAGAACAGGCCGGCGAGCCCGATCGCGGCCGCCAGGGCGGCCAGCAGATAGAGGATGGGCGCCCGAACGCGGGCCAGGAGTCCGTGCTCGTCCATGGGCCAGCTCCCTTGGCGAGCCCGCAGGATAGCGCCGGGCGTCGCTTTGGCTAGGCGCCGTTGCCCGGCTTGGCGTCCGCGGCCGGGAAGAAGGTGTAGGAGAGCGTCAGGGCGTACTGGCCACGGGTGTTGATGTCGTCGACGTACTTCGGATCGACGAAATAGAGCACGGGCATCTCGACCGTCTGGCCGGCTCCGACCGTCTGGTCCGAGAAGCAGAAGCACTGCAGCTTGTGGAAATAGGCGCCCGCCTGCTGCGGCGCGACGTTGTAGAGCGCCCGTGCGGTGATCGCATGGTCGGCGCGGTTGGTGACCTTGAAGAAGGCCAGCTTGGTCTCGCCGATCTTCATGGTCTGCGAGGTCTGCTCCGGCACGAAATCCCAGGGAAGGCCACGCACGTTGGTGTCGAAGCCGACGGTGATCGTCTGGCCGAGCACCTTGTCGGGGGCCACGGTCGCCCGCCGGATCGTGCCGCCGTAGCCGGTGACCTGGCAGAAGGCGCGGTAGGCGGGCACGGCGGCGAAGGCCGCTCCGACCATGCCCAGGAACACGACGGTGCAGACGAGCGCCACGTTGCGGTTGCGGCGCAGCTGCGGATCGAGCGGACGCTTAGAGCGGGCGGGTCGCGACATTGCCCCCGAGCCTTACGATGGTCACCACGAACACCAGGATGACGAACAGGATAAGCCCCAGCGCCAGGGCGATATTGCGGCCGCGGCGAGCTTTCCACTCCGCCGGGCTCTCACGCTTGGGGTCGCTCATTCAGAACAGCTCCAGCGGCTTGACGGCCAGCAGATGCTCGCCAAGCAGGGTCGCGAAGATCAGCGCGAGATAGAGGATGGAGAAGGCGAACAGGTTGCGCGCGTCGCGGGCGCCGGCCCGCACGTCGTAGAGGCCGTCGGAGGTGCGCTGGCCGGCCGCCTCGCCGGCATGGCTGCGGAAGAGCCGCCAGGCGAGCAGCAGGAAGACCACGCCCCCGGCCGCCGCCACGCCGAGATAGGCCGGCCCGCCCAGGCCGGTGAAGGCCGGCGCCAGGCACAGCGGCACGACCAGCAAGGCGTAGCCCAGGATCTGCCGCCGCGTCGAGGCCGCGCCCTTGACCACCGGCATCATCGGCACGCCGGCCTTGGCGTAGTCCTCCGAGGTGTAGAGCGACAGCGCCCAGAAGTGCGGCGGCGTCCAGGCGAAGATGATCGCGCACAGCAGCCAGGCGTTGAGCGGCGTGGTCCCCGAGGCCGCGGCCCAGCCGATCACCGGCGGCAGAGCGCCGGCCAGTCCGCCGATGACGATGTTCTGCGCCGTCGAGCGCTTCAGCCACACCGTGTAGACGACCGCGTAGAAGAAGATGGTGAAGGCCAGGAGCCCCGCCGCCAGCCAGTTCAGCGCCATGCCCATCAGCATGACCGAGAACAGCGACAGCACGATGCCCAGCGCCAGCGCGTCGGCGCCCTGCACCCGGCCGGCCGGCACCGGCCGGCCGCGGGTGCGGCGCATCTTGGCGTCGATGTCGGCGTCGTACCACATGTTCAGCGCGCCCGAGGCGCCCGCCCCCACCGCGATGCACAGGATGGCGACGCCCGCCAGGATCGGGTTCAGCGGCCGGTCGGAGCAGACCAGGCCGGTCAGCGCGGTGAACACCACCAGCGACATGACCCGCGGCTTCAGGAGCTGGACGAAGTCCTGCCAGCGGGCGGGCGCGTGCGTTCCGGTTGCGGCCTCAGACATGGTCACGCAGCTATACTCTCAAATGGGCGGGGGCGTGCCCCGAAGCCCGAAGCACGCCCCCTGCTTGAAGCGTCGGCCTGGAGACCCCGGCCTAGTGGACGTCGGGCCTGATCACCGGCAGCTCGTTGAACTGGTGGAACGGCGGCGGCGAGGACAGCGTCCACTCCAGCGTCGTGGCGCCCTCGCCCCAGGGGTTGGCCTCGGCCTTGCGGCGCGACACCATGGCGTCGAGCAGCACCACCAGGAACACGCCCACGCCGGCCAGGGTGACCGCGTAGCCGAACGAGGAGACCTGGTTCCAGAAGGTGAAGGCCTCCGGATAGTCCACGTAGCGCCGCGGCATGCCCTGCAGGCCCAGGAAGTGCATCGGGAAGAACACCAGGTTCACGCCGATGAAGGTGACCCAGAAGTGCAGCGCGCCCAGCCACTCGCGGTACTTCACGCCCCACATCTTCTCGAACCAGTAGTAGAAGCCCCCGAAGATCGCGAACACCGCGCCCAGGCTCAGCACGTAGTGGAAGTGGGCCACGACGTAGTAGGTGTCCTGGAACTGGTAGTCGACGCCGGCATTGGCCAGCACCACCCCGGTCACCCCGCCCACCGTGAACAGGAAGATGAAGCCGATCGCCCACAGCATCGGCGTCTTGAAGTCGATGGAGCCGCCCCACATGGTGGCGATCCAGGAGAACACCTTCACCCCGGTCGGCACGGCGATCACCATGGTGGCCGCCACGAAATAGGCCTGCAGGTTGAGGTTCATGCCGGTCGTGTACATGTGGTGCGCCCACACCACGAAGCCGACGAAGCCGATCGCCACCATCGCGTAGGCCATGGCCAGGTAGCCGAACACCGGCTTGCGCGAGAAGGTGGAGACGATGTGGCTGACCATGCCGAAGCCCGGCAGGATCAGGACGTAGACCTCCGGGTGGCCGAAGAACCAGAACAGGTGCTGGTACATGACCGGGTCGCCGCCGCCCGCCGCGTCGAAGAAGTGGGTGTGGAAGTTGCGGTCGGTGAGCAGCATGGTGATCGCGCCCGCCAGCACCGGCAGCGACAAGAGCAGCAGGAACACGGTCACCAGGATCGACCAGACGAACAGCGGCATCCGGTGCAGGGTCATGCCCGGAGCGCGCATGTTGAAGATCGTGGTGATGAAGTTGATGGCGCCGAGGATCGAACTGGCCCCGGCGAGGTGAATCGCCAGGATCACGCAGTCCACGGCGGGCCCGGTATGGCCCGACGTCGATAGCGGCGCGTAGAGGGTCCAGCCGGTGCCGGCGCCTCGACCTGGTCCGCCGTCGACGAACATCGAGGTGAGCATCAGCACCCACGAGGAGCACAGCAGCCAGAAGGAGATGTTGTTCATCCGCGGGAAGGCCATGTCCGGCGCGCCGATCATGAGCGGCACGAACCAGTTGCCGAACCCGCCGATCATCGCCGGCATGACGAAGAAGAAGATCATGATCAGGGCGTGGGCGGTGACCACCACGTTGTAGCCCTGCTTCGACCCCTCGATGATCCCGAGCTGCGCCAGCCAGCTGTGCGGCTGGAAGATCTGGATGCCGGGTTCGGCCAGCTCCCAGCGGATCAGGCCGGACAGCGCCCCGCCCACCAGGCCCGCCATGATGGCGAACAGGATGTAGAGGGTGCCGATGTCCTTGTGATTGGTCGAGAACAGCCAGCGGACCAGGAACGGCGGCGTGTGCGCGTAGCTGCTGTGGTCGTCGTGGGCGGCGGCGGGCGTGGCCATCTTACGCTTGTCCTAGGATCAGTGCGTGGCCGGCGCCGGGGGCGCGGCCGTGGTGGTGTTGCTGGCGGTCGGCTCGGTGGGGCCGCCGGGCGCGGGCGCGGCCGGGTTCACCGGGGGGGCGGCGCCAGGCGCCGCGGACGGCGCGGCCGGCTGGCTGGTCCCCAGCGTCTTCGCGGAGACTGCGGTCGGCGTGGCCGCCGCCACGGTCCCGTGCTTGGAGAGCACCCAGGCGTTGAAGTCGGCCTGGCTCACCACACGCACCTCGATCGGCATGAAGGCGTGGTCGATGCCGCACAGCTCGCGGCAGCTGCCGTAGTAGGTGCCGATCCGGGTGGCCTTGAAGAAGGTCTGGTTCACCCGCCCGGGAATGGCGTCCATGATCACCCCGAAGGCGGGCACCGCCCAGGAGTGGATCACGTCGGCGCCGGTCACCAGCACCTGCACGGTCTTGTTCACCGGCACCACCATCGGCTGGCTCGCGGCCAGCCGGTAGGGCACGCCCTTCTTCTTGGCCAGGTCCTCGGGCAGCAGGTTGGCGACGAACTCGGGGATCTTCTGGTCGGGGTATTCATAGCCCCAGTACCACTGGTAGCCGGTGGCCTTCACGGTCAGGTCGGGCTTGCCCATGTCGTGGTAGGCGAACAGCAGCTTGAACGAGAAGATCGCGATGAACACCAGGATCAGCACCGGGACCAGCGTCCAGGTCACCTCGATCGCGGTGTTGTGGCTCCAGCGGGCGGGAACCGGGTTGGCGCGCTTGTTGTAACGGATGATGCACCAGGCCAGGAGCGCCATCACGAACAGGGTGATGGCCGTGATGATCGGCATCAGGATCAGGTTGTGGAAGGCCATCGCATCGTCTTTCAGCGGGGTCACGCCCGGCTGCATGTCGATGGCGCCCGGCGTCGGCTGGCCGATCAGATCCGCGGCCCGGGCCGCTGCCCCCCAGACCGCCATCGCGGCGCCGGCGGCGAGCCCCAGCGCCCGCGTCCGCATACCCTGAAAGCTCGACTTCATGTCCCCTCGGTCTGGCTGGCCGGGACGCAGCACCAGCGGGCGCCGCGAGCCGACGACAGAGGGCGCGCAAGCGCGGACGCGCTCGCCCGGCCCCTTCGCGGGGGTGCATACGCGCATCATCCGGGCTTGCCAAGGCGGTTCCCATGCGCCGGTCGGGCGATCGGGCGCACCGCCCCGAAACAGCTTGGCCGGCGGCGCCTGCGGTGGCGTCTGAAAGACCTCTGTTCGCCACCGCCAAGGGATGACGCCCGGGGAGCCAGCCCCTATCTTAGCGCGATGAACGCCCATGCCCCCGCGCCCTCCATCCTGCAATCCGCCGGCGTCGATCCGGACCGCGCCCGCGAGATCCTCGGCGACGCGATCGCCGGCGCCGACGACGGCGAGCTGTTCGTCGAACGCTCCGAGAGCGAATCGTTCCTGTTCGACGACGGGCGGCTGAAATCGGCGGCCTATGATTCGACCGAGGGCTTCGGCCTGCGGGTGGTGGCGGGCGAGACCGCCGGCTACGCCCACGCCAGCGAGATCTCGGAAGCCGCCGTCCGCCGGGCCGGCGAATCGGCCCGACTCGCCAAGCGCGGCTACGAAGGCGTCGCCGCCGAAGGCCCGCGGCCGACCAACGCCAAGCTCTACGGGGAGGACGATCCCCTCGCCTCCCCCGACTTCTCCGACAAGGTCGCCCTGCTGCAGGAGATCGACGCCTGGGCCCGCGCCCGCGACCCGCGGGTGGTGCAGGTGATGGCCTCGCTGGCCGGCGAGCGGCGGGTGGTGGAGATCCTGCGCGCCGACGGGCGGCTGATCCGCGACGTGCGGCCGCTGTGCCGGATCAACGTCCAGCTGACCGTCGAGCGCGACGGCCGCCGCGAGAACGGGTTCTCCGGGGCCGGCGGCCGGGCCGGTTTCGAAGCCTGGATCACGCCGCAGAAATGGCGCGACCAGGTGGACGAGGCGCTGCGCCAGGCGCTGGTCAACCTCGACGCCGTCCCGTGCCCGGCCGGCGAGATGGACGTCGTGCTCGGCCCGGGCTGGAACGGGGTCCTGCTGCACGAGGCGGTGGGCCACGGGCTGGAAGGCGACTTCAACCGCAAGGGCACCTCGGCGTTCTCCGGCAAGGTCGGCCAGCGGGTGGCGGCGCCGGGGGTCACGGTGTTCGACGACGGGGCGATCGCCGGCTTCCGCGGCTCGCTGACGGTGGACGACGAGGGCACGCCCACCGAGCGGACCATCCTGATCGAGGACGGCATCCTGAAGGGCTACATGCACGACCGGATGAGCGCCCGGCTGATGGGCCTGGCCGCCACCGGCAACGGCCGCAGGCAGTCCTACGCCCACCTGCCGATGCCCAGGATGACCAACACCGGCATGCTGGGGGGCGACACGCCGCGCGAGGAGATGATCGCCTCCACCCAGCGCGGTCTCTACTGCGCCAATTTCGGCGGCGGCCAGGTGGACATCACCAACGGCAAGTTCGTCTTCCAGTGCACCGAGGCCTACCTCATCGAGGACGGCAAGATCACCGCCCCCGTGAAGGGCGCGACCCTGATCGGCGACGGCCCCTCGGCGCTCACCCGCGTCACCATGATCGGCGACGACTTCTGCTTCGATCCGGGCGTCGGGGTCTGCGGCAAGGGGGGCCAGAGCGTGCCGGTAGGCGTGGGTCAGCCGTCCTTGAAGATCACCGGTCTGACAGTCGGCGGCACCAGTCTCTAGATCGGGCGCAAACTTGCCCGGGAGAGGTGATCGGCGGCAACCTTTCCGAGATTTAATGCACCTTACCGGCATTTAATTGGCCTTGGGCCGGCGGCGCGGGCGATCTCCTGTTTCAGGAGAGCAACACGCCCATGGTCCTGCTTTTGGTCCTCGCCCAGGCGGCTGCGCCGGCGGCGGTCGCCGCTGCGCCGGCGCCCCGCCCGCAGGGGGTGATCAGCTATCCGGCCGCCTATTTCGCCGCGGCCAACACCAGCAATGCGCTGGACATGGTCAATCGCCTGCCGGACTTCACGCTCAACACCGGCGACGCGGTGCGCGGCTTCGAGGGCGCGGCCGGCAATGTGCTGATCGACGGCCCGCGGCCGGCCGCCAAGAGCGACCCGCTCGATTCGATCCTGCAGCGCATCCCGATCAGCAACGTCGAGCGCATCGACGTGATCCGCGGCGGGGCGCCGGGCATCGACATGCAGGGCCAGACGGTGATCGCCAACGTGATCCGCAAGAAGGATTCGAACGTCCGCGGGCTGGTGGCGGTCGGCAACCAGCACATCAACGACGGCCGCAACCTCGCCGGCGTGCGCATGGAAGCCTCCGGCGGCCTGCCCGGCGGCCGCAGCTGGGAGTTCGCCACCCACCCCGGCGCCGGCCCCGACGATGGCGAAGGTCCCGGCCACAACACCATCCGGTTCGCAGACGGCAGCGCGCCGTTCCTAGCCACATTGCGGGCCAAGGGCACCGACGTGCAGGGCGTCGCCACCGCCGCCTTCGAAACGCCGCTGGCTGGCGGGCGGCTGCGGATCAACGGCCGGATCAACCAGGACAAGTTCCGCGAGCCGGAGACCGACTTCATCACCTCGCCGGGGCCGGACCTCGAACATTTCGGCTTCGTCCAGAAGAATGCCGACACCGAAGCCGGCGGCCGCTTCACCCGCGACTTCGCAAGCTCGACCAATCTTGAGATCGTGGCGCTGCGCAACACCCACCACCGCTCGACGGATTCCAATACCTTCGACGCCGATCCGAGCGTCACAGGCAACGACGCCTCCAGCGACTTCTTCAACGACCGCCATTCGACCGAGGCGATCCTGCGCGGCGTGGTCAAGCAGCGGCTGGGGGCGAAGCTTTCGCTCGAGGCCGGGACCGAGGAGGCTGACAACACGCTCGACAGCCGCACGCGCTTCATCGAGAACCGCGTCGGCCAGTTCGTTCCGGCCGCCAATGTCCAGGTGGAGGAGAAGCGCAACGAGAGCTTCCTGAAGCTCGCCTGGAACCCGATCAGCACGCTCAACATCGATGCGGCGCTGCACTACGAGAGCTCGGACATCTCCTCGAAGGGCGACGTGGTGCTGGCCAAGAGCCTGCAGTTCGCCAAGCCGCGCCTGGCCATCGCCTGGACGCCGGTCCACGCCACCCAACTGCGGTTCCGGGTCGAGAAAGTGGTCGGCCAGCTCAACTTCGACGACTTCGTGGCCTCCTCCAACCTGACCAACAGCGTCGGCGTCACGGCCGGCAACCCGAACCTCAACCCGGAGCAGGACTGGGTGGTCGAGGGCGAGGTGGAGCAGCAGCTCTGGACCGGCTCTTCCGTCGTGCTCACCGCGCGGCACTTCAAGATCACCGACGCCCAGGACCGCGGGCCGGTGTTCGCCCCGGACGGCACGGTCTTCGACCAGCCGACCAACATCGGCGCCGGGACCAAGGACGAGCTCGCCGCCGTCGCCACCCTGCGGTTCGACACCTTCGGCTGGAAGGGTGCCATGCTGAAGGGCGACGTGACCCGCCGCTACTCCCAGGTCACCGATCCCACCACCGGGCAGAATCGGGAGATCTCGGACCTCCTCCCGATCGACTGGGACCTGAGCTTCAGCCAGGACCTCACCGCCCGGCACGCGACCGTCGGCGTCGATCTGTTCGGCGGCTGGCGGCGGAGATCCTACCGGTTCAACTTCATCGAGACGGTGAAGATCAAGACCTACGTGCGGCCGTTCTTCGAGTGGAAGCCCAGGCCCGACCTCAGCGTCCGCATCGAGGTGCCCCTGGCCACCCATCCGCAGGTCCGGCTGCGCGACGAGGTGCTGATCTTCAACGGCCCCCGCGCCATCGGCGCCATGCCCTCAGCCGTCCAGGAGCGGACCTTCACCTTCCCGCGGAGCTGGTACATCCGACTGCTGAAGACCTTCGGCTGAGCCTCCTCAGGCCTTGCGGTCGGCCCGCGCGGCGCGAGGGTTCACGGCCTGGCGCTCGCCGTCCAGGGTCGGGGCGGTGGGCTCCGGCTGCTGCGGCCGGCTGTCGC
>DATAUR010000138.1:0-19193 GCA_036268175.1 Phenylobacterium sp. | reverse complement strand
GCGCCGCCAGCGACCTCGCCGAGCGCATCCGCCAGAGCGAGGAACGCACCGCCCGCCTGCTCGCCGAGGCCAGCCAGCGACTGGGAGCCGAGACGCCGGCCGCCGAGGCGCAGGCGATGGACGCGACGGACGAGATCGCGCCGTCCCCTGCGGCCTGGTCCGCCGTCGCCGAGGAGCTGCCGGCCGCGCCGGCGGTGTTCGGCGCCGAGCTGTTCTCCCGCGCCGAGTCGGTCAGCCAGCCGGCGCTGGATCCCGGCAATCCCACCTTCAACGAGGAGGACTTCGCCCACGTCGACGCCTTCGCGCCCGAGGGCTTCGCCCCGATCGCCGAGCTCGACGACGAAGACCGCTTCGTGATCGATGGTCCGCCGGAGGCCCTGGACGCCGCGCCAGAGGTTGCCCAGGAGGCCGCTCGCGAGGCGACGAACGCCGCCGATGGCGAACCGCCGGTCGAGACCGTGATGGAACTCGGCGTCGAGCCGAAGGGCGAAGATGAAGCCGCCGCCGCCGCGCGGGCCGCAGCCCAGCTCTCCACCCGCCAGGTGATCGAACAGGCCCGCGCCGCCGCCCGCGCCGCGGCCGCCGCGCCCCGTCCCCGGATCCTGCATGCGCCTGAGCGGCGCCCGCGCGCCATGCGCGCCGGCGGCCTGTTCCGCAGCCTGAAGGCCCGCCCGCCGTCCACCTGGCAGACCGCCCTGATGGTGGCCGGCGGGGCGGCTTTCCTCAGCGTTGGCGCGGCCGGCGTGGTGCTGATGGAAGGCCCCAACGCGACGCGCGAAGCCCTGCCGTTCGCCGCCAGCCCGCGCGCCGCCGTCGCACTGACCCCTGACGCCGCGCTATCGGCGTCTCCGCTGGTCGCCGAGACCAAGGCGCTCTCCGCCACGCCGTCCACGGCCGCCGCCCCGACCGAAGCCGCCGCCTCGCCAGCCGACGCGGTCGGCGCCGACTACGTCAAGGTGGCCGCGGCGGTGGAGCAGAAGCAGCCCGGCGCGCTCGCCCGGCTGAAGGCCATCGCCGACGGCGGCCATGCGCCGGCGCAGATGTTCCTGGCCCGCCTCTACGAAACCGGCCAGGCCGGGGTGGTGCAGAACCTGGGCGAGGCCCGCCGCTGGACGATGCGCGCGGCCGAGGCGGGCGATCCCACCGCCATGCACAACCTCGCCCTCTACTACTTCCGCGGCGAGGGCGCCCCGCAGGACACTGCCGCGGCAGCCCAATGGTTCAAGAAGGCGGCCGAGCACGGGGTGGTGGATTCGCAGTACAACCTCGGCCTGCTCTATCAGTCGGGGTCCGGCGTGCCGCGCGACCTCGCCCAGGCCTACAAGTGGTTCAGCATCGCCGCCAACTCCGGCGACGGCGAGGCGCGGTCCAGCGCCATCGACCTGGAGAGCAAGCTGCCCTCCGCCCAGTTGGCCCAGGCCGAAAGCCAGGCCAGCGCCTTCCAGCCCACCGGCGTGACGGCGACGCCGGACACCGCGGCGTCCGGCGCCTCGGTGGCGAGCGCCCAGAAGATCCTGGGCCGGCTCGGTTACTACAAGGGCCGTCCGGACGGGACGAACTCCCGCGATATGCGGCTGGCGGTCACCGCCTATCAGCGCGACCAGGGCCTGGCCGCCACCGGCTCACTCGACCCCGCCACCGTTTCCCGGCTCTCCGTCTTCTCGCGTTGATCCGCCCACCGGTCGGCTCCCACTAGGCGAGGCGACGTTTGGACATCTACCTGCCCATCGCCGAGGTGTCGGTGAACGCGCCGCTCCTGATCGCGCTGGGCGCCCTTGTGGGGTTCATCTCCGGGATGTTCGGGATCGGCGGCGGCTTCCTGATGACGCCGGTGCTGGTGTTCCTCGGCATTCCGCCGGCCGTCGCCGTGGCCAGCATGTCGAACCATGTGGCGGCGTCGTCGATGTCCAGCGTGCTCTCCTATGGCCGCAAACGGGCGGTCGATTTCCGGATGGGCGGGGTGCTGGCCGCCGGTGGGGCGATGGGCTCGGTGGTCGGCGTGGAGCTGTTCCGCTGGCTGCGCCTGCTGGGCCAGGCCGACCTGGTGGTGGCGCTCTCCTACCTGATCTTCCTGGGCATCATCGGCGGGCTGATGTTCTGGGAGTCGCTGGGCGCGATCCTGCGTCAACGGCGCAACGCGCCCGCGCCGCCCGCCCGCGACCGCCGCCCGCCCTGGCTCTACGGCCTGCCGCTGAAGATGCGGTTCCCCCGCTCGCGGCTTTACATCAGCGTGATCCCGCCGCTGCTGCTCGGCGCCTTCGTGGGCGTGCTTTCGGCGATCATGGGGGTCGGCGGCGGCTTCGTGCTGGTGCCGGCCATGGTCTATATCCTGCGGATGCCGGCCAGCGTGGTGGTGGGCACCAGCCTCTTCCAGATCATCATCACCACGGCGCTGACCGGGGTGCTGCAGGCCGGGCGCAACCAGACGGTGGACATCCTGCTGGCCGCGCTGCTGCTGGTCGGCGGGGTGCTGGGCGCCCAGTTCGGGGCCCGCGCCTCCTCCCGCTTCCGCGCCGAGGAGCTTCGCGCCCTGCTGGCGCTGATCGTGCTGGCGGTCGGGCTGCGCATGGGCCTTGGCCTGTTCTTCACCCCGCACGAGCCCTTCGTGCTGATGTCGGGGAATGGCTAGTGGCGGCCATCGCGCCTCCGACGCCGCTTGCGCCGCCCCCGGCCGGGCGCGCCCAGGTCTCCGCGGCGCTCACCGAGACAAATGTGCGGGTGAACTCCGACTTCCTCGGCGACCAGATCGTGCTCTACGGCGCGGTGTTCGATCCGGCCTCGCGGCCCAGCGACGTGATCGTCATTGTCCGCGGCCCCGACCAGCCAGTGCGCATCGCGCGCAAGTCGAAGATCGCGGGCCTGTGGATCAACAGCCGCCCGGTGGTCTTCCAGGGTGCGCCGGGGTTCTACATCGCCGCCTCGACGAAGCCGCTGGACGACATCGCCCGCTTCGGCGACCTGCGCCGCCTGGGAGCCGGGGTCGACCACCTGGCGATGAACGCGCCGGCCGAGCAGACCACCGAGACCCGCTACGGCGTCCGCGACGTGGTGGTCTCCAGCCTGGGCGCCGATTACCTCGACTGGCAGCGCGCGGTGGTGCGGCTGAAGGAGGCCGACCGGCTCTACGCCGTGGACGAGCACGGGGTCCGCTTCGTCGACAAGGGCCTGTTCCGTGCCGAGATCCCGTTGCCCGCCGAGGCGCCCATCGGCCAGTACAGCGTCCGCATCCTGTTGTTCCAGGGCCGCCAACTGGTCGCCGAGAAGGACCGCAGCCTGACGGTGGAAAAGGTCGGCGTCGAGCGTGGCCTTTACCTTTGGGCCCATCGCAGGCCATGGTCCTACGGTCTTGCGGCGATGGCCTTCGCCCTGGCGGCCGGCTGGGCGGCGTCCTTGGCGTTTCGGAGAGACTGATCGGTGACGGACACGCCGCGCGCCAGAACGCAATACGACACCATTCCGCCGGCGCTCTGGCTGATCGCGCTGGCCACGCTGGTCCCGTTTCCGGTGGCCGCCATCGCCTATGGCTGGGGCGCGCCCGACATCGCCAAGCCCGCGCTGACCGGCGTGCTGAACTGGACGGGCTGCGTCCTGGCCTTCCTGGGCGGCGTGCGCTGGGGCCTGGAGAGCGGGCGCGCGAAGCCTCGGCCGCTGCGCCTGATCATCTCGGTGCTGTCGCCGGTGGCCACCTGGGTCATTCTGTTCTCCCGCCATCGGGTCCCGGACGCCTGGGTGATCGGCGGCTGCATCGTCGCCTTCCTGGCTCAATGGCTATTCGACCATCAGGCGCCGGACGTGCCGGCGCGCTATCCGAGGCTCTCCACCGCGATCACCGCGGCGGCCTGCGTCTCATTGGCCATCTGCCTCGATCAGGCGCTCCAGACCGGCCACGTCTGACGCCGGCTAGTCGCCCGCCAGTGAGCGCCAGCCGACCGCGTGGACGCGGCCGATCCCTAGAGCACCGGTCAGTGGCGGCCGGGCGAAGAGGCCGGCGAAGGCCTGGTCCATGACGTTCAGCCCGCCGGCATAGGCGCCGAACGCCGGCAGGATCAGCCGCTCGGCGTCGGTGATGAAGCAGCGTCGGCGCACGCTGCCGCCGGTGGCCTTGACCTTCGCGGCGGGGTGCAGGTGGCCGGAAACCTCGCCCGGTTGCAGGCCGGCGCGGGGCTCGTGGCGTAGAGTTAGGCCGGCCAGTTCCAGCTCGTCCGCCGTCTCGCCGGGCAAGGCGCGCGGCCCGTCGGCATCGTGGTTACCAACCACCCAGATCAGCGTGCGGTCCCGCGCCAGCGACCGCAGCCGTTCGGCGTCGTCGGCGGCCAGCCGGTCCTCGGACTTCCGGTCATGGAAGGTGTCGCCCAGCAGGATCACCACGGCCGGCGACACGGCCTCCACCTCGGCCGCCAGCCGGCGCAGGGTCTCGCGGGTGTCGTAAGGCGGCAGCATCTGGCCGCGCGCGGCGTAGGCGCTGCCCTTCTCCAGGTGCAGGTCGGCGACCACCAGGGCGCGCTCGGCGGCGAGCCATAGCGCCCCGGAGGCGCGCAACATCGCCTCGGCCGCGCCGACCCGCGTGCGCAGCGATCCGCAGGCGGCGTTGGCGTAGTCGTAGACGAAGGGCTTTTGGGCGAGCGCGTTCACTGCAGGGCCTCGGCGATCAGGTCTTCCTCGGCTTCCTTCAGGATCATGGTCTCGCCCGCGTGGCCAGGACTGCGTTCCTTGCCGATCTCCAAGAGGATCGGCACCGAGAATGGCGACAGATGCTCCAGCGGCGAATGGCGGATGCGGCCCTTGATGCGCGCCAGCATCGCGCCCAGGCGCGCCACGTCCACGAGACCTGTCGCCGCATCGTCCCGGGCGCAGCGCAGCAGCAGGTGATCCGGCTGGTGCCGGCGCAGGGTGTCGTAGATCAGGTCGGTGGAAAAGGTGATCTGGCGGCCCGTCTTCTGCTGCTGGCCCGGAAAGCGGCGCTCGATCAGACCGGCGATGATCGCGGCCCCCTTGAAGGCGCGCTTCATCATGAAGCTGTCGGCCAGCCAGGATTCCAGGTCGTCGCCCAGCATGTCCTCGGCGAACAGCTCGGCGAAATCCACCTGGTCCAGCGGCTTGATGGCCCAGACCGCCAGCGCGTAGTCGTTGCAGACGAAGCCCAGCGGCCCGCGCCCCATCCGCTCCAGCCGCCGCGTCAGCAGCATGGCCAGCGTCGTGTGCGCCAGGCGCCCCTCGAACGGGTAGCAGACAATGAACTGACGGTGTCCGCGGGCGAAGGTCTCCAGCAGCATCTCGTCCTCGCCGGGGATCATCGACCGGTCGCGCTGCGCCTCCAGCCATTCGCGCACGTCGGCGGGCAGCACCTGCCAGTGGGCCTGGTCGACCATCAACTGGCGCACCCGCTTGGCGAGGTAGGTGGAGAGCGCGAACTTCGAGCCGCCCCAGGACGGCATCTTCGGGTCGGCGCTGGGCGCCGGCTGCACCAGGACATCGAGGTTGGTCACGGCTGCCAGCCGCCAGACCTGGCCGGCGAAGACGAAGGTCTCGCCGGGCTCCAGCATCTCGACCATGCCCTCTTCGATCTCGCCGATCTTGCGCCCCCCGCGTCCGCCGCGCATGGCGATGCGCACGGCCAGCATGGCCGGCGAGACGATGGCGCCGACGTTCAGCCGGTGGCGCTGGGCAGTCTCCAGGTTGCGAACGCGCCAAAGGCCGTCGGGGCCTTTCACGATCCGGCGGAACTTGTCGTAGGTCTTCAGCGCGTAGCCGCCGGTGGAGACGAAATCGACGACCTGCTCGAAGTCCTCCCAGATCAGGTCGCGATAGGGCCCGGCGCTCCGCACCTCGTCGTAGAGCGCCAAGAGGTCGAACGGTTCGGAACAGGCGCAGCCCATCACGTGCTGCGCCAGCACGTCCAGCGCGCCCACGCGCGGCGGATCGCCGTCCAGCTTGTTCTCCGCGATCGCCTCCCGCGCCGCCTGGCACTCCAGCATCTCGAAGCGGTTGGCCGGCACGAAGAGGGCGCGAGAGGGCTCGTCCAGCCGGTGGTTGGCGCGGCCGATCCGCTGCACCATCCGCGACGCGCCCTTGGGGCTGGCGAGTTGGATCACCAGGTCCACGTCCCCCCAGTCGATGCCGAGGTCCAGCGTCGAGGTGCAGACCACCGCCCGCAGCTCGCCCCGCGCCATGGCCGCCTCCACCTTGCGCCGCTGCTCGGCGGCGAGGCTCCCGTGGTGCAGCGCGATGGGCAGCGCGTCCTCGTTCAGCCGCCAGAGCTCCTGGAAGGCGAACTCGGCCTGGAAGCGGGTGTTGACGAACACCAGCGCCGTCCGCGAGCGGGTGATGACGTCATAGACCTCCTGCATGGCGTGCTGGGCGGTGTGGCCGGCCCACGGCACCTGGCCCTCCGACAGCAGGATTTCGACCACCGGCTCGGCGCCCGCGGGCCCGCGCACCAGGTCGATGCTGTCGTTGCCGCCCCCGCCTGCTTTCGTTGGGGAATGGTCCGCCATCCAGGCCTTGATGACCTCCGGATCGTCCACCGTGGCCGAAAGCCCGACGCGGCGCATGCGGGGCGCGAACTGCGCGATGCGGGCGAGGTCGAGCGCCAGGAGGTCGCCCCGCTTGGAGGCGTGCAGGGTGTGGATCTCGTCGAGGATCACGCACTCCAGGGTCTCGAAATAGAGCCTCGCGCCCTCCCAGGCGCAGAGCAGGGCGAGCTGTTCGGGCGTGGTCAGCAGGATCTCCGGCGGCTTCACCCGCTGGCGCTGGCGGCGCGAGAGGCCGGTGTCGCCGGTGCGGCTCTCCGCGGTGATCGGCAGCCCCATCTGGGCGATCGGCGCGCCGAGGTTTCGCTCCACATCCACGGCCAGGGCCTTCAGGGGCGAGATGTAGAGGGTGTGCAGGCTGGAAGGACCATTGGGCGGCGGCCGTTCGGAAAGGTCGATCAGGCTCGGCAGAAACCCCGCGAGCGTCTTGCCCCCGCCAGTCGGCGCGATCAGCAGGGCGTCGCGGCCGGCCTGGGCGCGCTCGATCATGGCGAGCTGGTGCGCGCGCGGGCTCCAGCCCCGCTGGGCGAACCAGTCGGCGAACTTTTGCGGCAGGAGATCGGCGGCGGGGACCGCGCTGTCGGCCATGGATGGCCCTATAGCATGTTCCCGTTACGTTTCGACCCTGCGCCGCAGCACGGCGTCGCGGATCAGCGGCAAGCGGTCGTTGCCGAAGTACATGTCGTCGCCGCCGACGAAGATGGTGGGCGAGCCGAAGCCGCCGCGGGCGATCACCTCGTCGGTGTTGGCGCGGAGCTGGTCCTTGATGTCGGGGCGCGCGATGCCCTCGAACACCATCGCAGGATCGACGCCCGCGCGGACGCAGACCTGCTCCAGCACCGCGTCCTGGGAGATGTCCAGGTCCTCGCTCCAGTAGGCCTCGAAGGCGGCGTTGGCGAAGTCCACCAGCTTGCCCCGCGGCTCCAGCAGGATGCAGGCGCGCATCGCCTTGACGCTGTTCACCGGAAAGACGCTGGGCGGGAACTTGATCTTGAGGCCCGCCTGCCGCGTCCAGTCGGCCATGTCCTTGAGCATGTAGCGCGCCTTGGCCGGCACGGGGTCGGCGCGCTGGGCGTAGACGCTGGGATTGACGGTGTTGAACACCCCGCCGACCAGGATCGGCCGCCATCTGATCTCGACCCCCAGCTCCGCGCTCAGGCGCCGCAGGTTGGCGAACGCCAAGTAGGTCCACGGGCTCGAGCAGTCGAAGAACACCTCGATCATGGATCGGCCCTCCGCGCCGGGTTCTCCAGCCGGCCCATCCAGTAGTCGGCGTCGAAGGCGGGATCGCCGCTGAGCCGGCGCCACAGCTTGATGCGGTTCACATATTCCAGCCGCCCGGTGTCCTGCTCGAACCAGGGTTCCGGCGTCATCAGGATGCTTTCCACGGTCTCCGGCTGCGGGGTCTTCACGAAAAAGATCGGCCGTTGCGCGGGCTCGGCGGGCAGGGTCGAGGTGTCCCACAGGCGCGACTGCGGCACGGATGGGTTCATGCGGATCTTGAACATGGTGCGGGTGCGGTCGGCGTGGTTCACCCCGCCGCCGTGCCAGATGCCGTTGTGCAGGAAGAGCAGGGTTCCGGCCTCGCAGACCATGTGCTGCTGCCCGGCGATGTTCTGATAGCGGCCGAGCGCCACCTCGCTGACCCTCCGCAGATGGGTGCCGGGCACGAAGCGCGTGCCGCCCATCTCGCGGGTCACTTGGTGCGGGTAGTACATGATCTGCAGGTCGAACCCTTCGGAGGGGTCGATGGTGGAGTCCTGGTGGGTGTGCTGCGAGACGTGCTCGCCGCCGCCGGCCTCGTAGTAGGCGGGCGGGAAGGTCACGTGCAGGAAGTGATGGTCGAAGATCGGGTCGGGGCCGACCAGGCTGCGGATCGCGCCGGCGACGACGGGCAGGGCCAGCAGGCGGTCCACCGCGCTCCCCTGCGGATAGGCGCCGGAGAGCGGCGTGCCCGGAGCAACCTCTGGAATGTGGGTGCGAGCCAGGAGGCCGCGGTAGGTCATCAACATGGCCTGGCCGGGCGCCGGATAGCTCGCCTCGCCGACCTCCTCCAGGAACTGGGCGTTGATGTCGTCGGGCACGGCGGCGTCGAAGCGCAGGAAGCCTCGGGCGGTGAAGCGCGCCATGTCGAGCGCGCCCAGCAGGGGCAGGTCTTCGCTCACGCCGCGGCCTCCACCAGCTTTTCGAAGAAGAACTCGTACTTCAGATAGGCCAGGTCGAACTCGTCGCCGCGATGGTGCGGCAGGATCTGCGCGGCCTGGAACAGCCGCCAGCCGTCCCTCAGGGCGTCGACGCCGGTGCGATAGGGCGCCTGGTCGTTGTCGCCGGCCATGGGCCGCGTCTCGCCCGTGCCGTCATAGACCGCCCAGGCGACGGTGGGCGCGTCCAGCGCCGAGTTGGCCAGGTAGAGAACCAGCACCTTCTGGCGCATCGGCTTTTCCTCCCGCCGGGCTCGCGAAGCCCGGTCGAAGGGCGATCATGCCATGGCGCCCGCCGAAGGATAGCCGCGACGCTGCGTCAGGGTGATATGGACCTGCCAGGTCATCACCCGCCGAGGAGCGCCGCCATGAACCCCAACGCCGAATTCGACGTCATCGTCTATGGGGCCACCGGCTACACCGGCCGCCTGGTCGCCGAATACCTGGCGCAGCGCTACGGCGTGGGCGGCGAGGTGAAATGGGCGATGGCCGGGCGCAGCGCCGCCAAGCTCGCGCAGGTGCGTGACGAGATGGGCGCGCCGGCCGAGACTCCGCTGATCGTCGCCGACGCCGACGATCCGGCCAGCCTCGACGCCATGGTCCGCCGGGGCAAGGCGATCGTCACCACGGTCGGGCCCTATCAGCTCTATGGCGACAAGCTGGTGGCGGCCTGCGTGGCGGCCGGGACCGACTGCCTGGACCTGACCGGCGAGCCCAACTGGATGGCCAGGATCATCGGCGAGCACGACGCGGCGGCCAAGGCGAGCGGCGCGCGGATCGTCCATTCCTGCGGCTTCGATTCCATCCCCTTCGAACTGGGCGTGTTCTTCGCCGAGGAGACCGCCATGGCGAAGCTCGGGGCCTATGTGCCCCGCGTGAAGGGCCGCATCCGCGGCATGCAGGGCGGGCTTTCCGGCGGCACCGCGGCCAGTGGCGCGGCGACCATGGCGGCGGTCCAGAAGGACTTTTCGGTCGGCATGCTGCTGATGAACCCGTTCGCGCTGACCCCTGGCTTCCAGGGCCCGGCCCAGCCGCCCGGCGCGGCGGTGGAGCACGATCCGGACGTGGGCGCCGACGTGGGCCCGTTCATGATGGCGATGATCAACACCAAGAACGTCCACCGCTCGAACTACCTGATGGGCCATCCTTGGGGCCAGGACTTCAAGTACGACGAGATGTCGATCGTGGTCCCCGGCGCGCCCACTGAATTCAGCGGCCTGGGTCCCGATGGGCCCAAGCCCGGCGAGGGGCCGTCCAAGGCGGAACGCGAGGCCGGCTTCTACGACATCGTCTTCGTTGGCATCGCCGACGACGGCCGCAAGGTGAAGGTCTCGGTGAAGGGCGACCGCGACCCCGGCTACGGCTCGACCTCGAAGATGCTGGCCGAGGCGGCCATCTGCCTGGTCACCGACGCAAAAGCCGCGCCCGGCGGTGTCTGGACGCCGGGCGCGGCCATGGGGTCCAAGCTGGTCGATCGCCTCCAGGCGAACGCCGGCCTGACCTTTGCGGTGGAGGGCTAGCTAGCCCTCCACCCATTTGGCGTTAGCAGGCCCATTCGGCCTTAGCAGGCGTAGGCTTCACGGACCGGCACGCGGCGGCCGTAACCATCCCACACCCAGCGGGTCGTGTAGCAGGTCCCGTAGTAGCCGGGGCCGTAGGCGTACGGGCCAGGGCCATAGTAGCCGCCGTAATAGTGCGGGCCGGCGATGGCCGCGCCGATCGCCAGGCCGGCGATCCCGGCCGCGACCGCGCCGCCGCCGCCGCGATAGCCGTGGCCGTAGTAATGGCCGCCGCCGTGTCCGTACGGGCGAGCTTCGGCCCCGGTCGCAGCCGTGGCGGTGATCGCGCCGCCGAGGGTAAGAGCCGCCAGAGCGGCCGTCAGAGTCTTCTTCATCATGGCCTCCTTGTGAGTGCATAACGGCTGGGGAGCCGAAGTGTTCATGGGATAAGCCTATGATTTTTCAACTGAACGGCAGCTGAACGGACCCGTTAGGAAGCCGGTGGTTTCAGGCCGCCTGCGGCTGGTCCAGCCCCTCGTGATGCAGCGCCAGTTTCACCGCCGGCCGCGCCTTCATCCGCGCCACGAAGGCCGGCAGCGGGTCCGGCAGGGTCAAGCCGTTCTTCTGCGCCCACAGGCACATGACGAAGAGATAGCCGTCGGCCACCGATAGCTCCGCGCCGAACAGGTAGTCGCCCTGCATCCGCTCGGCGATATAGCGGAACCGCTTGTCCAGCAGTTCGCCCGCGGCGGACTTGTCGGCGGCGCTGGCGTCGGCCTTGAAGAAGGGTTTGAAGCCCTTGTGAATCTCGGTGGAGATGAACGCCAGCATCTCCAGCAGGCGGAAATGGCCGAACCGGCCCTGTGGCGCCAGCTTGGGCGCCTTGTCGGCCACCATGCTGAGGATAGCGACGTTCTCGGTCAGCACTTCGCCATCGTCGAATCTGACCGCCGGCACATAGCCCTTGGGATTGATCTCGTTGTAGTCGCGGCCGTCCTCGGTGCGCTTGGCTTTCAGATCGACCTTGATCCACTCGAAATCGATCCCGGCCTCGTGCAAGGCGATGTGGTCGGCGAGGCTGCAGGCGCCGGGCGAATAGTAGAGTTTCATGACGGCCTCCTTCGGTCGGCGTCTAGGGGGTGGCGGCCGAACTGCTCCCGCAGCTCGTTCTTGGCCTTTTCCAGAGTGCGTTTGCGCCCGGCGGGCAAATTCCTGCCGGCGCGGTTGAGGTAGAAGGTCAGCATCGACATCGCCGACTGGAACGGCGTCCCCTTGCGGCGGTGACTGCGCTCGGCGGACCGCTTCAGGGAGGCGGCGATCTTCCGGGGGCTGTCGCCCTCGAAGACCTTGGGCTCCAGGTCGAGGGCGTTGCTTTCCTTGGTCACCTTCGCCGACCACTTGCGGCCCTTGGCTTGCCGGCTCATCGCTGGGCCCTTCGCGTTTCCGATGGCCCAGGAAAACCCCTGGGTGCTCCGGCTGTTCCCGCGCAGCGCGGCCGGGCGCGATGGACAAGGCGGCGACCGATGGAGCTTGGCCGCAATCAAATATCTGTTTCCGCTAGGGTTTTGATTGTCCGTCCGCGTTGTGTCGGCTAAGCGACAGAGCTCTGGAGTTGTGATCCATGGTCAGTGTTCTGTTGGTGGAGGATGAGCGTGAGGTCGCCGAGCTCACCCGCGAGGCCTTGGCCGACGCAGGCTTCAGCGTGACCGTGGCGCTGGACGACCGCACCGCCTACCAGACCCTGGAACACGAGGCCCGCAGCTTCGCCGCCGTGGTCACCGACATCAATCTGGGGACCGGCGTCACCGGTTTCGACGTCGCCCGCTGCGCCCGGCGTCTGAACGAGAATATCAAGGTCATCTACATCTCGGGCCAGGGTCCGCATCCCGACCAGTTCAGCGTCGACAAGGCCCTGACGGTGGAAAAGCCCTATGACCCGCGCGACCTCGCCCAGCAGGTGGCGGCCTTCATCGACGCCCGCGAGTAGCGAAGCCGAGTGGCGTTCGTTGGGCGTGGGGCCTAGCTTCGCGCCATGGCGACCATCCTGGCGGTCCACGCCCATCCCGACGACATCGAGCATCTGGCGGCGGGGTCTCTCGCCTTGTTGGCGGCTGCGGGCCACACGATCCGCATCGCGACGCTCACAGCCGGCGAGTGCGGCTCGGCGGAGACCGACCTCGCCGAGACCGCCCGCATCCGCAAGGCCGAAGCGGCCGCCGCCGCGGCCCTGATCGGCGCCGATTACCGCTGCGCCGACCTGCCCGACCTTGGCGTCTACAACGACGATCCCTCGCGCCGCGCGGTGACCGAACTGATCCGCTGGGCGCGGGCAGACGTGGTGATCGCCGCCTCGCCCGCCGACTACCACCCCGACCATGAGGCGGCGAGCCAGCTGGCGCGCGACGCCTGTTTCGCGTCCTCCGTGCCCAACTATCGGACCGGGTCCGCCGCGGCGCTGGGGGCGATCCCGCACCTCTATTTCATGGACCCCATCGGCGGCCGCGATCGCGAGGGCCGCCGCATCGTCGCCGACTTCGGGGCCGATATCGAAGGCGGCTTCGCCATGAAGCAGCAGATGCTCTCCGCCCACGTCAGCCAGGCGCGGTGGGTCGCACGCCAGCACGGCATCGCCGATCACCTGGGGTCGATGGAGGCGTGGTCGCGGCGGCGCGGCCAGGACTTCGGGCGCCCTCTGGCGGAGGGCTTTCGCCAGTACCGGCACGAGCCCTATCCGAAGACGCCCCTGTTGCAGGAGTTGCTGGGTGAAGCCGTGGTCATGCCGATGGCCTGAAGGTGGCGGCGAACCCTCGCGGGAGGGTGAATCAAGCTTAACCAAATTACCAGCCGGTCATTCGAAATACTTACGGCGATGAAATCACGGTAAACATCGCCTTACCTTGAGTGTATCATAATAGAACACTCGAATACAAAGTCACGGAAACGAGGAATAAAGACTTAGGTATTACCCTGCGGTCCATGAAACTGCAGAATGTAGTTCAATCGGCCGCCGTGGTCACAACCCTTGCTCTGTCCGCCCCGGCCGCCCTGGCGGGGACGGTGAGCGCGACGGCGACCGCCAGTGTGACGATCCTGGCGCCTGTCACCTTGACGGCGACACAGGGGCTCGATTTCGGCGCCGTGGCCAAACCTGGCAACGCCGGCGCCAACACCATCACTCTGGACGCCCTGAACGGCGCGGTGACCTTGAGCGGCGCCGGCGATGGCGCGCGCGCCGCGGGCGCCGCGAGCCCGGCCAGGTTCAGCCTCGTCGGCCAGCCGGGTGTCACCTATTCCACGACCCAGACCTTGAGCTTCGCGCAGCCGGGCCTGACCCGCGTCTCGGCGTCGGCCCCGGTGGCGGCCAGCGGGACGCTGGGCGTGATCCCGCCGTCGGGTATGCAGGAACTGCGCTTCGGCGGCGCCTTCGATCTCAGCGCCGCGACGCCGGTGCAGGCCTACGCCGGCGCCCTGACCGTCACCGTCAGCTACAACTGAGCTACTTCTTCGCGGGCGGCGTAGTCCCTGACGCCGGCGTCGCCGTCGAGCCGCTGGGCGTCTCGTTCTTGACCGGGCCCGAGCCATCGACCGGCGTCGAGGCGGCGGTGGCGGCCTCCACGGCCTGGGTTTCCAGCTGCGCATTGGGCACGGCGGTCGGCGGCGCCTGGGTCGAGACCACGGCCTTGGCGGTACCGGTGTCGGCCTCCGCCTTGCGCGCCTGGTTGCAGGCGCTCAAGCCCAGCACCAGCATACCGGCCGCCGCGACGGCGATGTGAACGGATCTCATGATCGCTTCCTCCGCTTGGATCGCCCATCGGAACCCCAAGCTTCACCGCTTGGTTCCGTGGACCCGGCGCGCCTCAACGCCTCCTTCCTCCTCGATGGAGGAAGGCCGGGATGGT
The DNA here is from genome assembly GCA_036268175.1 of Phenylobacterium sp. GTDB lineage: Bacteria > Pseudomonadota > Alphaproteobacteria > Caulobacterales > Caulobacteraceae > Phenylobacterium. The sequence continues at coordinate 5,064 of DATAUR010000138.1, read as the reverse complement.
GGTGAGGGCAATGAGATGAGGCGAAAGCAACCGTTTGACGCTGACGCCAATGGCGCTCGCCGTTTCGTTTCAGCGGCCACACCACCACCCAACCCTCCTCCATCGAGGAGGAGGGCTATCCTTGTTGGTCAGCGAATTCGGGTGAAGTCGACCCGGCTAGGTGGGCGCGGTGGGCGTCGTCGGCGGGATCGCCTCGGCGGGGGCCGGCGCGGCGACCGGAGTCTCGACGGCGGGCAGGGGCGCCGGCGGTCCGGGCGGGATCGGGCCGTTGGGCAGGCGCTTCAGCGCCTGGGCCATGTAAGCGCGCCAGATTTCCGAGGGCGCGGTGGAACCGGTGATCCTGGCCATCGGCTTGGCGTCGTCGCGGCCGGTCCAGACCACGGTGGTGATCCCGCCGGTGTAGCCGCAGAACCAGGCGTCCTTGTAGTCGCTGGTGGTGCCGGTCTTGCCGGCCATGTCGTAGCCGGCGATCCTGGCGTGGGTCCCGGTGCCCGAGACCATCACCGCGCGCATCATCTGCTGCATCTCGTCCAGCGCCGGGTTCAGCACCGCCAGGCTGGCGAGCTGCGGCTTGTGCTGGAACAGCACCTGGCCGCCCGCCGTGCGGATGCGCTCAATGCCATAGGCGGCGATGCGATAGCCGCCGTTGCCGAAGGTGTCATAGGCCTGCGCCATCTCGAACGGCGTCACCAGGCTGGTGCCCAGCGCCATGGCCGGGTCGGTGTTGATCTGGCTGACGATCCCCATGCGGTGGGCCACCGCGGCGACGTTGTCGCGGCCCACCTGGTCGGCCAGGCGCGCGGCGACGGTGTTGATCGAATGCACCAGGGCGGTCTGCAGGGTGATCGGGCCCATGAACTCCGGCTCGAAGTTGCGCGGCGACCAGCCGTCGATGGTCACCGGCTCGTCGACCACCATCAGGTCCGGCGTCTGCCCGGCCTCCATGGCGGTGGTGTAGACGAACGGCTTCCAGGCCGAGCCCGCCTGGCGGTGGGCGTCGACGGCGCGGTTGAACGGGCCCCTGGCGTAGTCGACCCCACCGACCATGACGCGCACGCGGCCTGAACCGTCCAGCGAGACCACGGCGGCCTGGCTGACCCCCTGCTTGGCGAACTTGGTGGTGGTCGTCTTGACCGCCTCGCCGGCGGCGATCTCGCTGGACAGGTCCAGCGTGGTCTCGACCACCAGATCCTGCCGCGTGGAAGGCCCGATCGCAGCCCGGGTCTGGGCGTCCAGCCAGTCGATGAAGTACTGCGCCGGCGCGGTGGGCGCGGTCTTCCAGACCTTCGGCGTCTGGGCCAGCGCCTTGTCGCGCTCGGCGGCGCTGATCGCGCCGGTCTCCACCATGGCGTCCAGCACCAGCCTGGTCCGCTCGGCCGACTTCTCCGGGAAATCGGCGGGATCGTAGTTGGTGGGCGATTTCAGGATGCCGGCCAGCGTCGCGGCCTCGCGCACCGTCAGCCGCTCGGCGGACTTGTTGAAGTAGCGCTGCGCCGCCGCCTCGATCCCATAGGCCCCGGACCCGAAGTAGGAGCGGCTGAGGTAGAGGGCCAGGATCTGCTTCTTCGAATAGGCCTGCTCGAGCTTCACCGAATAGACCAGCTCGTCGGCCTTGCGCTCCAGCGTCTTGTCGTTGCTGAGGAACAGGTTGCGGGCCAGTTGCTGGGTGATGGTGGACGCGCCCTCGCGGGCCTTGCCCTTCTCCAGGTCGGCGATCACCGCGCGCGCCATGCCCACGGGATCGAAGCCGGAATGCTCGTAGAACCGCCGGTCCTCGATGGAGACGAAAGCGGCGGGCACGTAGGCCGGCAGGCGGGCCAGGTCGACCGGCGGCGCATACTTGCCGCCGCGCACGCCGATCACGGCGCCGGTGCGGTCCACATAGGTGATCTGCGCCTCGCGGGTGATCGGCGGCAGGCGCGACAGGTCCGGCGAGCTGAGCGCCATCGAGGCGGCGGCGAAAAGGGCGATCAAGCGCTAGGACTCCAGGACGACGGGCGGCCCCTCAGCGCGAATCCGTCTTCGCCGCCCCTTGTGTCGCCACTTGTGCCCCAGCGAAAGATAATTCGCGGTAATGCGCGGATGGGGCGCGGGCGGGGCGTGCGAGAGACTCCGAGGCCGAGCTGCACATGAAAACTCAGATGGGCTGGCCTCCGCAGAGTATCCTTAATTCAATCCTGAATTGGTAAGTGAGTGGCTCTATCACGAAACAACAATCATTTTGGATTTAGAGAAAGTTTGTCTGAAGTCACTCTGTGTTTGTTAAAATTTAATCCTGGTATCAATTGGTATCCTCCTGAAGATGGATCCATGATCGCCATCAACTCACCGTAATATAAATCATTATTTCCAGATTCTGATTTGTATGTATAAACTATCAAGGCTTCTATGATTATTATCATCTTCTTGTTGAGATAGTCATTCATATATTCTTGATTTAGCGTGGCATTGGGGTTGAAAATACCAACTACCGAATTGGCATCGTGTTCATCTGGCAATTTTCGGTTCCCGATGATAATTTGCCTTATATCAGGGAACATCTGTCGCTCAAGATGGTCCATCTGATCTTCATAATCTATATAATCACCTGGGTGGACGGCTTTAATTGTAATTGTATGCGCAGAATATACGACTGAATCGCTTCGATTATTCAATTGTATAATAAATCCATGGCTACCGTCTATGTTCTGAATTGGAGGTAGTGGCGATAATTCTATTCGTGAGCCTTCCTTAGTCGCGGCTGGATTGGAGGCCGGTGTAGCGGCTTTCGATTGCTTAAGAACCGGGGCGGTGCCGGTCATTGGCTCTGGAGGTGTAGCCGGAGCGCTGCGAGCCAAGAGAAACCACGAGGCTAGGAAGACCAGCACTCCCGAAAATCCCGCGCGAACTAGATGTCCCAATCTAGAATGGGGCTTGGTGCGTCGCTCCGGCCAAACGCCCCAGGCTAGCAGGGCGCCGGATGCGCTAAATACAGCGCTACGAACCAACTGCGGCCACACCGTTCCTCTGGATACGGTCAGCCATAGCGGAGGATGAAAGCCCATACCGAAGAGGAAGTCGTAAACATGTCCGACGGCGTCCTGCGCCCCCGTCGCGACTATGAACATTAAGACCGCCGCAACGAGCGCGACCGCACGCCCTCGGTGGGGGAAGTGGTAATCTCGCCATCCCGCTACCGGCGGCGGAGGGATGTGGGTTTGTTGGTGACTGGTCTCGTCGTCTTCCGACATTTCGTGATCCTGCACGTGCTGGCGCTCAGGTCGCAATGCTCTAGCTTAAACTTCGCGCTACCAATGCGGATGGGGCACAGCGGCGAGCCGCCTAAACGGGCCCCCGCAATCCGCCAGACCCGCCGCGCCTTCCCTGCCGTCGGCGGAGCAGTCGCCGGCGGCTCGGGGTTTGCAGCCGCTTCTGGCGCGGCGGTTGAGGTGGGCATCGGGTGCTTCGGGTGCTTCGGGCCAAGGTAGACCTAGCTCGCTAACGGGTTTCGGCGCGCGAACTGGCTTTCCAAGCCGATGGCGGAATGAGGGCCGCGGCGTGTCGCGACCCGGAATGGGAATGGCTCGGCGAATTCGCCCCACAAGGGAATTTTACCCCAACTGGCGTGCAAATTAATCCTATAAAATCAACATAATACGTTAATTGGCCCGGGGCGTGTATAGGACCGGTCTGGGCTGGGTTTTCCGGCGCATTTTGACACAGGGGCCGTGACGCTCATGCTGACGCAAACCCACATCCGCTCGCTGGTCGCCGCGGTGGCGCTCGGCGGCGCCGCGCTCGCGGGCTCGGCGCAGGCCGCCGAGCTCATCGTCAACGGCAGCTTCGAGGCGCCGGCCATCGGCGGTGGCAACTATACCTATCCGGCCACGACGCTCGACAGCTGGACCTACAGCGGTTCGGCCCTGGTGGGCGCCACCGGCGCCAACGCCTGGTACGGCAATGCGCCACCGGCCGGTCAGGACGGCGACCAGTTCGCGGCCCTGCAGAGCACCGGCACCCTGTCGCAGACCTTCACCATGGTCGGCTCGACGCTGGACCTGTCGTGGCTGGACGCCGGGCGACCCTCGTTCGGCTGCTGCAACGGCGACCAGACCTATCAGGTGAGCCTGAACGGCGACGTGCTGGGCTCCTATTCGACCACCAGCGGCGAGGCGTTCAGCGCCCACGACCTGGTGGTGCACGGCCTGACCGACGGCGGGTCCTACACCCTGACCTTCACCGGCCAGGCGACCAGCGACGAGACCTCGTTCATCGACAATGTGTCGGGCGTCGGCGGCGTGCCGGAACCGGCCGCCTGGGCGCTGATGATCCTGGGTTTCGGCGGGGTCGGCGCGGTGCTGCGCGGCCAGCGGCGGGCGTTCGCCGCCGTCTGAGCGGCCTCCGCCGGCGGCGCTACCAGCCGCGCCCGCCGGCGTCGATCACCAGGTGCGGGCCGCTGACCGGATCGGCGGCGCCGCGGGCCAGCACGTGAATCACCGATGCGGTGGCGCCCAGCGCGCGCAGCTCGGCCACGACCGCCTGGCCGCGGCGCTGGGAAAGCTCGGCGAGGTGGGCGGGGGCGCCATGGTTGTCGGCGTCGGGCTTGATCACCGCGACGACGCCCGGATTGCAGTTCAGCCAGCGCGCGGCCTCGGTCAGGCGCTGATGGGCCGTTTCAGTGACGGTCGCGTCGTCGTAGCCGAAGGAGGCGTCGACCGGCGAAATAGCGTCCAGGCCGCCCGGTTTGCAGGCCGTGGGCTTGGCGGTGACGCCGGCGCGGGCCTCGAGGATCGCCTGGCTGGGCGGTGGGCGGACGTGCGGCGTCAGGCAGCCGCTGAGCGGGATGGCGAGGGCCAGGGTGGCGGCGAAGGCGGGGGCGAAGGTGCGAACCGGCATGCGCCGCCAGCTACCACCGTGATCGCGGGGCGCCTAGTCAGGGCCGGTTCGCGTCTCGACATGACGGCCTCCTCCTGGGCATCCTCGAACCTACGCCATGACGCAGACCTATGCCCAGATCGCCCTTGAGCTCGGCGCCGCCTGGATCGCCGGCGGGCTGATCGGCGCGGAGCGCAGCTATCACGGCCG
>DATAUR010000137.1:0-11404 GCA_036268175.1 Phenylobacterium sp. | reverse complement strand
GCCAGCGGCAGGCCGGCGCCGATGGCCCCGCCGGTCAGCGCCAGCACCTCGTGCGGCCGCGCGGTCATGGCGCCCGCCGCGACGCCGGCGCCCGAGGTCACCGCGTCGTCGCAGACGATGGCGCCCTCCGGCATGTGCCGGGCGATGGAAGCGCCGACGGTATAGGCGGTCTGCTTGCCGCTGGGCGCCGCGTCGGGCAGCGCCAGCGGCTGGCTCGGCCCCTGTGCCGGCGCGCCCAGCGCATCGGCAAGCGCGGCCAGCCCCGCCACCGCGTCCTCGCTGCGCGCCGCGAGCGTCAGGGTCTCGCAGCCCTCAGGGACTAGGACGCTCGGCCGGTTCGGATAGGCGAAGAAGGCCACCGGTTGGGTCGTGCCCGCGAAGACCATCAGGTCGACGCCCTCCAGCTCGGCCAGCGCCATCTCGCCGAAATACTGCATCTTCTTCGGCTGGAAGGCCCCGGCGCCGCGCGGCTGGCGGGCGACGAAGGTGTCGCAGTAGACGGTGACGCCGGCGGCCTGCAGCCGCGCGGCCTGGGCCAGGCCTTCGGCGCGGCAGGCCTGGGCGCCGATCAGCACCACCGGCTTGGCGGCGGCCTTCAGCGCCCGGGCCGCGGCGTCCACCGCCGAGCCGGCTGGCGCGGGCCGCACCGGCTTCTGAGCCAGCGCCGTCTGGGCCTGCGTCTCCAGCCAGGCGCTGTCGGCGGGCAGGATCAGGCTCACCGGCCCGCCGGGAGGCCCAAAGCTCGCCGCCACCGCCTCGGCCGCCAGGCCCGCCACGGCGTCCGGGCTATCGGCGGACTTCACCCACAGGGAGTTGGGCGCGGCCAGCGCCGGGATGTCGGAGTTCAGCGGCGCATCGTACTGGCGGTGATAGGTGGCGTGGTCGCCGATGACGTTGACGATGGGGGTGAAGGCCCGCCGCGCATTGTGCAGGTTCGCCGCGCCGTTGGCATAGCCGGGCCCCAGGTGCAGCAGGGTGCAGGCGGGCCGGTCGGCGATCCGGCCGTAGCCGTCGGCGGCGCCGGTCGCCACGCCCTCGAACAGGCAGAGCACCGGCCGCATCTCCGGCTTGCGGTCCAGCGCGGCGACGAACTGCATCTCGCTGGTGCCGGGGTTGGCGAAGCAGGCCGTGACGTCGTTGGCGACGAGGGTCGAGAGCAGGGCGTCGGCGCCGTTCATTCCAGACCTCTCACGTCAGAACACCATCACATCAAAACGCCATCACACCGGGATCGGGCGCGTCGTCGAACAGTCGCACCACCTCCAGCGCGCGCCGCTGGCGGGCCAGCGCCTGGGCGATATAGCCCTTGTCGGTGATTTCACCGCTGGCGGCGTCTGGACCGTCGGACAGCACCAGGGCGCGGGCTACCCGTCCGCCCGACCCCTGGGCCTTGGCGTTGAACGCCTTCAGCCCGACGCGAACCGCGGTGGTGATCTCGTCGGGTGTCAGGCGCGGGTTCGGATAGAGCAGCAGGCCGACGGCCTCGCGCCCCTCGCCGCAGACCACTGCGTCGGTGACCGCCCCGCCGATCGCCGAGACCGCGCCGATGCGCAGGTCGCCGACGCCCACGAAGGTGCCGGACGCCAGCTTGAAGTTCTCCGAGAGCCGCCCGTCGAACACCAGGCCCTTGGCGGGATCCTCCGGATCGACCAGCCGGGCGGCGTCGCCCAGCCTGTAGAAGCCCTCGTCATCGAAGGCCTCCAGCGACCGCTCCGGCATGCCGAGGTAGCCCGAGGTGATCTGCGGGCCCTTGACCCGGAAGTCGAGCTTGCCGGCCTCCGGTACGAGCCGGACCGAGGTTCCCGGCAGCGGCAGGCCGATCAGGCCCATGGTTTCGTTGGTCCAGTGGACGTTGCAGGCGGTGGGGCCGGTCTCGGTGGCGCCATAGCCGGAGGCGAAGCTGATCTTCTCACCCACCGTGCGCACGGCGACGGCCTGGATTCGGTCGGCGACCGCTTGGCCCAGCGACGCGCCGCCGTACTGCAGCACCCGCACCCGCTCGAAGAACCGCCTGGCCAGGCGCCGGTCCTTCTCCAGTTCCTCGACGAACAGCATCCAGCCGGCCGGGACCATGTTCTGGTAGGTGGGCGAGATTTCCTCGAGGTTGCGGACCGTCTCGCCAAACCGCGACGCGGAGGGCTGGCCGCGGTCGATGTACAGCGTGCCGCCGCGGTGCAGGCTCATGTGCAGGATCGAATTGGCGCCCAGGCTGTGGCTCCAGGGCGCGGAATTGACCATCACCGGCGGGTCGGGATCGTCGAAGCAGGCGTCGATCTGCGCCGAGTTCAGGCTGATGTTGCCGTGGCTGCAGATCACCGCCTTGGGATGGCCGGTCGAGCCGGAGGTCAGCAGATACTTGGCCGGATCGCCCGGCCGGGCGTTGGCGACCTCGTTGCGGCCCTTGAGCAGCTCGGCGAAGAGCGTGTGGCCGGCGCCGGGGTTCTTCGAGGCCACCACCGGCAGGCCGGCCAGGCCCGGCTGCAGCAGGCCCTCGGCGAACAGCTCGGCGTCGTCGGTGTAGATGCAGGCGGGCTTCAGCACCTTGCAGGCCAGCGCCAGCCGCGCCGGGTTGGCGTTGCGCAGCCCGTACTGCGGCGAGACCGGCGCGATGGGCATTCGCTGGCTCATGGCCGCATAGCTGATCAGCGCCTGGTCGATGCCGTTGTTGGCCAGGATCAGCAGCGGCTCCAGTCGCACGACGCCCATGGCCAGGAGGGCGCCGGCGATCGCCTGCACCTGCTCGTGCGCCTCGCCGAAGGTCACCGTGCGCCAGCCCGCGCCCGACCGCTCGGCCAACCAGACGCGGCTGGGCGTCTTGGTGGCCCAATGGGCCATCGCCGCGGTCATGGTCTGGAACCGGGTCGAATAGGGCGTGGGGTTGGTCAGCACTAGCTCGCCGCCGGCCCGATGCTGCGCCTCCAGCCGCGCCGGCGCATAGCGGGGGTCGCGGAAGGATGCGGTTTGCGGTCTGAGTTCGCCGTCCATCCCAGCCTTATTCCAAGCGGCGAGGCCGATGGGAAGGCTCAGGCGCTCAGTTCGCCCAGGCGGCGGGCGAGAAACAGCCGTTCCGCCGGGGCGGGACCTAGCGCCAGGGCCGCGCGCAGCGCCTGCGCCGCCTCGCCGGCGCGGCCGGCCTTGGCGCAGAGTCCCGCGCGGGCGGCCTGGTAGGGCAGCCAGCCGGCGAAGCGGCCAGGGTCTTCGATGGCGTCGAGGGCGGCCAGCCCCACGTCTGGTCCCAACGCCCCGGCCAGGGCCACGGCGCGGTTCACCTGCGCGACCGGCGAGGGCCTGACGCTCAGCAGGTAGTCGTAGAGGGTGGCGATGTCGCCCCAGGCGATGAAGCCGGTCTCGCGTCGGCTGGCGTGGGCCGCATGGATCGCGGCCATCAGTTGGTAGGGCCCGCTCTGGCCGATCGCCGCGGCGCGGCGCATCAGGGCGATGGCCTCGCCGATCAGCCGGTCGTCCCACAGGCGCGCGTCCTGCTCCGACAGGGGGACCATGGCGCCGGCGGCGTCGAGGCGCGCCGGCCGCCGCGATTCCGCGAGCCGGATCAGGGCGGCCAGCCCCAGCACCTCCGCTTCGTCCGGCAGCAGCTCGGCCAGCAGGCCGGAGAGCCGCAGCGTCTCGCCCGCCAGGTCGGCGGCTTCCGACGCGCCGGCGGCGTCCTCATAGGCCTGGGCGTAGGCGATCTCCAGGGTGGCGAGCACGGCCTCCAGCCGTTCCGGCCAGGCCTCCGGCTCGGGGATCTCGAAGCGGATGCGCGCGTCGCGGATCTTGCGCTTGGCCCGGGTCAGCCGCTGCTGCATGGCGGCCTCGGTGGTCAGCCACGCCCGCGCCAGGCGCTCCACCGACAGGCCGCACAGGGTGCGCAGGGTGAGCGCGATGCGGGCCTCCGGCGCCAGCGCCGGGTGACAGCAGATGAAGATCAACCGCAGCCGCTCGTCCGGGATCGGCTCGAACGCCGCCAGCAGCAGGGTCTCCGGATCGGGCGCGGGCTCCGGTGCGTCGTGCACGGCGTCCTGGCGCACCTGGGCCCGGCGGCCAAGGTCGAAGGCCCGCCGCCGCCCGACCGCATAGAGCCAGGCGGCGGGATCGCGCGGCGGGCCATCGCGGCTCCAGGTCTCCACCGCCCGCAGGCTCGCGAACCCGAACGCCTCCTCCGCCAGGTCGAGGTCGCGGAAGCGGATGGCGAGCGCGGCGCGGATGCGGTCGCCCGCCTCGCGCACGGTCTTCGCCAGGATCGATTCCGCGTTCACGGCGGTTAGCCGATCGGCCAGATCGGTCGCACCTCGATGGCGTAGTTCTGCCCGCCGGGGATCTTGCGGCCCCAGGCGATGGCGGCGTCCAGGTCGGCGGCTTCCACCAGGTAGTAGCCGGCCAGTTGTTCGCGGGTCTCGGCATAGGGGCCATCGTGCAGGCTCTGCACGCCGCCGGTGGTGCGGATGGTGGTCGCGGTGTCGGAGGTCTTCAGGCGGTTGCCGCCGACCATGGCGCCGGATTCCTGCAGCTCGGCGCCCAGGCGCATGTGCGCGGCGGTGATCTCCTGCAGCGTCGCCGGGTCTCGCTCGGCTTCGTTGCTATAGATGATCAGCAGATATTGCATGGTCGTCGTCCTCTCTCGATGGCGCCAGCTTGGCCGACGCGAACAGCCGCGTCACGGGAGAGACGCGCGGCGCCGGGAGGATTCGACAGGCCGTCGCGGCTTAAGTTCAAACACGGCGCTCAATCGTCGGCGATCAGGCTGGTGACGTTGGTGTTGCGCAGCCGCGCCGCGGCGATGGCGCCGGCCGCCATGACGACGGTGACGTAGACGTAGAACCCGCTCTCGAGCTTCGCCTGCTTCAGCCACTCGGCGACGTATTCCGCGGTGCCGCCGAACATGGCGTTGGCCAGCGCGTAGGGGAGCGAGACCCCCAGCGCGCGGACGTGGGCCGGGAACAGCTCGGCCTTCACCACCGCGTTCACCGCCGAATAGCCGGAATGGCAGGCGACCAGGATCATCACCAGGCCGAAAGCCGTCAGCGCCGAGGTGGAATGCGAGATGGCGGTCATCACCGGATAGGTGGCGAGCGAGCCCAGGCCCAGGCCAACGGCGATCACCCGCTTTCGGCCCACCCGGTCGGAGAGCCAGCCGACCAGCGGCTGCAGCGGCATGTAGGCCAGCAGCACCGCGGCCATGATCGCCGTGCCCGTGTCCTTGGAGAAGCCGGCGGTATTGACCAGGAACTTCTGCATGTAGGTCGTGTAGGCGTAGAAGGCCAAGGAGCCTGCGGCGGTCAGCACCAGCACGATGGCGAACTCCCGCGGGTGCTGCTGGATCAGGTCCAGCGTGCGGCCGCGCTGCGCGGTGGCGGTGGATTCGCTCAGATAGGCGCGGGTCTCGTCCAGGCCCGTGCGGATCCAGAACACCACGATGGCCAGCACGCCGCCGATCGCGAACGGGATGCGCCAGCCCCAGGCTGCCAGGTCGGCCTTCGAGAGTACGTGCTGCAGGATCACCAGCACGAACAGCGCCACCACCTGGCCGGCGATCAGGCTGGTGTACTGGAACGACGACCAGAAGCCGCGCCGCGCCTTGCCGGCCATCTCCGACATGTAGGTGGCGCTGGCGCCATATTCGCCGCCGAGCGAGAGGCCCTGCACCAGGCGCGCGGCCAGCAGGCCAAGCTGCGCCAGCACGCCGATCTGGGCGAAGGTCGGCAGGATCGCGATGGCGAAAGAGCCCAGGCTCATCATCGCCACCGACAGCGTCAGCGCCGCGCGCCGGCCGGCCCGGTCGGCGTAGACCCCCATCAGCCAGGCGCCCACCGGCCTCGCGATGAAGCCGGCCGCGAAGATCGCCGCGGTCTGCAACTGCTGGGCCGTGGCGTCGCCCTTGGGGAAGAAATGGGCGGCGAAATAGAGGCTGGTCGAGGAATAGGCGAACCAGTCGTACCACTCGACCAGATTGCCGGCCGACCCGCCGAGGATCGCCTTGATCCGCGCCAGGGCCGACATCGGTCCCGCTGTCGTCGCCGCGCTGTCAGCCATGCATCCCCCGATTGCTCGAAGGGATGCTAGGCGATTTTTAGCCGGACGGCGCCCGAAAATCGCCCAGGCCGAGGCTCGGCGTCATATGCGTCCGAGCAGCACCAGCACGATGATGATGATCAGGATCAGGCCCAGGCCGCCGCTCGGATAATAGCCCCAGCTCCGCGAATGGCCCCAGGTCGGCAGGGCCCCGACCAGCAGCAGCACCAGAATGACGATCAGGATAATGCCCACAGCGTCTCTCCTCCGTGTGATCTCCGGGCATGCCAACGGGCGGCCACGGTGGAGGTTCCGGCGGACGCCCGCCGCGCCGTCTGCGGGAATCCACGACCTTCTCCTTCCTGCTCGTCATTCCCGGGTTGGTCCCGGGAACCTATGAACGCCGTGGCGCCGGGTGCGCGTGGCGGCGCCGAGCCCCTTCCTGAGCCCATCGCGATCATGGGTTCCCGGCACAAGGCCGGGAATGACGATTGAAAGGGAGATTGGGATGACGGGCGGTGAAGGCCCGACTGTCTTACTCGGCGGCGTCGGCGGTGTGCAGGTGGGCGTCAGTGTCCTTGACGCCCAGCGAGTACATCAGCCCGATCCAGCCGCCCTTGATGCGCGGCAGGACGGTGAGCGTCAGCGCCGCCAGCGGGATCAGGATCAGCGGCAGGGAATAGGCCGGGTTCGCGCGCCAGACGATCGGGAAGAACAGCATCGGCGCCACCACCAGATGGCCGATCAGGACGATGGTCAGATAGGCCGGCCCGTCATCGGCCGGATAGCGCGCGAGGTCTGTGTCGCAGGCTTCGCAGCGGCCGTTGACCTTCAGATACTTCCAGAAGAGCGCGCCCTTGCCGCAAGCCGGGCAATGGCCGGAAAGGCCCCGGAAGATCGAGCGCTGCAGCGGGTGAACAATCTCTGCCATGGCCCCGATATGGGCCCGAAAGCTTGCGATAGGAAGACCGTCGCACAATCGGTCGCAGGCTGTTTTCGCGCGGCGTCTGTGAGCTTTTCGCGCAGACGCCGGCCGGCGCGCCGAACCGGCTAGTGCTTGGCGTCGTCGGCGGTCTGGGTCACCGCGTGGCCGGCCGCCGAGACGTCCTTGCCGACGCCGGCGACCGTGTTGCAGCTCGCCACCAGAAGAGCGGACGCGGCCGCCGCGAGCACGATCAGTTTGCGCATCGAAAATTCCCCCCTCGACTGCCAAGCCATGTCCACGATGGAAAGCCGGTAGTCAAGCTTGCGCCTTAGTCGTTGGCTTCAATCGTCGGCGGCAATCGGGCAGATTGGCGACATGATCCCGCCGCACGCCGCAGCGCTTGGCCAGGCGATCCTGGTCGTCCACCTGGCGGTGATCGCCTTCAACGTCCTGGGGCTGATCGCCATTCCGCTGGGCGCGGCCCTGCGCTGGCGCTGGGTGCGCATCCGCTGGTGGCGCGCCCTGCACATCCTGTCCTGGGCGGTGGTGGCCTTGCAGGCCCTGCTCGGCCGCGCGTGCTTCCTGACCATCTGGCAGGACCAACTCACCGGCGCATCCGCCCAGCCGCCGTTGATCGAGCGCTGGGTGGAGCGGGTGATCTACTGGCCCCTGCCGATCTGGGTGTTCGGGGCGATCTACATCGTGCTGTTCGGCACGGTGGTGGCGATGTGGTGGTGGGTGCGACCTAGTCGGCGTCCATCTTCAGGGCGGCGATGAAGGCTTCCTGCGGGATCTCGACCTTGCCGAACTGGCGCATGCGCTTCTTGCCGGCCTTCTGCTTGTCGAGCAGCTTGCGCTTACGGCTCATGTCGCCGCCGTAGCACTTGGCGGTGACGTCCTTGCGCAGCGCGCGCACCGTCTCGCGGGCGATGATTCGGCCGCCGATCGCCGCCTGGATCGGGATCTGGAACATGTGCGGGCTGATCAGGTCCTTCATCTTCTCGACCATGCCGCGCCCCCGGGCCTCGGCGCGGTCGGCGTGGACCAGCATGGAGAGCGCGTCCACCGGCTCGGAATTCACCAGGATCGACATCTTCACCAGATTGCCGACCCGGTAGTCCTCGATGGCGTAGTCGAAGGAGGCGTAGCCCTTGGAGACGCTCTTCAGCCGGTCGTAGAAGTCGAACACCACCTCGTTCAGCGGCAGGTCGTAGACCACCAGGGCGCGGGTGCCGACATAGCTCAGCTCCCGCTGCGAACCGCGGCGGTCCTGGCAGAGCTTGATCACGCTGCCCAGGTACTCGTCGGGGGTGAGAATGGTGGCCTTGATCCAGGGCTCGGCGATGGTGGCGATCTTCACCGGGTCGGGCATGTCGGCGGGGTTGTGCAGCTCCACCTCCGAGCCGTCGGTCAGCCCGATCTTGTAGATGACGCTGGGCGCGGTCGCGATCAGGTCGAGGTCGAACTCGCGGGAGAGGCGCTCCTGGATGATCTCCAGGTGCAGCAACCCCAGGAATCCGCAGCGGAAGCCGAAGCCCAGCGCCGCGCTGGTCTCCATCTCGTAGCTGAACGAGGCGTCGTTCAGGCGCAGGCGGCCAATGGCGGCGCGCAGGTCTTCGAAGTCGGCGGCGTCCACAGGGAAGAGGCCGCAGAACACCACCGGCTGCACGTCGCGGAAGCCGGGGAGCGGCGTCTCCGCCGGCCGGCGCTCGTCGGTGATGGTGTCGCCCACCGCGGCCTGGGCCACTTCCTTGATCTGGGCGGTGATGAAGCCGATCTCGCCCGGGCCCAGGCTCTCCACCTCGGTGCGCTTGGGGTTGAACACCCCGATGCGGTCGATCAGGTGGGTGGAGCCCTGCTGCATCATCTGCACCCGCTGGCCCTTGCGCAGCGAGCCATCGATCACCCGCACCAGCACGACGACGCCCAGGTAGGCGTCATACCAGGCGTCGACCAGCAGGGCCTTCAAAGGCGCGTCCGGGTCGCCCTTGGGCGCGGGCAGGCGGTGGACGATGGCTTCCAGGAGCTCGTGGATGCCGGCCCCGGTCTTGGCGGAGGTCAGGATGGCGCCGGACGCGTCCAGGCCGATCACGTCCTCGATCTGCTGGCGGATTCGCTCGGGCTCGGCGGCGGGCAGGTCGATCTTGTTCAGGACCGGCACGATCTCGTGGTTGTTGTCGATGGCCTGGTAGACGTTGGCCAGCGTCTGGGCCTCGACGCCCTGGCTGGCGTCCACCACCAGGATCGAGCCCTCGCAGGCGGCGAGGCTGCGGCTGACCTCGTAGGCGAAGTCCACGTGGCCCGGCGTGTCCATCAGGTTCAGGACATAGGTCTCGCCGTCGTCGGCCTTGTAGGCCAGGCGCACGGTCTGGGCCTTGATGGTGATCCCGCGCTCGCGCTCGATCTCCATGTTGTCGAGCACCTGCTCGGTCATCTCGCGCTGGGTCAGCGCGCCGGTCTCCTGGATCAGCCGGTCGCTGAGCGTCGACTTGCCATGGTCGATGTGCGCGACGATGGAGAAATTGCGGATGTGGTCGAGGGGCGTCGTCATGTTGCGCCCGCCTCTAGCACATTCCTGTGTCGGTGCGAGATGTGGCGGCGCGGCGCGCGAAACACGGTTAATCGTCCGTTAAGACGACATAATTCATCACAAGTCTGGCCGTGGCGAATCTGGCCAACATTGGGCGGGCTGAAATCTAGGACGTCTCGAGGAGGACTTTGCGCCCATGGACCGTCGAACCCTGATCGTTTCGGGCCTGGTGACCCTGGGCGCCGCCGGCGTGGCCAAGGCCCAGACGCCGCTGCCGCCGGCCCGACCGCGGGGCGAGCCCGAGGCGCCGCCGCCGCCCAACTCGACGCCCAGCTACCCGACCGGCGGCGTGGGCTCGCCCGCGCCCCCCGACACCTCCGGGCGGCCGAGCGCCACGCAGTCCACCTATTCCGAGGACGAGATCGTCCACAACGTCTCCGACTTCCTGGGCGTCACCGCCGAATCGGCGGGCGGGGCGGTGGAGCGGATCTTCAAGAACAACGGGCGGCCCACCGCCTATATCGCCGGCGAAGAGGGATCCGGCGCCATCGCGGTCGGCCTGCGCTATGGCCGCGGCCTGCTCTACATGAAGGGCCGTCAGCCGACGGAGGTGTTCTGGCGCGGTCCCTCGATCGGCTGGGACTTCGGCGGCAACGCCAGTCGGGTGTTCACCCTGTGCTATGACCTGGAGGATCCGCGCGACATCTTCCAGCGGTTCCCCGGCGTCGACGGCTCGGCCTATTTCATCGGCGGCCTGGGCGTGAACTATCAGCGCACCGACGACATCGTGCTGGCCCCGATCCGCGCCGGCGTCGGGTTCCGGCTCGGCGCCAACGTCGGCTACCTGGCCTACAGCCGAAAGCGCAACTTCATCCCATTCTAGCGCGAGCTCCCGCCGTTTCGCGGGAGAGTGGGCTTGACTCATTCCATAAGTGTATACTTATATATCGGCGATGTCTCAGCCCGCCGATCTTTTCCGCACCCTTGCCGACCCGACCCGCCGGGCGGTGTTCGAGCGCCTGACGGGCGAGGGCGAGCTGAGCGTCGGCGATCTCACCGCCGGCGCCGGCGTCAGCCAGCCGGCGGTCTCGCAACATCTGGCGGTGCTCCGCCAGGCGGGCTTGGTCACCGAGCGGCGGGACGGGCGCCACATCCGCTACGCCGCCAATCCCGTGGGCCTGAAGCCGCTGTTCGATTGGATGAGCTTCTACGGCGGCTTCTGGAGCCAGCGCTTCGACGACCTGGAAGACCTGCTCAACCGCATGGACCAATAGAGGAAGAACCCCGATGTCCGTCGCCACCGAAACCCGCTCCGTCGTCATCGAGCGCGACTTTTCGCATCCGCCGGAAAAGCTCTGGCGCGCGCTCACCACGCCGCACCTGATCGAAGCCTGGCTGATGAAGAACGACTTCGCACCCGAGATCGGCCACCGCTTCACCTTGAGCGGCGACTGGGGTTCGGTGGACTGCGAGGTCATGGTGCTGGAGCCCAACAGAACGCTCTCCTACAGCTGGGGCGCCATGGGCGTCGGCACCGTCGTCACCTTCGAGCTGACGCCGACGAGCGCCGGCACGCACCTGCGGGTGGAGCAAGCCGGCTTCTCCGCCGATAGCGGCGCCGATCGCTACTACAACGGCGCGCAGTGGGGCTGGCAGAAGTTCACCGCCGCCCTGGACGAGGTCCTGGCCGGCCTCGATTGAGCTGCTGCGCCGATCACCCAACGCCCTTTCGACAGGAGGTTTCCTTGAACGCTGACAGCTTCATCCGGCAGTTCCATCGCTGGGTCTCCGCCGCCTTCGTGGTGGTCGTGCTGATCACCTGGGTCACGCTCGCGAAGAAGGGGCCGATCTGGGTCTCCTACACGCCGTTGTTCCCGCTCGCCCTGCTGGCGATCAGCGGCATCTACATGTTTTTCCGGCCCTATTTCGGCAAGTCGCGG